>UQRW01000023.1 GCA_900543515.1 uncultured Collinsella sp.
CCCGTTTTTGCTCTGCGGCCCTCAAACCGTCTCCCCTGGGACCTGATTGGCAGCCCCTTCGAGGTCCCGTGGGCAAAAAAGGGCAAATATGAGTACTGTTACCTTTTTAGTAACAGCCAAAACAGCCCCAAACGACGTCTTTGCGGCCTAGATATGCCATCAAATTGATCAAAACGCCCGGTAACATGCTTCTGTGTGCCAACGTTAATGAACATATTTAATGTTGTGTCTATTATCTTGTAAGGTCGATATGATACTAAGCTAGCAGCAGTACTCATATTTGCCATTTTTTGTCCACGGGGTATGCCGCAGGAGACCCAACTTGCTCCAGCGTGTCGTACGCCGGTCCCCCCCCCTTCCGGCGAGCGCCGACATTTCCCCAGATAAAACCGACCAAAATAAACCTGTCCCTTTTCGGCAGGTTTCGCTTGCACTTTAGCGTGCGACAGCGGATAATGCCGAGCATTCGAGAATTCGCCAATTGTTGCCGTTAATTGATAAAGGAGGCCCCGCATGGCCATGGATTTCAAACGCAAGCTGCCGATCCCCATGGAGATCCGCGAGGAAATGCCGCTTTCCGCAGAGCTTACCGCCAAAAAGCAGGCATTCGATGCCGAAGTCGCCAAGGTCTTTACCGGCGAGGACGCGCGCAAGGTGCTCATCATCGGCCCGTGCTCTGCCGACCGCGAGGATTCGGTGCTTGAGTACATGAACCGACTGGCCAAGACCGCCGAGGAGGTCAAGGACAAGCTCATCATCATTCCGCGCGTCTACACCAATAAGCCGCGTACCAAGGGCACCGGTTACAAGGGTCTTCTGCACAACCCCAACCCCGAGGCTCCCGACGACCTGCTCGAGGGCGTCAAGGCAATCCGCCATATGCACCTACGCGTTATTGAGGAGACCGGTTTCTTCACCGCCGACGAGATGCTCTATCCGTCCAACTACCAGTACCTCGTTGATCTGCTGAGCTATGTTGCCGTGGGTGCGCGCTCGGTCGAGAACCAGGAGCATCGCCTGGTGTCGAGCGGCATTTCGGTACCCGTCGGCATGAAGAATCCCACTGCCGGCTCTACCACCGTTATGCTCAACTCCATTTACGCCGCGCAGGCGCACCAGAGCTTCATCTTCCGCAACTGGGAGGTCGAGTGTGACGGCAACCCGCTCGCGCACGCCGTCATGCGTGGCTACATCGGTCTCGACGGTCGCACCTACCCCAACTACCACTACGAGCACCTCGAGCGCCTGGCCGAGCGCTATACCGAGCATGCCGGCTACGCCAATCCGGCAGCGGTCATCGACTGCAACCATGACAACTCGGGCAAGCGTCCGCTGGAGCAGTATCGCATTTGCAAGGAGGTGCTCGACAGCTGCCGCCGCAACGAGTCCATCTCCAAGCTAGTCAAGGGCTTTATGATCGAGTCCTACCTGGAGGACGGCAACCAGCCGGTCGACGGCGGTGTCTTTGGCAAGTCGATCACCGACCCGTGCCTGGGCTGGGAAAAGACCGACTACCTCATCCACGAAATCGCGGAGCGGGTTTAGTTACGCGGGCCGCATTTGGACAATCTGACGTTCAACTTCAAGGGCGCGACCAGAAGGTCAGCGCCCTTTCGTTTCACGTCACCTTGTCTCAAATGCGGCCCGCTCGCTGTCCGTCCTCTACCTGCGGCGTTGTCTTACTCCGGATGCGGCAGTTAGGGACGTTCCTTTTCTGCCGGCAGTTTGGGATGTTCCTTGGGGTAGTCATTGGGGACGTTCTTTAATGACTGGTCGTTTAAGAACGTCCCCAACGACTACCCAGAATGAGAGTGGATAATCTCCCGTTTTTGGCCTATACCAGCGCTAAAAGTGGGAGATTATCCACTCTCATCGAGCAAGTGTCCGAAAATCCGCCCTCATTCCTTCTTAGGACCCTCCGTCCCCGAGGATTCGAGGCTCGCCTGCCGAATGGTCGATGCGGCCGTCCTGCGTCCATGTCACACTCAGGGGTGGCCTGACCCAACTTGGAAGGAGCCCCCATGAGCCTTGACAACGTAACTCTGCGTGCCGCCACGCTCGATGACCTGGCCGGCATCGCCGCCATCTACAACCAGCTGTGGTGCAACACGCTGCGCAACCGAGGCGACGTCGAAGCCGCCGATTTCTGTGCGCGCTTTAACATCGCCATGCAGCTGCAGCGCTCCCCCATCGCGCTCGTTGCCGAAGCTGAAGGCCGCATCATCGCCGCTTGCTGCATCGGTATCTTCGAAGACGGCAAACCACGCACCAATCCCACGTGGGAGCCCTGCTACAACGAGATGTTCGTCCAGGCAACCGAGATGGCAAAGACCGCCGATGCCAAGCTCGAAGGCTCGCTCTTTGGCGATAGCCGCGAGAAGGCAACAGCCGACCGCTTTGCCGCCACGGGCAACGAATATGCCCAAGGCCAGCTCAACCTGATCATCATCGTGCCCGAATGGCAGGGCAAGGGGCTCGGCCGTGCGCTCATCGACCTTGCGCGCGCCGAACTCGCCAAAGCCGGGTGCACCAAATTCTTCCTGATGAGCGACTGCAACTCCGACTGGCAGTTCTACGAGCACCTCAACATGAAGCGCATCTTGGAGGATCACAGCCAGGACACCGGCGACGGATTTATCGTCTATATGTACGGAGGCGACACGCAGGATTAACTTGCATGTCGCCTCACGGGCTTTCTACAAGACGGCCCAAACCATCAACCAAGACGAGTCAACAAGGCGCGCTCTCCTCGGCAGCAAGGGCATTCGTGCTGTAACGAGTGGTGGAGATGGCCACGCTTGCACACAACTGTCTCGGATAGATAGCGGTCGAGCAGGCGCGCCCATGTGCGTGCGTCAAGACGCTCCTCCGCCCTGCCATACAGCGATCGACGGAGTGCCTCGCCCATAGTGCCGCTAAAATCATCGAGCTCAAGAGCGTACTTTGGGACAACGTATCCGACCAACGTCCCCACAAACGGGCTGTGCCCATTACACACGCAGCTGTTTATCAATGGTGCAGGCGGAATGTCATCGTCGTCCAGGTCAAATATGTCCAAGTCCAGCTCACCAGAAGCGTATGGGTGTATTCCGCGGTTAAGCATCTTAAAGATATGGACCGCGAGTCCAAAGTCATCCGTCTGTGGCGTAAACACGGGGGCATTCGTGGACGCTGCCAAGCTCTCGAAATCGCTGATGCCGGCTATCTCCATGAGTTGAAGCACCTCGGGGGCAATATAGCCGGGAGCGGCGCACGCAGTCCTATGTGTCACATCCGAAAGCGTAAAGCTATACGAGCGCCTTGATGGTATCCATGCCCGCATGCGCCGAAGCCTCGCAACCCTTCTGCCCGTTGAGCACGCACTCGAGCAGCGTATCGTATGCGCGCTGGGCTTCGGGGGCCAGGTACGCCCTGTTAAACATGCCCTCGGGTCGCACGTTTCCCTTCGAGTCGATCATATAAGGCCCCAATCTGTTTGGTTTCCCCAGATTGTGTGCCCGCACACCCAAGCCGCACGGCCCGCCGTTCAGCTGAAACCACCACACAAAAAGTCCGCCGACCATTGAAGTCGGCGGACTTTCGCGTGCGGACAATCAAGCACTGTTCACCATGGAACTGCTATTTACAGCGCGCCTTGGGCTGCTGCTGGGTGATGCAGTGGATGTTGCCGCCGCCGTAGATAACCTCGCGAGTCATGATACCGATGACTTCACGGTCCGGATAAGCAGCCTGGATATCCTTGAGCGCCTGGGCGTCATTGGGATCGCCGAACTGCGGTACAAGCACTGCGCCGTTGATGGGCAGGAAGTTGAGGTAGCTCGGCTCGAAAGCATCCTCGGGGGTACGCGGCAGCACGCCCTCGACGGGGGCAATCGTGCTGGCCTCCTCCTCGGTCATATATACCGAGGTCGCAGGCATAATCACCTTGTGGATCTTGAGCTTGCGGCCACGGGCATCCGTCGTCTCGGAAAGCGTCTTATACGCCTCTTGGCACTCCTTGTAGAACTTATGGTTGGGATCATCGGTCCACATGCAGCAGACCTCGCCGGGCGCACTAAAGCATGCGACGTCGTCCACGTGCCCGTTGGTCTCAAACGGGTCGATGCCATCCTTGATCCAAATGACCTTCTCGATGCCCAGGTACTCGGCAAGCTTCTCCTCGATCTGCTCCTTGGTGTACTGGGGGTTGCGGTCCTCATTGAGCAGGCACATCTCGGTGGTCACCACGGTGCCCTGGCCGTCGCAGTTAAACGAGCCACCCTCGAGGATATAATCCTCGGGACGATAGCGGTTAACCTGCTCGAGCTGTGCCACCTGCAGGCCAATGGAAGCGTCCTTGTCCCACGGGAAATACAGGCCGTCAATGAAACCGCCGTAAGCATTAAAGTGGAAGTGCGAGAGTGCCACGTCCCCCTTGTCGTTGACAAGAAACGCCGGGCCGGGGTCGCGAATCCAGCTGTCGTTGTACTCCATGTGGATAACGCGCACGTTCTCAACGCCGTCGAAGATCTCACACACCGCGGGGAAGTCTTCAGTGTTGACGCCCACAGTGATGGGCTGAAAACGTGCAACGGTCTTAATAATCTCGGTAAAGACCTTTTGCGCCGGCTTGGCACCACAGCGCCACACATCCGAGCGATGCGGCCACAAAATCCAGGTGCGCTCCTGCTCTTCGTACTCGCCGGGCATGTAGAATCCGTCCTTCTTTGGCGTAGACTCGCTCTCGTAAATGGTCTTCATTTCAAGCTCCTAAATCTCGGTGCTTTTGCTTGACGAGACCATGATGCGGCCGCACCGAGATGTTCTCAATGGTCCCTCGAGCCCCTTTCAGCGACCGACGGTATACCATTCGCTGACCTAAAGTTCTATTCAGGCCGAGAACATGACATACTGGGTTCCACAATGGAAAGGATGCCCTATGCCCCCATGCAATAATCAGCAGACTATTGAGTTGGACAGTACGACCTGGACTGCTCTCAACGAGCTCGCGCTTGCAATCCACGCATCACACGGTGTCGATAAGCTGCAAAAGGAGACCCTCGAGGGAACGACAGGGCTCGTGCCCCATCGGATCGCCATGTTCGACCTGATCGAGGCAGCGGGCAGTGATGCCCCACGCTACGTCCACCCCGCAAGCAGCGGAATGGACGACCGCGCACTGAGCGACTACTACAACCGCTACGCCGCGATGGACTATACAACATGGAGCTTTGACTTACATAAGGTCGGCGTCTACCGCGACCTCGACCTCGTCGACGTCGAGCGACGCGATGCCACGCCCATCTATCGCAAATGGATGGAACCGCAGGGCGTCTACTTTGGCTGTACGGCCACGCTCGCGCACAACGACAGCCCGCTAGGAAGCATCACCCTGTTTCGTGAACGCACGGCCGGAGACTTCACCGACACCGAGCTCGCAATCCTGCTCGAAGTCGCTCGGCACGCGAGCCTCGCGCTCGCCAACCTCTATCCTCGGGGCATTAAACTCACCCAGACAGAAGACACAAACCAGCTAAATGCTTTCATTACAGAACACAATATCCAACCGCGCGAAGCCGAAGTCATGCGGCTCATGCTCGACGGCAAAACGAACAAACAGATGGCAAACGAGCTATTCATAAGCGAGTCAACCGTCAAGAAGCATGTCAACGCCATCTATCGCAAGCTCGGCGTCAGCAACCGCCTGGGCCTCATGACTGCCACGCAAAACATCCCGCGATAAAAAAGGGCGCCCTCCATGCAGAGAACGCCCTTTGATTTCGCCATTTGAATTAGTGTCGGCTCTGGCTCAAAGAGTAGACAGGTTTATTTTGGCAGGTTTTATCTGGGCAAATGTCAGCCGCCGCGAGGGAGCTGCCTTCCCTCGCGGCGGTCTTCTAGCAGAAAAACCAAGTGAGTAGGCTTTTTGCAGGAGGTCAAGCACGCCCCAAAACGCCACAGCTCTGACCTGCGGTTTTATTGAGTATTTGTTGCGATGTGCTCGGCATATCCAAATAAGTCTACTCACTTGCATCTAAGACGCACCAGATAGGCAAAAACCGCCGCAAAAAGGGGGCCGGTTCCCTTCGCGGCAGCCGTTAATACGCCGAGCTTGTTATCGTAAAAGCCAATCACGCGCCGAAACCACACTACAGTCTTTCGACTCATACGTTGAGTCCACGCGGGCCACAACATAGCGCGCATCTTTTGCAATGTCGATCTCATCGCATACAGTCTGTAGATGGCGGGCGTACTTATCGTGATACGTTCTGGATGATTTTATTTCGATAGCCTTGGGACTCCCTGAGTTTGTACAGTCGAGCAAATCGATTTCACGCTTGCTGTCGTCCCTATAGAAATACAGCTCGGGATTCTCGCCCACGTTGAGATGGCTCTTCGCCGTTTCGGAAACGATGAGGTTTTCGAAAACGGCCCCCAGATAAGGGCTCTCCAATAGTTGCTCCAGTGATCCAATTTTGAGCAAGTAGCAGAGCAGCCCCGTGTCGTAAAAATAGAGCTTGGGCGTTTTAGTTAGACGCTTCTTGGCATTTGCATAATAGGGCTGCAGCGAAAACGTCAGGTAGCTCTGCTCCAGAATGGACAACCAGCTTTTAATGGTCGATACGCTCACGCCCGTATCTCGAGAAAGCGAGGATATATTGATGAGGGCACCGACGCTCTGAGCAATTATGGACAGAAACTTATGAAACTCCGCCTTATTGCGCACATCAAGCAAGCCCACAACATCGCGCTCAACATAGGTATCGATATAGCTGGGAAAATAAACCGAGGACGGCATTCCGGCGGAACGCAGGCGAGGGTATCCCCCTTCGAGCGCGAACAAATCCACTTCCAGCTGCCCCTGCTGGCCCCTCTCCGCTTCTCGAAACGATAATGGCAGCAATTTTAAGATCCCGACTCGCCCGGCAAGAGACTGCCCGATGCTTTTCATCATCAAAAAGTTTTGCGAGCCTGTAAGGATGTATTGACCGGCGTCTCCCCGCTCATCCGAAACAACCTGGATCATTGAAAACAAATCCGGGGCGTATTGCGCCTCATCGATGATGAGTCCGCCCTTTCGGTTGCGGATAAAACTCACCGGATCCTCCAAGGCCGCGCGCCTCGTTTGAGGGTCCTCAAGCGTGACGTAGGAATAGTCGGGAAAGGCATGCCGAACCAGCGTAGACTTACCACTCTGCCTAGGCCCTGTCAACGACACAACAGGAAACCAGCCTGCCATGCGAATGAGCAACTCATGCAAATCCCTGTTAATGAACTCAGCCATATCAACGCCCCTTATTACGCTGTTACCATAATCGAATAGTTTCATTCTCCATAATCTTATAGTAGCGTTTACCATAATCTTATAGTAACCCAGTTCAAAAGCATTATTTATAGAGCCGAAATCTCAGACCCTAAATAACAAAAGCCACCACAATGGGGGCTGTCCCCATTGTGGTGGCTTGCAGGCGAGTTAACTTGTTCGACTATCGTACGCCAGCCATGTCCGAGCCTAGAGCGTGGCAAGGCGCTTGGACTCGTGCGCGGCGAGCGCAATGGAGATGATGCCAGTAATGGCATCGGCCACCACCAGGGCGATCCACACGCCCTCGACACCCATCATGTTGCCGAGGAGGTACATAAGCGGCACCGAGCAGATCACATAGCGAAGCAGGCCCGTAAACGTGGCGACACCCACCTTCTCGACCGCCTGGAAATACATCGACATGGTCATGGCAAGATAGCCCAGGGCAACAGCCAGGATGACAGTACGCGTGGCGTTGGCGGCAACCTCAACGAGCGCAGGATCGCTGCCGGCAAAGAAGGCGCACACCGGGGTGGCGGCAAGCCAGAGCGCGACGGTGACCAGCGCCAGCGTCACAACCTGGTACTTAAGCGTGCAGGAGAGCGTCTCCTTAAGGCGTGCCCAAGCCTTTGCGCCGGCGTTGAAGGCAGCGATGGGCTGCAGACCGTAGGAGAAGCACTGGGCAACCATCATGGTAATGTAGAGGATGTAGCCGTTGATCACGCCAAAGGCTGCGATGTAGAGCGAGCCCATGTCGCCGCCGAGCGAACCCAAAAGCGAGTTGGCAACGGTATTAAAGATAAAGGTCGCACCCTGGACCAGGAAGAACGGGAAGCCGATCTTGAAGATCTGGCCGCAGATGGCGAGGTCGAGCTTAAGGTCGGCCAGGCTAATCTGGAGCTGGGACTTTTTGCCCCCGATGAACCAGAAGATACCGATGGCCCAGATACCGATGGAAAGCCCGTAGTACACGCCGGCGCCCATAACGCCAAACTTGAGCACAAACGTGGAAAGCGCGAGCCAACAGATGGCGACGATGGCCGAAACGGTCATGAGGTTGGCCTGGATCTGAACCTTCTCGTCCACACGCATCACAGCGGTGATCATCTGGCCAATGACCGTGAGCGGCAGCAGCACGGCGAAGGTGCGCACGCCGGCAACGGTATCGGCCATGATGTCGGGCGTGGCGCCAAAGAATGTGCAGATGGGCTCGGTAAACACTGCCATCACCACAGCAAGCAGCACACTCACGATCGTGGTGAGCCAAAAGCCCTGGCTAAAAGCCTTGCTTGCGCCCTTGATGTCGCCGGCACCCAAAAGGTTGCCCACCACGGCGGGCACGCCGGTGCCAAACAGGTTGCCAAAGGCCAGGTTGATGTACTCGACCGACATAATGATCGAGACACATGCCAGGCCGTGGGCACCTAGGCCCCAACCCATCACGAGGCCCTCAAGGACCACCATGATGATCTGGGCGAGCATGCCCTGGCCGGTGACGATGGTGTACTTACGCACCAGACCGGGAATCGGTTGGGAGGCGAGCTCGCGCTCCTCCTCCACGGCAGCGGTTACTTCTTCTGCCATTGTTCTCCCCTTTCCTTGAGAGAGTAGTGCTGAATGGATGTCAGGCGGCTGACAACTGGCACCAAGCCGCCCAATCAAACGATGGCGCTATGCCTCAAAGACCACCTTGCCGGCGATCATCGTGAGGGCTGCGGTAGCCTCGAGCACCTCGGCCGGCTCGCAATCAAAGAGATTGCGGTCGAGCACGCAGATATCTGCCTGTTTGCCGCACGCGAGCGTGCCGATGCGGTCCTCGGCATGCATGGCGTAGGCGCTGCCATAGGTGTAGGCGCGCAGAGCCTCGGCCATGGTAATGCGCTCCTGGGGGAACCAGCCCTCAGGGTTGGAACCGTCCTCGAGCATGCGGAAGACCGCGCCGTACACCTCCTCCATGGGCTCCAAGCCCACAACGGGGAAGTCACTGCCCAGGTGCACCACGGCTCCGCTGGCAAGCAGGCTATGCAGGGGCCACGAAAGCGCGGCACGCTCGGGACCCACGGCTTCGTCCTTGGCAAGGTCAGCCATATCGAGCAGCATGTGCCACGGCTGCATGCCGGGGCAGACGCCGAGCTCGGCATAACGCGGCATATCCTCGGGTTGAACCGTCTCGTTGTGCTCCATGGAGTGGCGACAATCCCGCTTGCCATGCAAGCGCTCGCCCTCCTCAAAGCAATCGAGCACAAAACGCACCGAGCGATCGCCGATTGCATGGATGCGCGTGTCAACGCCCCATTCCTGCGCCCTCAGGATGGCAGCACGGATGCGCTCCGGCTCCTCCGCGGGCTCACCACAGGTGTCGGGTGCGTTGCTATAGGGTTCAAGCATCCAGGCGGTATGGTCGGAGCACACACCATCAAGGAACTGCTTAAAGCCGTGCCACTCCACCTGCGTACCCGGGAAGGCGTATTTCTCCTTGATCTGCTCGAGCGTCAAGGACTCGTTTTCGAACAGGTCGGTGTACAGGAACACGCGCAGCGGCAAGTCGCCCTTGGCATTAAGACCTGCCAACACCGCATACGGGTTTTCCATGCTCACAAACGTAGGATTGACCATGCCGACCGTAGTGATTCCCAGGGCATTGGCGCGCCGGGCGGTTTTTGCAAACGACGCGTCAACAACCTCGGGCGCTGGGTCGTAGACCTCGTCCATAAAGAAGGCGCCGGCGTTGTTGGAAAACACGCCCGTCAGATTGCCGTCGGCATCCTTAAGGATCTTGCCGCCTGCGGGATCGGGCGTCTGCGAAGTTACTCCCACCTTGTTGATGGCGCAGGTATTGGCACTAAAGGTATGCAAGTCAACCTGCTGCAGAAATACCGGGCGGTCGGAGATGTACTCATCGATCATCGCGGCCGTGGGCATCTCGGGGACATCCCACTGGAACTGGATAATCTGGCAGCCCAGAATCCACTCGTTATCGGGATGGTCGGCCGCAAACGCCACGACACGTTCCATCGCCATCTCAAAACTGGTGCAGTCGATGAGGTTGACGGCAAAATCGGGGTCGGTCATAAACGCGCCCTGGGCAAAATGCGTGTGCGAGTCGATCAGGCCGGGCATGACGAGCTGGTCGCCAAAGTCGCGCACCTCGGTATCGGGACCGATAAACGGTGCCAGGTGAGCATCGTCACCGCAGGCAACGATTTTATCGCCCCGCACGGCAACGCCGCCCTTAAACGGCTCGAGCCCATCGCCGGTAAAGACGGCGTCGCTCTTGATAACTACATCAGCCTTGTCCATGCGAGCCTCCTCAGGCATCTTTGGTTGTAACGCGGACGCACCGCCCGCGTGGGCACTCGGTTGGGAGCGTAGCGCTCCCGCATCGGCGCGTGCCTACAAGCCGTGCTCGGACGTCTGTCCCACGTCCGCGGCTTCGCGCTACACCCATTGATACACAGGGGCAAACCCGTGCCAAGGCCAGGGACCGCAAACGGTCAGTTTAAGCAGGTTTACACGCTTTACCTGCAGGTTTATTGTCTGAGATTATTACCGCTTCATTACGCCCAACGGTGTGGCCGCCCACACAGCAAGACCCGCATGCGAGGAAGAATGAGGCTAGGAACGCCAAAAGGTATCTATAAGGTCATCTCGGTTGGAGACGCCGCTTTTAACGTAGATGCGATGCAAGTGTGCCTTGACCGTGCCAGGGCTGATGACCAACTCGCTGGCGATGTTTTGGGCGTCGTTGCCCTTCAGCACCAGCGTGAGCACCTCCTGCTCGCGCCGTGACAGCTTATGGGCGTCGGCATAAATCACCACACGCGATGCGAGATCGTCCTCAGAGCTTGCGCTCTCGGCTGCCACGTCCTCATCGGCACGCGGATGACGGGCATACACACGCAGGATATGGCTAAACTGGCAAAAAAGCTGAGCCGCGCATACCACGAGCAGCACGTTTTCGGAGATATTGCGCTCGGACAGATACCACAAAAAGAGGCCGATGACGGGGTTTTGGGAGTCGGGGCGGCAGAACAAGATCATGTAGGTGTCCTCGGCGATCACGCAAAACACAAGAACGAAGGCCACCTTCCAAAAGAGCTTTGAGCGGTCGAGGTCGAGTTTCTCAACACGCGTTGCTCTGTACCGGTAATGCCAGGCGGCATAGGCAAGACATCCTACATTACCCAGGTCACGCGTGAGCCAAAAGAGATACTGCTGCACCTCTCCGACAGCGCCGCTGCGAGGCACCAGCAGCAATTGCAAGATTGAAAACGGCACGATAGCGAGTCCGAGCATGCGCGACGTCGGTCTTTTGCGCAAGCGCGCAAACATCCATAGCACCACGCAGGCATAGATGGCAATACCAAGCACGCAGCGCAGCAAGGGGTGCTGCAGCGGCTCGCTAAAGGTAACGGCGTAGTCGTATTTGAGCCGATTGTACTCGTCAAAAAAGATGACCGACATATCGAGCATATAGAGCAAAAAACCCGCCGCGGCCACGAGGCTGTCGCGACGGCGCGTCATGAGCCAAACCACCAATGCCACGGCACTGGTCACCAGAGCCACACCCATGATAATCGTGGTGTAGATATAGAACGCGAAACTCATGCCCGCCTCCCCTGTCTAGATGCTGTGAGGATGTTGACAGATTCTTTGCCGCAAGATTAGACTCACCGATTAAACGTACTGTATCGTTTAGATAAACAAGCTGTGTCTCACCGATGAAAGGAGATGCCATGACACCGATCGCTCCGCTCAAGATGCTCGTCGCGCCCGCCGCCAAGGCCATCACCCGACTCGGTTCTTCCATGACCTACGACAATGTCCCCTGCGCCGTTGAGGCGCGTTCGGACAGCTGCCCCTACCTGGGCCACGTCCCCTACTTTGCACCCAAGCTCGCATCTGATCCCGAGCAGCGTGAGCAGTAATCCAAGATGCATCTAGCACCGCACAACTCGCGGCGCTACTGTTTTGGTGCAAAGCGACCTGTCCCCCTTGTGCCAACGCCGGGATTGTCGATGCTGCGGCCGCGGCGCGATATGAGGCGCGAAACCTCGCCCAGCAACACGCCGATCACCACACCCATGAGGATCGGCAACTTTGACATCTCGGCGGGCGAGCTGTTAAGCGGCACGATTGTCGCAACAATCGAAAGCACGAGTTCTACCACCGGCACCGCAAGCGCTACCGCAAGCACCTTGCCCTCGAAGGGCGCGCGAAACACACGCGGGCGGTCGTCGTATTTACGCAGGCGCCAAAACGCCGGGAACATCGGGATATAGCTCATGAGCAGAAAGACGACGTTCATCGAGAAGAAGACCCAAAAGACGTCGGAACCTTCACCCAGCGGAATCTGAAGTAGCAGCACCAAGCTGGCAAAACAACCGTTAATGAGTGCCGAGCCGTTGGGCATGCCGGTCTTCTTGGACACCAGCGCAAAGGGACGCGGCATGTTGCCATGGCGCGCGGCATAGCTCGCCACGTTGTTGACGCCAAAGCTCCAACAGATTATGTTGGCAAACAGCGTTACCAGAAAGGCCACGCCCACGACCATCGTCAGCGGGTGAGCGCGCCCCACCATGGCGGCAACCGCGTCCACAATGCCCGAATCGAGTGAAAGCTGCTCGGTGGGAACCGCGGCTCCAATACCGATGCCACAGATAATGTAGATCGCCGCGATGGCAACGCCACCGGCGATAACCGCCTTGGGGATATCGCGCGATGGGTTCTTCATCGTGCTGGCAAAGGTCGCGACCACCTCAAAGCCCATAAAGTTGAATAGGATGATTGAAAGATACGTCAGTGAGTTAGTGTCTCCCAGATCGGGGACAAATGTCTTAAACGACATATCGTTGGCAAAGCCGTTGTTGCAGGCAAACCAGATGCCGATGATTCCCACCACGGCGGTAATGAGCACCTTGATGACGGCGCCGCCATCCATGACCCAATCGGCCTCGGCCACCGGCTGCATTGCCATGACCGTGACGCCCCACACAAAGGCAAGCTCGATGGCAATTCGGACCCCAAGCGAAAATTCGATGCCCCATACCGCATTGATGACACTGGGGAACATGCAGGCGATACTTGCCACCCACAGTGGAAAGTTGACCCAATAGCACCAGGAGCAGCGTGCACACCAACGGTCTCCCAAGCCCAGGCGAACCCAGTCGTACAGGCCGCCCTCGGAATCGAACGCCGTACCGAGCTCGGCCACCACCAGGCCATAGGGAAGCAAAAACGTAATGATAAGGAAGATCCACCAGAAGAACTGCACGTTACCCATGGCAGATGCCGGAGCAGCCGCCTCGATGGTAAAGACAACGCAGATAACCGAGAGGATGACCTCGAACAGGGAGAACTTTTTACCTGCCATGGCACGCTTCCCCTACAGCAAAAAGGATGGCATCTGTACCGAAGGCGCAGCCCAAGGTAGGGTTGCAGGCCGCGTCACCGGTGCAGGTGCCATCCCAAAGAGAAGAGAGGATGCAATTGTTGGACCAACGCTCGCGGAACAGGCGCGTGTAGATAACGATACGCTGGTACATAGATACTCCGATCAAAACGGCCGCGATTGCGACCGGAATCTTTTGGCAATTGAAGACGCGTCTGACCTGGGATATTCAAGCGAACAATTGGCCTAACCCGCAATAAATCCCAGATCAGACGCGTACTCAATCAAAGAGGCGGGCACTCCGAAGTGGAGGCAACGGAGTGCCCAAAGAAAAACCCAGCCGACCAAGACATCGAATAAACCGACCATCAATGCCCCGAGATGGTCACGGTGCGATTCACCGACTGTCCGATTGATCGGCTGGGTTTCTGAGGTGCGGCAGATTGCCCTGAAAGAGGAGGGCATAGACCTTAAGGGTCATGCCCGACGATTGAAGGGCAAGGTGCCGTGCCTCGGGAAGACAGACAATTACGCGGACGGCTCCTGCTGAGTAATGCAGTGGATGTTGCCGCCACCGAAGACGACCTGCTCGGACTGAACGCCGACGCACTTGTAGACGCCCTCGCCCCAGACCTCGTCGTAGATCTTCTGGAGCGTGTCGACGGCCAGCTGGTCGTTCTCGTCGCCGTACTGCGGGACGATAACGCCGTGGTTGGTCACGAGGTAGTTCATGTAGGAGGCGATCAGCGGCTCGTCGGGGACGCGCGGCTCGGCGTTCTCGTCGGCGTCGATGGTGTCGCAGGAAGCCTGGTCCATGAACAGCGGGTTCACGGGCATGCAGAGCTTGTAGACCTTCATCTTGCGGCCCTTGGCGTCGACGGCGTTGGAGAGGGTCTCGTAGGCAGCGTGGCACTGCTCGTAGAACGGATACTCGGGATCGTCGGTCCAAATGCAGGCCATGACGCCCGGCGCGATGAACGTGGCGACGTCGTCGATGTGGCCGTTGGTCTCCTCGGGGTCGATGCCCTCCTTGACCCAGATGACCTTCTCGACACCCAGGTAATCCTTGAGGTGCTCGTCCATGTAGGCGCGAAGCTCCTCGCTCCAGGGCTCAAACTTCTTGCGGTACTTGGGCCAGATGGACTCGGGATCCTCTTCCTCCTCCAGAACCGCAGAGCAGGTGCGGCCCGGGGAAAGCAGGCACTGGTCGGTCACGACAAGGGTGCCCTCGCCGTCGACGGTGATGGAGCCGCCCTCGAGGATCATGTCGTCGGGACGATAGCGGCGGCAGCCGGAGAGCTCAGCCATCTTGAGGGCGATCTGCTCGTCCTTGTCCCACGGGAAGTACAGGCCGTCGACGAGGCCGCCGTAGGCGTTGAAGTGCCAGTGGTTGGCGCGCTTCTCGCCCTTGCCGTTGATGACGTAGGTGGCGGCAGTGTCGCGGAACCAGGCGTCGTCGGTGGTCATCTCGATGACGGTGACGTTCTCGTCGTTCTCGAAGACGGCCTTGCAGTTGGCGTAGTCGACCTGGTTGGCGCACATATAGACCGGGGTGAACTCGGAGATGGCGCGGGCGATGGCGGCATACTGCTTCTGGGCCGGCTTGGCGCCGTGGGCCCAGGTGTCGGTGCGGTGGGGCCAGCCCATCCACACGCGATCCTGCGGGGCGAACTCGGCGGGCATGAAGAAGCCGTCGGCCTTGGGGGTGGACTCGGACTCGGTGATCGTACGCATAAGATTTCCTCCAAATCGAACGATCGCTTGCTGCGGGCGGGTTACCCGCAGCCTAAAACCAAGAGATGGTAGGCGCCCGTTCCCCGGCAAAGGTCGGGGCGCCCGGTGCCGGTTTTCACGGAATCGCACCGGCAAGCGACGACGTAACCAAGTGCGCGGAGACAAAACGCACGAAGGATACGGAAGAGAGATTGGGGTGGGCGGTGGTTACCGGAGCTATCGCTCACACCCACCCCGGGGGAATGGTTAGCAAACCTGTCGCTTGGACACGCCTCCGAAGAGGCTAGAGTGCCCGGAGTCGGGAGCGACAAGCCCGACGAAGCGCGCGTTGGTACACGAGGAGGGTTGGAGCCCCAGAACCGGGTGCTCTAGTTCTCCTCGGCCTCGGCGGCCTCCTCAGCGAGACGCTGGGCTGCGAGCTCAGGGGTCAGACCCTTGTACTCGGTCTCGCGGCCCTTAGCGCTGACGACGCGGACGACCTCGCCGATGAGCACGAGCACGATGAAGATAACGATCATCGGGACCTTGTCGCCAATTTCAGCAGCGGAGAACGGGATCAGCGTGGCAACGATGGCAAGAACCAGCTCGATGCAGGGGATGGCCAGCATGACCTTCATCATGGCGCCCTTAAACGGGAACGTGAAGATGCGCTCACGGTTGGGGTCGTTCTTACGAAGGTTGAGGAACGCCGGGAACATCGGGATGTAGGTCAACAGCAGGAAGACGACAGAGGTGCCAAAGAGCATCCAGAAGACACCGTTGGAGATGGCGTCGATGGGAACGAGCTGCAGGCACAGCACCAGGGAGGCAACGACAGCGTTGACCAGGTTGGCGCCGTTGGGCATGTCGTCATCCGAGATCATCGAGGCGAAGACCTTGGGCATGTTGCCGTGCTCGGCAGCGTAGCGAGCAACGGAGTTAACGCCGAAGGACCAAGCGGCCATATTGGCGAACAGGGTGATC
The DNA here is from genome assembly GCA_900543515.1 of uncultured Collinsella sp. Classification (GTDB taxonomy): domain Bacteria; phylum Actinomycetota; class Coriobacteriia; order Coriobacteriales; family Coriobacteriaceae; genus Collinsella. The sequence continues at coordinate 16,374 of UQRW01000023.1, forward strand.
AGGAAGGCGATGCAGATGACCTTAAAGATCATGGAGTCGCCCACCATGGTCTGGACTGCGACGATCATGCCGTAGTCGGGATCGATGGAGTCGGCCGGCACGGCGGCGCCGATGCCAAAGCCAGCGAACAGGTAGATCACGGCGATGGACAGGCCACCGACGATGATAGCCTTGGGGATATCGCGAGCGGGATCGGCCATGTCGTCGGTCATGGTGCAGATGACCTCGAAGCCCATGAAGTTAAAGATGATGATCGACAGGTAGCCGAGAGCGTTGGTGTTGGTGAGCTCGGGCAGGAAGGTGGCAGCGGACATGTCGTTCGCAAAACCGTTCTCCATGGCATACCAAATGCCCAAAGCGCCAACGATAACGGCAACGGCGACCTTGATGATGGCGCCACCGTTAAGGACCCACTCGGAGTCGGCCGCCTTGGAGCGGCCCATGAGGTAGACGATCCACACAAAGGCAAGATCGATACCCATCTTGGCGATCAAGTTGAACTCGACGCCAAAGACCATGCCCAAAATGTCGGGGAACATGGTAGCCAGCGAGGCGATCCACAGCGGGTAGTTGACCCAGTAGTAGTACGAGATGCGGGCGCCCCATTTGTCGCCCAGGCCATCGCGTACCCAGTCGTAAATGCCGCCCTCGCCGTCATAGGTGGTACCGAGCTCGGCGACAACCATGCCGTAGGGAAGCAGGAAGGTCAGGATCAGGAAGATCCACCAGAAGAACTGCTGGTTGCCAATGGCAGCAGCAGGAGCGGCGGCCTCGCAAACGAAGACGACGCAGATGATGGTCGAAATGACCGTCAAGAAGGAAAGCTTTTTCTTTCCGTCGCTCATGATGAGCTCCTTCGCTCAGTCTTGGACAGATCCGAGGCCCTAAGGTATTAAGGCAATTGCTTGGGCCTCGGTGAGCGGGCGACAGGAGACGAGCATCCGCCGCCCGCAAACGTGCTTTTAGAAGCCTTGAGGCTTAGAGCTGCTCGAGAGCCTCGAGAGCGGCGTGGAGCTCAGCCTTGGCGGAGTACTCGACACCCTCGTCGTTGAGCGGGGTGCGCTTGCCCAGGGCGGCAAGGAGAGCACGGATGGAGTGCTTGCGGTTCTCGGCCTCGACCCAGCACAGGGAGCGCTCGGGATCGTCCATGACTTCGTCGACGACCTCCTCGTTGCGGGTGGCCGGCAGGCAGTGCATGAACTTGGAGTTGGGGCCGGCAAAGTTCATCATGTCCATGGTGACCTGATACTTGGGATAGAACACGTCCATGTAGTTCTCGCCCGAGACCTCCTCGTCGTACAGGCCATACCACACGTCGGTGTAGATGAAGTCGGCGCCCTTGATGCACTCGATGTCGTCGGAGATGACGACAGAGCCGCCGGAGACCTTGCAGTTCTCCTCGGCGATGGCCATCATCTGCTTGCCGAACTCGGCGCGCTCCTCGACGGTGCCAACGTGCAGGCCGCCGTCGGGGATCTGGTGGCCCTTAGGTCCAAACTGGACAAACTTCATGCCGACCTTGGAGGCGATGAACATGAGGGAGACGCAGACCTGGGTGGCGTCGCCGATGAAGGCCAGGGTGCAGTCCTCGATCTTCTTGCCCTCGGGGAGGTTCTCGAGCATGGTCATGAGGTCGCCCATCTCCTGCGTGGGATGGTTGAACTCGGACATGCCGTTGATGACGGGCACAGCGGAGCCCTCGGCGAGGCCGACGACGTCCTTGTGACGGTCAACGCGAGCCATCATGATGTCGAGCAGCGAGCCCATAACGCGAGCGGTGTCGCCCAGGGACTCGTGACCGCCGAGCTGGATGGTGCCAGGGCCATAGAACTGAGCATGGCCGCCGAGGTCGGTCATAGCGGTCTCGAAGGAAAGACGAGTGCGGGTGGAGACCTGCTGGAAGATCATGCCAAGGCTCTTGTTGCGGAGCAGGTGCGGATAATAACCGTCAACCTTGATGGCCTTCTTCATTGCCAGACCAAGATCCTCGATAGCCAGGATCTGCTCTTTGGTGAAGTCGTTGGTGTCGATGAAATCCTTAGGCAGTGCCATGTCGATTTCCTTTCCGCCGGTCTTGCCGACTATTACTATGAGGCGCTCGAACATCACGCCTCGTGTTGACAAGACCATCATTCACCCGTATGCAATTTTTACCTAGTTTATTCGGGATTAAAGACCGTTCATGGAGTTACACCCCCTCTAAACCAATATAAACCCGCAGGTCAAGAGTTTACAGGGGGTTTACCATCTAGAACCGCGAACGGTATACGGCTATGCTGTATCTCGGCGCCTAATCCGCAATGAAACGAAGGGTTGAGACGTCTATATCCCACAAGGTATACAGAGCTCGGCCATAGAATAAATGAGATGGGACGGTGACAGATGAACACCCTGATGTTCTTCTATACCCTAGCGATACTCGTGATCTGTATTGTGACGGCGGTGCTCTCGCTTGCCGCCTATGCCTCGTCTCGTCGACGCTTCTTTATCTATGGCAGCGGCGTATTTATCTGCTATGCCATCGAGATGACCGAGATTTTCTTTTTTGAATACACGCTGCAAAACCAGAGTTTTCCAGCCAGCGACTATTACTCAATTACCATGCCTGTGTTGCGGACCTTTGTGGCGACCGCTTCGCAGGCTTTTATTTGGCTCATTGCCATGGATTTGCTCGACAAGCATTCAAAAAAGCAGTTTGTCATTCCCGTCGCAACGTTCTTGCTGAGCGAGCTGCTGATTATCGTCGCTGTCCCCTACGGCCCCATTCATCAATGGCTCTACTACACGATGCGTCAGGTATTCCTTGTTTTCGTGGGGCTATATATCTTTTGGACGGCACGCAAGAGCACGCAAGTCGAGCTGAAGGCACGCGTTAACAACCAACGAAAGCACCTGATTATCGGCGCTATTCTGGTCGGTTGCATCGTTGCCGAGGATTTCTACAACATTCTGATTGTCCCCATGAGTCTGGCGCCCTCTTGGCTGCAACTATATCTGTCCGAGCGCAACTTTAGCGAAAACGTCTTTGCCTGCTACTTTGCGATTCTGCTGATCATCTACTCCTACCACGTGCTTTCAATCCGCATGCAGGAGGCGCCCGAGGAAAAGAACGTCAGCGATCTTGATCGACACATCGAAGAGCAGATGCCCTTCTATCGCAACGCCTACAAGCTCTCCAACCGTGAGACCGAAGTTATGCGTCTGGTCGTACTGGGCAAATCGAACCAAGAGATCGCTGACGAGCTATTCCTTGCCGTGGGCACCGTCAAGACCCACATCCACAACATCCTGGTCAAAACCGAACAGCAAAACCGCACGACGCTCATCCTCCACTTTTGGAAGCGATAACCTGCCAAAAAGGGACAGGTTTATTTTGGCAGGTTTTATCTGGGCAAACGCCAAAAACCGCCGCGAGGGAGCTACTTTCCCTCGCGGCGGTTTTCTAGCAGTAAAACCAAGTGAGTAGGCTTTTGGCGGGATGCCGAGCACACCTCAAAACGCCACAGCCCTGACCTGCGATTTTATTGAGCACTTGCCGCGATGTGCTCGGCAGGTTCAAAAAAGTCTACTCACTTGTATCTGAGACGCACCAGATTGGCAAAAACCGCCGCGAAAGGGCCCCTGGTCCCTTCGCGGCGGTCATACGCCTCTAATTTTGCGACGGTTTTGCCCGCTTGTTACTCGCTGTAGCGGGTGGCTATGGCGGCTTGTACCATGCCGGTGCTCATGAGGTAGGTCACCAGGAAGTAGCCGCCGTAGGCTGCCAGGAAGATTGCACAGGTGAGGCCCACGGTGCCGCCTATGCTCATGTTGCCGAACGTGCTCACCAGCTCGATGATCACCTTGAGCGCCACAAAGGAGTGAGCCAGCCCCACTGCCAGCGGGAACAGGAAGAATACCGCTTGCTGCGCCATCACCGAATGGCGGATCTGGCGGTCGTCACAGCCAATCTGTGCCAGCACACGATAGCTGCGGCTGCCGTCGGCCACATTGGAGAGCTGCTGGATCGACAGTATCGCCGCGCACGCAACGACCAGTACAAAGCCAATGTAGACGGCCAAATAGCTAATCATGCCGTTCATCTGCGCCGCCTGCGTGTACATCTCGGAGCGTGTAATGAAGATTCCCCACGACCCCGGCTCCTTGCCGTCAACGAGCAGATTGTCGAGCACCGTGTATTTAATGCTCTCGTCTGCCTCGGTCGTATCCATCCCCTGTTTGTAGTTAACGAGCAGGCTACTGGAATACGGCTGCAGATTAAGTTGGGACAACAGCTCGTCGGCAACGACGACGGTACCGGGATTACTGCTCACCGCCGAGTTGGCGATGGCCGCCGTGTCCTTGTCCGACTTCTCGGTTGCGGGCTTGAGCTCATGCCCGCCCAAGGTGAGGGTATGGCCGCCGGCCATGTATTTGGTGTACAGGTCGCCCAGATCACCGCCCATATCACACGTAAGCAAGTACTGGTCGCGGCCAATGCTCACTGGCTCCTCGCCCATCATCTGGCGCAGTTTGTTGTACTGGCTCGCCGGCGTCACAAACAGGCCCATCGTATCGGCATTGCTACCCCCGAACGCCCTGGGAAGCTTTTCGCCCATGGTCTTGCACATCTCACTTGGAGTCACCGAAGGATCCGAGCCGCCAAGCGGGTAACTCAGATACGAATCGATCTGAACATGCTCACCGGCAACATCGGCGATACTGACCTTCTTGCCGGTCTCGTCGTTGTTGTCCGCCGACTTGCCCCTGCCGTGCCATGCAGCGTACAAATCGACCGTTGTATCGGCCAGCACCATGCGATCGGCCTCAGACGGATTGACATACTCCTTGTAGTAGTCGAGCGTTTCGGGCGTGTAATAGATATACGTCTGCGACATATCGGCCGGCGTATAGCGCTCCAGATTCTCATTCATCACGTTGGCGATCGACATACCGCAGGTCACCGAGGTGATGGCGAGGAACAGAATCATCGCGATGACGCCCATCGAAAAGCACACCGTGTTGACCTTGGCCGCAAGCTGGCGCACGGTAAACATGTTGAGGCCGCGCCAATACACGCCGCGCAGGCTCTGCAGCAGCTTGATGAGCATGCCCGAGAGTCCCCAGAACAGGGCAAAGGTGCCCACGGTAACCATAGCGGTCGTAATACCAAACTGGTTCATGGCCTCTTGCAGCTTGCTGTCCGTCGCGGTTAGCGGGAACCCATCACGTAGCAGACGGTAATAGGCCACGCCCACAAGCACCGCACCCACGGCAAAGATGGCAATCGCGATCCAGGGGTTGCGTGTCTTGATGCTCTCGTTGCGACGCTCGGCACCCATAAGCTCGATGAGTTTGGTACGACGCACGGCGCGGAGGTTCAGCAGTAGCGTAAGCACAAACATCACGAGCATGCAGGCAAGGGTCAGATTGAACGCATGCATCGAGAAAAAGAAGTGGAAATTGGCGATCTGTGTCTTAAAGAGCGAGGCCGTAAAGAACGTCATGAGCTGGGAGAGTCCCACACCCAGCACAATGCCGGCGACAAAGGCCACCACCGAGACAATCACCGTCTCGAGCGCCATGATCGTGGCGACGCGCCCGCGCCCCATGCCGAGCACCTGGTACAGGCCAAACTCCTTTTTGCGGCGTTTCATGATGAAGTTATTGGCATACACCATCAAAAAGGCCATGACACCGGCCAAAAAGTACGTCAGGTCGCCGAGTATGCTGCCCATAACCTGCGCCAAGCCCTCTTCATCGATTCCGGCGATGTCGACCTGCATCGAGATGGTGTTAAAGGCATAGAAGACCGTGACGCCCAGGGTGAGCGTCAAAAGGTAGACGAGGTAGTCGCGGCCGGCGCGGCGGACGTTGCCCCAAGCGAGTTTACAGAGCATCGGAGCCCTCACCGCCCATCATGGCAACGACCTCCATAATGCGGTCGAAGAACTCTCGGCGGTCGGTGTCGCCGCGGCGCAGCTCGGTGAAGATCTTGCCGTCGCGGATAAACAGCACGCGACTCGTGTAGCTGGCAGCAAAGCTGTCGTGCGTGACCATGAGCACCGTGGCGCGCAGGCGGCGATTGAGGGCCTCCAGGCTCTCGAGCAGCAGGCGAGCGCTCTTGGAATCGAGGGCGCCGGTGGGCTCGTCGGCCATGATCATGGTGGGGTCGGTGACGAGCGCGCGAGCCGCGGCAACGCGCTGCTGCTGGCCGCCGGACATCTGGTAGGGATACTTGTCGAGCACCTGACTGATGGATAGACGCGCGGCCACATCCTGCACGCGGGTCGAGATCTCTGCCGAGTTTGTGCGGGCGATGGTGAGCGGCAGGGCGATGTTCTCGCGTGCCGTGAGCGTATCGAGCAGGTTGGAGTCCTGGAAGATAAAGCCGAGCTCCTCGCGGCGGAACTGCGAAAGCTTAGCCTGCTTCATGCGTGTTACGTCCTGCCCGTTGATACGGATAGTGCCGCTTGTGGCGCTATCGATGGTCGAGACGCAGTTGAGCAACGTCGACTTGCCCGAGCCCGAGGCGCCCATGATGCCAACGAATTCGCCGCGGTTGACGGTAAAGCTGACGTCGTTGAGCGCGCGGGTCACGTTGCCCAACGCGCCGTATACCTTTTCGAGATGCGCGACCTCCAGTACCGGGGTCGCCATGTGCGTGGTTTGCATACCGAGTCCTTTCTTGCGATTAGTCTACGGCATCTATAGTCGCAAGAAGCCGAGTCGGCTACCATCGATATGGCTTACGCTTGCCTTACCGTTGTGTAAGGTACGGGTAGCTAGCCTGTCACGTGTTGATGTTAAGAGAGGACTCCTGTTGAAGACTGTTCATGTTGCCGCTGGGATCATTCGCAAGGAAGGATCTGATGAGCTGCTTGCCGTGCAGCGCGGCTATGGCGACATGCAGGGACTATGGGAGTTTCCCGGTGGCAAGCTCATGCGCGGCGAGTCGCCCGAGGACGCCGTACGCCGCGAGCTCATGGAAGAGCTGCAGGTAAAAGTCACCAACCTGCGCGATTTCTACACCGTTGAGTATGACTACCCCGATTTTCATCTCTCCATGGAGTGCTACTACTGCTCGCTGGCCGATGAATCCGATGAGCCTCAGAAGCATGACCGTCAGCTCGATATCCGCTGGATTCCGCGCACCTCGCTTGCCACGGTTGAGTGGATGCCCGCCGACAAAGGGCTTATCGATGCTCTGATTGAGCTGAAGGAAGACCGGCTCGAGGCCAACGGCACTGTCAACGACGCCGAGGCCGCCGCGACCGACGAGCCCGCCACCAAGCCCAAGCGCGCACCTAAACGCCGCAGCAAAAAGCGCGCCAAGCCCGGCCTGCTCGACGGCATCGACACCTCGGACCTTTCCGCCGACGAGCGCGAACTGGTGCGCCGTCGCGCCGCCATCAAAAAGTCCATGAAGGGCAACAAGCGTGCGAACACCAAACCCGAGCTGCTCGTTCGCCAGCGCCTGCGGGCAGCAGGTCTTACCGGCTATCGCTTGGAATGGAAGGTTCCCGGCAAGCCCGATATCGCCTTTCCCGGGCGCAAGATCGCTATCTTCGTCAACGGCTGCTTTTGGCACCGCTGCCCCAAGTGCAACCCTAGCCAGCCCAAGCGCAACGTTGAGTTTTGGGAGGCAAAGTTCCGTCGCAACGTCGAGCGCGACCGCGCTGCCGTGGCAGCACTCACTCAAATGGGCTGGACGCCCATAACCATCTGGGAATGCGAGCTCAAAAAAGACCGCATCGATGCCACCATGGAAAAGGTCATCGAGCAGGTGCGGGCCGCAGAACCGCAGCGCTAACAGCGAGCATTCACACGCTCCGCACGTCCGCGCCACGTCTACGCCACAAACCTTAGAAAGCCCTTAAGCCCAAAACCTTTCAAAAGTGTTATTCGATACCTCTGACCTGCAGCTTCATCGTAACACCAAACCAGGTTAAGCCTTTCTTTAGCGCTTCTTTGCAGCAGCCGCGGCATAATACTGCCAACGCACGGGACCTAGCAGCATACCCCGAGCGCAATCTATTGGTGGACATCGAGGAGGCCGCATAAGCATGCATTCTTCCAATGACGCAGCACAGCAGCCATCCCTAAAATATGCAAACCTTTTCTCCTTCCCCCCGACACAGAGAAACGGTCTCCTCGACTCCCCCACCACAAAAACCAAGCGCTCAGCCGATCAGAGCCTCAACTTACGAGCATCCTTCGAAAAGCTCCAAGCATCCCTAGACAAGGCGTTCCCCAACCAAGCCCGGGCATACTGACCCCTCATCAACAAAGTAGCCCTCACGCTCCAATTTTTCCGCCCAACGCCACAAGGGCGACGACCTCGAGTAGGTCAACCTGGGAGGGACGAGGGCTTAGCTCCCCAATCTTTCCGCAGGGGGCAAAAAGCCTCGCCGCACGAAGTGCGCAGCGAGGCTTTTTGCATGCCCGAGGACGATTGGGGAACTAAGCCCTCGTCCCTCCCCGGGATATGTAGCGAGTCGGAGTACCCTTGCTGTTACTCTGCTTTGCCCACGGAGTTGAGGTTGGTCATGCGGATCTTAACCAGCTCGGTGATCTCACGCATGCCCTCCTTGGCCGGCTTCTTGGGATCGAAGCAGGCGGGGTTCTCGGCCATGTAGGCCATGAAGCCCTTGGTGTAGGCCTGACGCAGCTCGGTGGCGTAGTTGACCTTGCAGATGCCGTTCTTCACAGCCTCGGCGACCTGCTCATCGGGCACACCGGAGGTGCCGTGCAGGACCAGCGGCACGTCGACGGCATCGCGGATGGCCTTGACCACGGACTGCTCGATGTGCGGATCGCTCGTGTACACGCCGTGGCTGGTGCCAACGCCAATAGCGAGGGAAGTGCAACCAGTGCGCTCAACAAACTCCTTAGCCTCGGCCGGATCGGTGTAGGGGCTCTCGCCCTCAACCGCGGGACCGTCGTCCTCCTTGCCGCCAACCTTGCCGAGCTCAGCCTCGACGGGCACGCCCATGGCGCGGCCAGCGTCGGCGACGGACTTGGTCAGGGCAATGTTGTCCTCGAAGGACTCGTGCGAGCCGTCGATCATGACAGAGGTGTAGCCAGTGCGGAAAGCCTGCATGCAGCGGTCATAGCCATCGCCGTGATCGAGGTGCAGGGCGACGGGCACGGATGCGCGCTCGGCGGCAGCCTTGACCATGCCGTAGAAGTAGTCCAGACCAGCGGTCTTGATGGTGCCCGGAGTGGTCTGCATGATGACGGGGGACTTGGTCTCCTCGGCAGCAGCCAGAACGGCCATAACAAACTCGAGGTTCTCGACGTTGAACGCGCCGACGGCGTAGTGGCCGGCCTGAGCGTCCTTGAGCATCTTTTCGGTGGTAACAAGTGCCATGAGCGTTTGCTCCTCTCCCTCGCCCGCATCTGGACATCGGGCGTAGTTGTTCACAAGGCGTTTTACCTTGCGTTTTGCTGGGCTCATTGTATGAAATTCAGCGGCTTTGCACGTGCGAGACATTGAGCCCATGCAGGTCAATACAGCCGTTTTTGAAAAGCAAAAGGAAGGAATTGGAGCCAAGCGGGCGTGTTCGATATTGAATTTTGGGTGTTCAGCGTCTTTCTTTTATAGAAAAGATAAGTAATCAAAAGGCGTTTTCTTATCCAAAAAGAAAATGAACGAAAATAGAGTCAACACAATTCCTGCAAATTTGGCCGAGAATGGAGCAGCTATGGCCCATGCAACAACCCGAGCCTTTGCCGACGAACGCCGTACCGCCATTTTGGAAATGCTCGATCATAATGCCTCGGTGCAGGTAGCAGAAATCGCCCAGACCTTTGGCGTCTCCTCCGTCACCGCCCGCGCCGACCTTGACGCGCTCGCCGAAGCAGGCAAGTTGCGCCGCACACATGGTGGTGCCGTATCGCTCCACAAACGCCTGACCGTTTCCACGCAGGATCGCCGCATCAATGTCAACGTCGCCGCCAAGCAGGCCATCGCGCAAAGCGCCATCGAGCTCGTCAATGACGGCGACACGCTGCTCGTCGACTCGGGCACCACGGCGCTCGAGTTCGTCCGGCTCCTCGATCAGCGCGACGGTATCACCGTCATCACGGCCGACATTACCATTGCCGATTACATCGACGAGAGCATGCCCTCGGTCGATGTTGTCATGCTGGGCGGGGCGCTGCGCAAAGGTCATCGCTATCTGTACGGCCCACTTACCATGCAGGCGCTCCAAATGGTCCATGCCGATCTGGCCGTCATGTGCCCCGGCGCCTTTGTCCCCAGCTGCGGCTTTACGACCGACTTTCCCCAGATGGCCGAGACCAAAACGGCTATGATCGCCGCGGCCCATCAAAGCGTCGCCCTCATGGACGCCAGCAAGGTTAACGGACGCGGCATGTACCGTTTTGCCGAGCTTGCCGACGTCGACGCCATCGTGATGGACCGTGATCCCGACGATGCCGTCGCCACCTCAATCGCCGAGACCGCCGACGACGCCCGCCCAAATCTCATCATCGCCGACGCTTAAACAAAAACCACCACAAAGGTGCCTTTGTGGTGGTTTTGCTCGTTAAAAACGAAATATCGCTACTTGGAAAGCTCGTCGGCGAGGGCCTCGATCTGAGCGCGCGAGGCGTCGTTGAGCGAGCCCAGCACGGTCACCTTGTTCTGCGCCAGGGTGATGTCCTTCATGCCCTCGAGCTCCTTGGTCATAACCTTGGCAGCAGCGGGCGCCCAAGAGCCGGCCTCGACGAGCGCCACGGTGCGGTTCTGGTAGGCATGCTCGGCGAGCGTATGGATAAAGGTGCTCATGAACGGGAAGATCTCGCCCTGATAGGTGATGGAAGCGAGCACCAGGCGGTCGTAGCGGAACGCATCCTCAACGGCCTCGGCCATATCGTCGCGAGCCAGGTCAAAGACGGAAACCTTCTGGCCGCGAGCCTCAAGCGCAGATGCGAGTTCCTCGACGGCAGCCTTCAGATGGCCATACACGCTCGCATAGGCAATCGTGATGCCCTCGTCCTCGGGCTGATAGCTCGACCAGGTGTTATAGGTGTCGAGGTAGTAGCCCAGGTTCTCGGTCAGCACGGGGCCGTGGAGCGGACAGATGATCTGGATGTCCAGGTCGGCGGCCTTCCTGAGCACGGCCTGCACGAACTTGCCGAACTTACCGACGATGCCAAAGTAGTAGCGGCGTGCTTCGCAAGCCCAGCCCTCGGGATCCTCGATGTCGTTAGCACCGAACTTGCCAAAGCCGTCGGCACTAAAGAGCACCTTGTCGGTGGACTCGTAGGAGAAGAGCACCTCGGGCCAGTGCACGTTGGGAGCACCGACAAACGTCAGGCTGTGGCCGCCCAGGTCGAGCACATCGCCCTCTTTGACGACCATCTTGCGCTCGGGGAAGTCGGTGCCAAAGTAGTTGACCATCATGCGGAAGGCGCCCATGCTTGCCACGATCTGCGCCTGGGGATAGCGCTCCATAAAGGCGGCAATGCCGGCGGAGTGATCGGGCTCCATGTGATGGACAACCAGGTAGTCGGGCGTACGGCCGTCGAGCGCGGCCTCGAGGTTGCCGAGCCACTCGTCAACAAAACCGCCGTCGACTGAATCGGCGACAGCGATTTTATCGCCCAAGATAACGTAGCTGTTGTATGCCATACCGTTCTCGGACACGTCGTACTGGCCCTCGAACAGGTCGATGTCGTGATCGTCGACGCCAATGTAGCGGATATCCTTGGTGATCTCCATCAGGCAAAGCCTCCTAGATAGACAAAAGAGCCCGTCTATCATAACACTCGTCTTCATAGACACGGCTATCTGCCAGCATCCTTACCGATTGTTATTGAAATGCGATAAAGCGCCGTTTACCTGCACAAACTATGCGCGCGGTATCGCCGTGCTATGTCGAATAATGAGCTGGCCGGGAATACGGATGGCAACGGTTTTGCCCGCCGTACCCGCCTCGGGAACCGCATGCTCAAACACCTCGCGTCCACGCTGATGTAGATCGAATCGCACGGTCGTGAGCTCGTTGTGTGCCACAAAATCATCGAGTGAATCGTCGACGCCCACCACGCTTACGTCCTCGGGCACGCGCAGGCCGCTATCACGCAGCGCGGCAATCGCGCCATTTGCCATCTGATCGTTTGCCGCATAGATCGCCGTCATGGTGCGATCGTGCTCGGCCAGGTACCTGCCGGCCTCGTAGCCGCTGTTGGCAGACCAGTCGCCCTCGAGCGGCTCTGCCGGCTCGATGTGTTTACGCTCGAGTGCATCCAGCCAACCGGCGCGACGAAATTGCTCGTCGACCGAGAACGACGGGCCGCAAATATAGCGAATCTGCTCGTGCCTCAGCTCAAACAGGTGATCCATAAGCAATAGCGAGCAGCCGTAATGATCGGAATCGACCGTGGTCACCCGCGGATGCGCGTACATGGTAACAATGACCGTGCCAATGCCTGGCAGTGGATCAAACGTCTCAAAATCGGGCGCCATGCGACTCATGCCGATGATGATGCCGTCCACCGGCAGTGCGGCCATACGACGCGTGGCCTCGGCAAGCGAAAACTCCTCGGTCTTGGACATCTCGACCAGCGTGATGGCGCAATTATGCTCGCGAGCAGCGCTGGCGATGCCGTCGATCATTGAGAGGTTGCCAAACTTGGTGACATCGTTGATGCATAGGCCGACCGAATGGTAACGGCCGTCGCGCAGCGAGCGACCGGCATAACTCGGACGAAAGCCGAGCTCTTGCATCGCGGCCTGCACGCGCTGGCGCGTCTGTTCGTTAACGTTGGGCAAGCCGTTGGCGACGCGCGAAACCGTCTGCTGCGAAACGCCAGCAGCGCGGGCGACGTCGGCCATGGAGACCGGACGCGTACCTGTATCGTTGGACGGGCGCCTTGCCACAGGATCACCTTCACCCTTGCGAGATCTGAATAGCGTGAATGCCGGCCCGGGCAGAAATACATCCCGCGCCGAGGCCCGCTATCGTCGGACGCATGTTAACGTACTCTACTTTTTCTATCTGCATCTCTTCTGCTTTATAAGTCCATATGGCAGTACCGTTCACGGCTGTATTTCTACCGATTACCAGATTCTCAAAAAGTGACAAGCGATGTGTTATGAGTACGTTAACATAGCCCATAACGTGCGGTATCGTGAATACTTGGTTCATGCCGCTTTAAGTTGTTAACGTACTCATAACGACGCAAAACCCACCCGGGCGCGCCAAGGAAAGGACTCCCATGACCACCCCCGACGAAAAGACATTCGCCACGCTCACCAAGCTGTTCGAGGAGGAGTTTGGCCCCATCGGCGACCGCCAGGTGCTCTACGTGCACGCGCCCGGCCGCTCCGAGATCAGCGGCAACCACACTGACCACGAGGGTGGCCACGTCATCGCCGGCTCGCTCGATGTCGCCGTCGACGGCATCGCCGTGGCAACCGATTCCAACAAGGTTCGCGTAGCCGACGAGGGCTATCCCACGTTTGAAATCGCGCTCGACACGCTAGACGTTCAGGAGTCCGAGAAGGACACGTCCGCAAGCCTCGTGCGCGGTATGGCCCACGAGGTCGCAGCCCTTGGCGTTGAGCCCAAAGGCTTCGACTTTGCCTTTACCTGCTCCGTCCCCTCGGGCGGCGGCCTTTCCAGCTCTGCCGCCGTCGAAGCCGCGTACGGTCGTGCCATGGAGACGCTCTGGGGCGCGCCCGCCATTGAGCCCGTCACGCTCGCCCAGATGAGCCAGCGCACCGAGAACAACTACTACGGCAAGCCCTGCGGTCTGATGGACCAGGCCGCCGTTTGCTTGGGCGGACTCGCCTACATGGACTTTGAGGATCAGGCCCAGCCCAAGACCCAGAAGCTCAAACTCAACTTTGAGGATCACGGCTATGCGCTCGTGCTCGTTAAGGTCGGTGCCGACCATGTGGCAGCTACCGACGACTACGCCGCCGTTCCGCGCGAGATGCAGGACGTCGCCGCCGAGTTTGGCAAGGCACGCCTGTGCGAGGTCGATGTTGCCGATTTTGACGCCAAGCTCCCCGAGCTGCGTGCCAAACTGGGCGACCGTGCCTGCCTGCGCGCCGTTCACTACTGGTACGAGAACGGCCTGGTCGACAAGCGCTGGGCAGCTCTCAACGCCGGCGACATCGACCAGTTCCTGGTCCTCACGCGCGAGTCCGGCGCCAGCTCTGCCATGTACCTGCAGAATGTCGTCGCCAAACTGGGTGCCGAGCAGCCTTCCATGTACGCGCTTGCTCTTGCCGAGCATGTGCTCGACGGCCGTGGCGCCGTTCGTATTCACGGCGGCGGCTTTGGCGGTACCATCCAGGCCTTCGTGCCGCTCGAGCTCGTCGACACCTTTATCACTAAGATGAACAGCTGGCTGGGCGAAGGCTCTGCCCGCCACTACGCAATTACTGACAAGGGGGCTTACGCGGCATGGCTGTAATGACCGACGTGCGCGAGGCTGCGCAGGGCTTGATTGAGTATGCCATCCATCGATCGATGATCGGCCAGGACGATCGCATCTGGGCCTACAACACCATTCTCGAGTGCATCGGCGCCACGGGTCCGGCGCTCGACATGGCCTGGGCGCTCCAGGTCGAGAAACTCTCGTTCTTGCACCCCGATACACTCCCCAATTTTGACCTGGAGGGCACGCTTGCCGCGCTTTCCGAGGCCGCCGTTGTCAACGGTGCCGCCGAGGACACGGCATCGGGCCGCGACCGCATCGCCATGCGCATCATGGGCGTGCTGATGCCGAGGCCTTCGGTTGTAAACGAGGAATTCAACGGCCGCATGGGCGTCAACGAGCCCCGCGCCGCGACCGACTGGTTCTACGGCCTGTGCTGTGACGCCGGTTACGTGCGCCGCGCCGCCATCGCGCGCAACATCAAATGGAGCACTTCCACCAACTGGGGTGACCTGGAGATCACCATCAACCTGTCAAAGCCCGAAAAGGACCCGCGCGATATTGCCGCGGCCGGTGCCGCCAAAAACACAGGCGAGAAGTATCCCGCCTGTCAGCTCTGCATCGAAAACGAGGGCTACCCCGGACGCTCCGCCGCAGCCGACGGCGGCGCTCACCCCGCCCGCCAGAACCTGCGCATTATCCCCATCCAGCTCGACGGCGAGCGCTGGGGTTTCCAGTACAGCCCGTATGCGTATTTTAACGAACACTGCATTGCTATGAGCTCCGAGCATCGCCCGATGCACGTGGACCGCAAGGGCCTGACCTGCCTGCTCGACTTTGTCGACCTGTTCCCGCACTACTTTATTGGCTCCAACGCCGACCTGCCCATCGTGGGCGGCTCGATTCTGTCGCACGACCACTTCCAGGGCGGCGCGCACGAGTTCCCCATGATGCACGCCGCCGAGGTCTCGCAGTTTAGCGTACCCGGTTTTGACCAGGTCAGCGGTACCGTGCTGCGGTGGCCGCTCTCGGTGCTGCGCCTGCGCTCGCATGACCGCGCTCAGCTGCTCGACGCTGCCGAGAAGATTATCCTCGCCTGGCGCGAGTGGACCGATGAGTCGGTGGGCGTCATCGCGCACACAGCCGACGGCGTGGCGCACAACACTGTGACGCCCGTCATCCGCCGCGTCGACTCCCGCGGCAATGCCGGTGGCGATATCTACGAGGCTTATCTGGCGCTTCGCTGCAACATCACGACCGATGAGCATCCGCTGGGCGTATTCCACCCGCATGCCGAGTATCACCACATTAAAAAGGAGAACATTGGCCTGATCGAGGTCATGGGCCTGGCCATTCTTCCGCCGCGCTTGGTTCCCGAGCTTGGCGCCGTTCGCGAGCATCTGCTGGCAGCCAAGGTCGATACCAGCTACGACCTTGCCGGTGCGCTCGAGGGCGACGACCTTTGCCGCAGCCACACCGCATGGGCCGAGGACGTCTTTGCTCGCCGCGCCGACGAGCTTACGGCGGATAACGCCATCGATATCCTGCACGAGGAGGTCGGCGTGGTGTTTGGCCACGTGCTCGACAACGCCGGCGTCTTTAAGTGGGACGAAGCCGGCCGCGCCGCCCAACAGCGCTTTATCGACTCACTGTAATGGTCCCTTGGGGACGGAGGAAAACAGATCATTTCGTCTTCAAGACAACGGCGCCCGCCGGCAACATCGCCGACGGGCGCCGTTTTTGAGTGTAGTCATTGGGGTCATTCTTAAGGGGCGTTCTTAAACGACTAGTCATTAAAGAGCGTCCCCAATGACTACTTGCAACCAAGGCAACGCCGGTGTCTTGGCAACGACAGCGAAAACGCCCCTAAGCGAGCAAGGTGACGTGAAAGAGGAGGGCATTGACCTTTTGGTCATGCCCGACGATTGAACGTCAGATTGCCGCTTAGGGGCGTTTGCAGCGTCGCGCCGTTACGCGGTTTGGTAAAACCGCGTAACCCTACAGTTCAGTCACGACAACGCTGTTGTAGACCTCGTCCCAACGGTCCATGACCAGGTGGCCGGTCTTGGGATCCATGGCGTTGAGCTTGCCGCAGGTATTGGCGGTCTTGAGCACCGTGACGTCGTCGGCACCAGCAGCAATGGCATGCGCAAAGCCGGCGATGGTCGAGTCACCGGAACCCGTCGCGTTCACAGCCGCAATCGCGGGCGTCTTGGCGCGGAACGCGCGGCCCTCATGGAAGCCCACCGAACCGGCGGCGCCCATCGAAACGACAACCCAGGGAATACCGGCAAAGCGGCTATCGGCGGCAAGCGCCTCGCGCAGGGCATCAACATCATCGGTCGTAAAGGACGTACCCAGCAGGCCGTTAATCTCGGTCAGGTTGGGCTTTACGAGCTCAGGCTTAGCGTCGGACTCCAGCGCGGCCTCCAGCGATGCACCCGAGGTGTCGAGCAGCACCTTGGCGCCCGCCTCCTCGGCGATCTTGACGAGCTCGGCATAGTAGCCGGCATCGACGCCGCGCGGCAGCGAGCCCGAAAGCGTCACAACGTCCGCCTTCGCTGCAAGCTCGGCAAACTTGGCCGTAAAGGCCTCGAGCTCGGCCGGGGCGATCTGCGGGCCGCTCTCCAGCAGCTCGGTCTGATTACCCTCGTGCAGAATATTCAGGCAAATGCGCGTCTCACCGGCGATGGGCACAAAGTCATTCTTGACGCCATCGGCATCCATAAGCTCGGCCATATAGGCACCCATGTGGCCGCCGAGCAGACCGGTCGCGAGCACATCGTCGCCCAACTGCAGCAGCACACGGCTCACGTTGAGGCCCTTGCCGCCAGCAGTCTTTTCGGGCGTCACGCGGTTAACATCGTCGATGATCAGCTTGTCGAGCTGATAGCGCGTATCAATCGACGGGTTCATGGTAACGGTCAGAATCATGTTGAACTCCTGTTCCGGGGCGGCATGACCCGCCCCAAACATACGATAACTCGTTAAAGGATCTCGATCTCAAAGCCGCGGGTGACGGTCTCTCCCGGCTTGGCCACCAGGCAGCCACGCTTGTGCTCCAGGATATCGTCCTCGTCGGAGCAGGTGGACAGACCACCCCACGGTTCAACAGCCACAAAGTCGCCCTCGGGCTTGCTCCACACAATCAGGTACGGCATATCGGGGAACGTCAGGCGCACGCCCTTGTCCTCGGTTTTCTTGGTCAGCGTAACCACGCGGCTCTCGAGCACGTCGAAGATGGTCTCCGCGAAGTCAAAGAGTTCATGGGTAAGCGGCAGGTTCTGGCCGATCATGGGGTTCTTGCTGCGATGCTCAACATCAATCAGGCCCGTCGAGGGAACGGCAGTACAGAGCTCGGTGGCCTCACGCTGCTCAAAACGGAGCTCATAATCGTCATAGGACTCGCCCTCGTCGAGCGGGCACTTAAAGCCGGGGTGACCGCCCACAAAGAACGGCATGTCCTCGGTGCCCTCATTGGTCACCTCGTACGACACGGCCACCTTTTCCGAATCGATCGTATAACGAGCAACGATCTTAAACGGATACGGGTACTGCTCGAGCAACTCGGCATGGTCGGTAGAGCTTAGGCTCAGCGCAACCATGTTGTCGCTCTGTTCCTCGAGCTTCCACTCCTGTTTGCGCGCAAAGCCGTGGCGGGCGAGCTTTACCTCGCGGCCGCCCATGGTCGTTGCGTGACCGTCACGAAGGCCACCGCAGATCGGGAAACAAATGGGCGCCTGCCCCGACCAGACCGCCGGATCACCCTGCCACAGGTACTCACGGCCGTTGGCCGCAATAGAAGTGAACGAGCCGCCCGCCGTGCTCAGTGCTACGCGGATAGAACCGTTATCAAGAACAAACTCCATAGGAGCCTTCCCTTTCTTACGACAGCCCGCCAAGTCAATAGGGCTGATAGAAAACCGGCCCGCGCCCTCTCACAGAAACGCGAGCCGTCAATTGAAAAGCTGCAGAATGCCGGGTACCACCAAGAGCGAAGCACTCAAGCCAAGCAAGCAAACGTGTTATCGGAGCAGCTCGCCGTACCAGAACACTTCGCAACAACAGGGGCGATCTCACAGGTCACTCAAACGTCAGCGAGCGACGCTCAGGTGCCCTAGGTCGCCGCGAAAGAGGAGCGACGCGTACTTCATGTACGCGAGCGACGGTTTGAGCGGCGAGATGGGGTGCCTGAGCGCAGCGTCGACCGGTCCGGCGTTCGGCAGAACGCCGGAACCTAATTAGTCGTGATACTCGCCGCGGTCCCACTTCTCGAGGAACTCGTCAAAGAAGTGCGGGTCAGCCTGAGCCTCGGCGTCGGCCTTGTTGCAGGCATCGATCTTGGCGATCAGGGCGTCGTGCTCGGGAGTCTTCTCGTAGGGCTCCTCCAGGAAGGCAAGCATGATATCGGCCATCAGGAACTCGCCGGTGATCTTGCCGCCAAAGCCCACGATGTTGGCGTTGAGCTCGCGACGGGCATACAGGGCAGAGGTCATGTCGCGGACCAGGGCGCAACGGGCGCCGGGAACCTTGTTGACGGCGTTGGTGATGCCGATGCCGGTGCCGCACAGGGCCACGCCAAAGTCGGCCTTGCCGCTGGCAACGGCCTCGCCCACGGCCTTGCCGTAGATGGGATAGTGCGTACGGGTGTGGCTGTAGGTGCCGCAGTCGAGCACCTTGTAGCCAGCCTGCTCCAGGCGGTCGGCCAGATAGATCTTCTCGTCCGTAACGATATGGTCGCAACCGATTGCGATGGTCTTCTTCATCAGAACGTCCTTTCGTCTGAATTCACAAGTTGAGGTAGAAGTTCGAGTTCTCGGTGGCTCTCGTTAGGCCATCTTGTTGAGCATGTCGAC
Organism: uncultured Collinsella sp.; assembly: GCA_900543515.1. Taxonomy (GTDB): domain Bacteria; phylum Actinomycetota; class Coriobacteriia; order Coriobacteriales; family Coriobacteriaceae; genus Collinsella. Next base: position 35,609 of record UQRW01000023.1, read on the forward strand.
ACGGATCTGGTGACGGCCGCCGGCGTACTGTGCACGCAGGAACTCGCGGGCGATCTTCTTGGCGACCTCGGTGCCCACAACGCCCGGGCCCATGGTGACCATGCGCGAGCCGTTGTGCTCGCGGGTCATGTAAGCGGAACGCTCGTCGGAAATGTTGGCGACGACCATGCCCTTGATCTTGACGGCGGCCATATAGGAGCCGACGCCGTACTTATCGAATGCAAAGCCCTGGGAATCCTTGTGCTCCAGCAGGTCCTTGGCAACGGCGGTCGCGGAATCGACAAAGTCCGCGGCAGGGGTCTCGGAATAGTCGACGACCTCGTGACCGTCGGCGATGAGCATCTCCTTGATGGACTCCTTCATCGACATACCGTCGGCATCGGAAGCGATTACAACCCTCATGACATCCTCCTTGAGAGATACGCAGGTGCGTAGTTTCTGTTTGGAAGTGTTGAATCGCGTTCAGGTCCGGGCATCTGAACGTGCGGTTCTTCACTGTTCGTGTTTATTTGAACACATTCGAACACCGACTGCAACAATAATTTGTTTATCTTTGTTCTTTTTTGAACAAACACCATTCACGGATGATTGCTGACCGTTTGAGCCCGGCGCGGACGTAGCGCCCACGTGTTCAACAATCAAAACCACCCCTAAAAGGGGTGGTTTGCTCTTAGGGTATAACCCTTGGATT
>UQRW01000024.1 GCA_900543515.1 uncultured Collinsella sp.
ACCTGTCCAAGCTCGAGTCGGTCGGCTTCCACATGCCCGACTGGGAGGAAGAGCTGGGGGAGTACATCAAGACGCTCTAGCCGCTATTAACTTTTCGAGAGTAAAAGCCGCCGTTCTTTAACGGCGGCTTTTCTTGTTGGTGGCTATCTGCGCAGTGGTGCCAATAGTATTTTGTGGAAGATCTACCTCTCGCTTGGCATGGAAGTAGGGTGGCCGGGCTGGTCGTCGTAGGCGTATTTGCTGTACACGTTGACCTCCCACTGCTTTTTTTCGACCTTTGCTACAGAATCTAGGATGAAGCCGGTCGCAAGGCTCAGGCCGCACAGGAACATAAACGAGGCGGCGAGCATAGCGGTGGGGAAGCGCGGGACGAGGCCGGTCTGGAAATATTCGACAACGATGGGCATGCCCAGGGTGAGGCCGAATACCGCGAACAGAAGCGCAACGAGGCTGAAGAACTTCAGCGGGCGGTAGTCCTTGAACAGCGTGCCGATCATCGCAACGACTTTAATGCCGTCGCTCACGGTGTTGAGTTTGGACTCGGAACCCTCGGGACGGTCGCGGTACTCGATGGGCACATCTTTGATGCGCCAGCGGTGGTCGACGGCGTGGATCGAGAGCTCGGTTTCGATCTGAAAGCCCTCGGAAAGCACTGGGAAGGTTTTAACGAACGGGCGGCTCATGGCGCGGTAGCCTGTCATGACGTCATCGAAGCTGTAGCCATAGATCCACTTGATCATGGCGCGGACCAGATTATTGCCAAAGCCGTGGAAGGCACGCTTGTTCTCCTCGGCGTAGGTGCCGTTGGAAAGGCGATCGCCTACGGTCATGTCGGCCGTGCCGTTAAGGATGGGCTCGCAGAGGGCCTTGGCCGCCTCGGCGGGGTAGGTGTCGTCTCCGTCGACCATCAGGTAGCAATCGGCGTCGATATCGCGAAACATCTGGCGGCACACGTTGCCCTTTCCCTGACGGGGCTCAAAGCGGACTGTGGCGCCGTGCTCGGTGGCAATGCGTGAGGTATCGTCCGACGAGTTGTTGTCATAGACATAGACCGTCGCCTGCGGAAGCTCGCGGTGAAAGTCGTCGATGACTTTGCCGATCGTGAGCGCTTCGTTGTAGCAAGGGATGATGACGGCGATGGATTCAGAATTCACTTAATGCTCCTTATACATTCAATCCTAGAAAGTATAGCCGTTTGGGCCTGGCATCCTAAGATGTGGGTTAGTTCTCCAGTTTTGTTGCGCGAATCGTTTGCATGGCCGTCGGGTCTATACTGTTCGTTTGTCAACGATTACGAGTAAAGGAGTTGCATCCGTGTCGGATCAGACAAAGCAACAAGAAACTCGCAGTCTGCCTGCGACGTTTGCTAAGAACGAATTTGAGAAGGACGCGTTTATCCTTCGTCAGCTGGTTACCAAGGATTTTAAGATCAAGTATCGCCGTAGCGTTCTGGGCGTCGCATGGTCGGTGCTCAACCCGCTGCTGATGATGATCGTCATGGCCATCGTGTTCTCGACGATTTTTGGCCAGGGCCGCAATGGCTCAATGACGCCCGAGATGTACCCGCTGTACTTGATCGTGGGTAACATCACCTTTGCCGTCATGTCTGAGTCTACTAACCAGGCCCTGACGTCGATCGTGGGCGCTGCCCCTCTGCTCAAGAAGGTTAAGGTGCACCGCTGGGTTTTCCCGGTGCAGAAGGTGCTCTTCTCGCTGGTCAACTTTGCCTTCTCGCTGGTCGCCGTCGCCATCGTCATGCTGTGGTTCCGCGTTATGCCTTCTTGGCACCTGATTCTGTTGCCGGTTTGCCTGCTGCTGCTTATGTGCTTCTGCATGGGCCTGGGCATGATGCTCTCTGCCCTTACGGTCTTCTTCCGCGACGTTATGCATCTGTGGAGCGTCGTCATTACGGCGTGGACTTACATTACGCCCATCTTCTGGACGACTGACTATATTGCGCAAATGCCGCATCTCGTGCGTATCTTGATGTATGCGAACCCCATGTTCAACTACCTGCAGTTTATGCGCGATATCTTCCTGTTCCAGACTACGCCCTCGCTTATGACGTTTGGTATGTGCGTCGCTTGGGCGGTTCTTGCGCTTGTTATTGGCTACACCGTGTTCCATAAGTCTGAGCGCAAGTTCATCCTCTACATCTAAGGAGTGCTGTGATGACTGAATCTGTTGTTGATTACAGCGAGCAACCTCTGGCTGTCGAGGTCGACGACGTCACCATGATCTTTAACATGGCGTCCGAGTCGCTGACCAACCTCAAGGAGTACTTCATTAAGCTTGCCAAGCACGAGCTGTTCTTTGAGGAGTTTAGGGCGCTTAAGCACATCTCGTTTGATATTCATCGCGGCGAGGTTGTGGGTCTGGTCGGCACCAATGGCTCCGGCAAGTCTACGATGCTCAAGATTATCGCTGGCGTTCTTGAGCCTAGCGAGGGCAGCGTTAAGGTGCACGGTAACATCGCGCCGCTGATTGAGCTTGGCGCCGGCTTTGACCCCGAGCTGACCGCCCGCGAGAACATCTATCTGAACGGCGCCCTGCTCGGCTATACCAAGGAGTTCATCGACGCCAACTTTGACGGCATTATCGAGTTCGCTGAGCTGCAGAACTTTGTCGATATGCCGCTTAAGAACTTCTCTTCGGGCATGGTGGCGCGTATCGCCTTTGCAATCGCGACGATTACCGAGCCCGATATTCTGATCGTTGACGAGACGCTGTCCGTCGGTGATGTGTTCTTCCAGCAAAAGTGTGAGGCCCGCATCCAGCACTTTATCCAGAGCGGCGACGTGACGGTTCTGTTCGTTTCGCACTCTATGGAGCAGGTTGAGCGCATCTGCCAGCGTGCCGTTTGGATTGAGAAGGGTGACCTTCGCATGGACGGCCCGGTCGATGAGGTCTGCAAGGCGTACCGCGAGCAGTTCAACTAGGTTATAATTACTTGCGCCTGACAGGCTTGTGCTTGCTTGGGCGTGCGGTTATTTGCTCCATTAGCTCAGTTGGATAGAGCAGGGGACTTCTAATCCCAAGGTCGACGGTTCGAATCCGCCATGGAGCACCATCGTTTATTAAGCCCAGACCGCTTGGTGGTCTGGGCTTTTTTCATCTTGTGTGTTGCTGGAGCCGAGCGCGAGCAAGCCGCTGCTGTTTGTTGGGGTTGGCATTTTACTTTTCGAGATGCTCTTTCAGCAGCTCCAACGCGTGGGCGTAGCCCTTCAGGCCCTCGCCGGTGATGGTGGCGAAGCAGGCCAGGCGGGCGTAGCTTACCTGGCGGAAGTCCTCGCGCGTCTCTACGGCGCTGATGTGGACCTCCACAGCCGGGATGGCGACGGCCTTGAGTGCGTCGAGGATCGCGACGCTTGTGTGCGTGTAGGCCGCCGGGTTGATGACGATGCCGTCGACCTTGCCGTAGGCCTCCTGGATCTTGTCGACGATGGTGCCCTCGTGGTTAGACTGGAAGACCTCGACTTCTTCGAAGCCCTGTGCGGCGCCCGCTTCCTGGCAGATCTGCACTAAGCGGTCGTAGTTGTCGTTGCCGTAGATGCCCGGCTCGCGAATGCCGAGCATGTTGAGGTTGGGGCCGTTGATGACGAGTGCTTTCATGGTTGCTTCCTTTGCAGTCGAGAAACCACCACAAAGGCGCCTGTCCCCTTTGTGGTGGTTTTGGTTAGAGAGCGGGTTGGAGGGTCTCGAGGAGGGCTTGGGCGGTGTTGGCGGCGCAGTCGCGTGAGTCGATGATGTAGTCGGCCCAGGCGCGGTAGCGCGGCATGCGCTGCTCGGCCAGCTTGTCGATGCCGTCGCGCGCGGTGATGGGGCGGCCCTTGTGGGCGAGCTCGTCGAGCTTGCGGTTGAGCATCACAATCTGGCTGTTCTGGTGCAGCAGCGGGTAGTTCTCGTCGCGTGTGACCACGCCGCCGCCTGTGGAGAGCACCAGGCCGCTGCGCTTGGAGATGTCGGCCAGCGCAGCCGTCTCCTGTTCGCGGAAGGCCGCCTCGCCGCGCTCGACGATAAAGTCGGCACAGGGCATGCCCAGACGCTCCTCGAGCGCGTGATCCAAGTCGATGTGCTCGCGGCCCGTGAGCACATCGACTTGCTCACCCACGCGGGTCTTGCCTGAACCCGGCATGCCGATCAGCGCGATGTTCTGTTCGCGGCGTGACAGGCGCTCCGTTACGTCCAGGATGCGCTCGCGCGGGGTGACTTGGCCGGTGTAGCGTTCGACAGCCTGCGCCGCTTGGGCCACGAGCATGAGCAGGCCGCCGATGCAGGGGATGCCGCGGCGCTCGGCCTCGAGCATGAGTCCCGTGCGGGCGGGGTTGTAGACAATGTCGATGACGCCCTCGAGCGCATCGAGGCCTTCGAGCGTGCAGGGAGCGTCGGGGCAGTGGGGGAACATACCGGCGGGCGTGCAGTTGACGAGCAGCGTTGCATCGGACTGCTGAGCGATGTTGCTGTAATTGAACTCGCTCGTGCGACCCACGGGTACGACGATGGCGCCCAGATCTCCGAGCACCATACTGGCCGTAGTACCCGCACCACCGGTGGCACCGAGCACGAGGACCTTCTTACCGGCAACCTCAACGCCCAACTCTTCGACCAGGCACTGAAAACCAAAGTAGTCGGTGTTGTCGCCGCGCAGGCGGCCGTCGGGCAGGCGCGTGATGGTGTTGACGTTGCCCATGCGCTCGGCGAGCGGGCTCAGTTCGTCAAGGTAGTCCATGACGGCGCGCTTGTAGGGGATGGTCACGTTGGTGCCCTCCCACTCGTCGCCGGTCATAAAGGCCGCGAGGTCCTCGGGCTCGCGCTCAAAGCGCACGTACTCGAGCCCAGCGAGCTCTTTGTAGATGGTCGGGGTGTAGCTGTGGCCCAGCACACGGCCCAGCACGCCGTAGGGACGGGTTGCAGTGATATCGGTCATCTAGAGCACCTCCGTGTAGCTGCCAAAGTAGGTGAAGCTCTCGCACACGTCGTCGATGGAATCGAGCAGGTCGTCGAGGGCCTTGCTGCCAAAGGGGCAGTCCAGATCAAAGTAGAACATAAACTCAAAGTCGCGGCCGGGGATGGGGCGGCTCTCGAGCTTGATCAGGTTGATGTTGAGTGCGTAGAAGCGCTCGAGCACGCGATAGAGGGCGCCCGGCTCGTTGGCCGTGGTGATCATGAGCGAGGTGCGATTAGCGCCGGGGTAGACGCGCGGCTCGCGGCTGATGACGACAAAGCGCGTGTAGTTGTTGTCCGAGTCCTGAATGTTGGGCTCCAGCACCTCCAGGCCATACAGCGTGGCACAGCTGCGCGAGGCGATGGCGGCGACGTCGGTGCGCTCGGAGTTGGCGACCATCTCGGCCGACATGGCCGTGTTTGGGTACTTGGTGGCGTGCAGGTCGTGGGACTCGATAAAGCCGGCACACTGGGCAATGGCTTGGCCGTGGCTGTAGACCTCGCGCACGTCGGCGAGCTTGGTGCCGGGCTTGACGAGCAGGTTGTGGTCGATCTTGAGTCGCAGCGAACGCACGATGTGGAAATCGAACTGGGCGAGCAGGTCGTAGACGGCGTTGACCGATCCGGCGGTGGAGTTCTCGATGGGCAGCACGCCAAACTCGCAGAAGCCGTCGCGCACAGCGCGCATGACGCCTTCGAAGGTCTCGAAAAACGCGATGTCGGGCACGTCGAAGAGTTTGCACGCGGCGATCTGGCTATAGGCACCTTCCACGCCCTGGCAGGCGACGGTGGCCGTTTGAGGGAAGGGCGTGTCGGAGGCTGCAGCCGTGGCGTGTGCCTTTTGCGAGACGGTGATGCCCTTGAGCTCGTTGATGTAGCGCTGCTGCTCGGCCTTGCTCATGCTCATGAAGAGGCGGAACAGGGCGATGGTCTGTGCCTCGTAGCGCTCGGGCGCGCGGCTGGCGAGGTTGTTGAGCTTGGAGCGCTCGCGGGCGGGGTCGAAGACGGCCTTGCCCATCTCGATTTTTGACTTGGCGACTTCGGTGGCAATGTCCATGCGCTCGACAAAGCTGTTGAGGAGCGTGGTATCGATGCCATCGATGGCCTGGCGGATGTCAGCAAGGTCCATGGAGGCCCCTTTCACGTAACGGCTGAGTTGACAGGCAACCCAGGTGAGTCGGGTTAGAGCTGGGCGACGTCCTCGAGGAGAGCGTCCCAGATGGCGAGCGCCGCGGCTGCCTCGGCTACGGGGACGGCTCGGGGGACGATGCAGGGATCGTGACGGCCGTGCACCGAGAGCTCGGCATTTTCCATAGCGTCCATGTCTACGGTCTGCTGCTCGCGGCCAATTGAGGGCGTCGGCTTTACGGCCATGCGCCACATGACGGGCGCGCCGGTCGAAATACCGCCCAGGATGCCGCCGGCGTTATTGGACTCGACCTCGATTTCGCCGGTCTCGGCATCGATGCGATATGGATCGTTGTTCTCGCTGCCGCGCATGGCGGCCACGGCAAAGCCCATGCCAAACTCCACGCCCTTTACGGCGGGAATGCCAAACGCGATTTGCGCGATGCGGTTCTCGATGCCGTCGAACATGGGGTCGCCTATGCCCGTGGGAAGCCCGTAAATGCCGCACTCCACGATGCCGCCGATGCTGTCGAGCTCGTCGCGCGCGGCCAGAATCTCCTCGCGCATGCGGCCGGCTGCGGCGGCGTCAATGCACGGCAGATCGTTCGTAAGGATCGCCTTGCGGTCGGCCTCGCGATAGACCATATCGTCCATCGGCAGGTCGGAGATGCCGCCGATCTGCGCGACGTGCGCCATGACCTGAATGCCGCGGGCCTCGAGTGCCTGCAGCGCAATGCCGCCGGCGATGCATAAGGGTGCCGTTAGGCGGCCGGAGAAATGCCCGCCACCAGCGACATCGTGCATGTTGTGATACTTCACGCGCGCAGGGAAGTCCGCATGTCCGGGGCGGGGCTTGCGGCGCAGCTCGGAGTAATCCTTGGAGCGCGTGTTGGTGTTCTCGATAATCGCGGCGATGGGCGCGCCGGTGGTATGTCCATCGACAACACCGGCGATGATATGCGCGGCGTCGGCCTCGCGGCGTTTGGTTGCGGTCTCGTCGCGGCCAGGGGCGCGACGGTCGAGGAAGGCCTGCAGCTTCTCCTGGTCCACGGCGATGCCCGCCGGGATGCCATCGAGCGAGCAGCCGATGGCGGGGGAGTGCGACTGGCCGAAAATGCTCAGATGCAAAACGTTGCCAAAGGTCGAGGACATGCTATTCCTCCTCGAGCGTGACCTTGCCGCCCAACAGGCGGTAGTGGTCGAAGAAATCGGGATAGGACTTGTTGACGGCCTCGGCGCCGTGGATCACGACCTCGCCGGTGGCGCGACTTGCGGCGATGGCTGCCATCATGGCGATGCGGTGGTCGTTGTGCGAATCGACCTCGCCGCCGGTAAGGGCATCGACGCCCTTGATGATGAGGTCGTCACCGGCGATGCGCACCTGTGAGCCCAGCGCGGTGAGCTCGCGGGTGGTGGTGACCAGACGGTCAGATTCCTTGATGCGCAGGCGCGCACAGTCACGGATGAACGTGCGGCCCTGAGCCAGCGAGGCCACGGCCGAGATGACGGGCACCAGGTCGGGAATGTCGTGGGCGCTCATCTCAAAGCCGGCGAGCTTGTCGGACTGCACGGTGGCGGCGTTGGTGGAGCGCACGATGCGGGCGCCAAAGCGCGAAAGCGCGGCAAGCACGTTGCGGTCGCCCTGTGCGGAGCTCAGGGACACACCCTCGACGGTGATGGGGTCGGTTCCGATAGCGCCGGCGCACAGCCAAAAGGCAGCGTTGGACCAGTCACCCTCGACGGCCACGCTGCCGGGCGTGCGATACGAGCCACTGCTCACGCGGAAGTTTGTGACCTCGGGCTGGCCGTCCCGGGCGGGAATACGCTCGACGTTGACCTCGACGCCAAAGGCCTTCATGGCCTGGATCGTTAGGTTGATGTAGGGACGGCTCTCAATGAGGCCGGTCACCTGCACGCAGGAGGGCTGGGCCAGCAGCGGGGCTGCCAGCAGCAGGCCCGAGATGTACTGCGAGCTCACGTTGCCCGGCAGCACAAAGGTGCCCGGGCGCATGCGTCCGTTCGTCTTGAGCGGAAAACCGCCCAGACCCTGTAGGTCGCAGCCGGCGGCAATGATCTCGTCCGAGAGCGGCGAGAGCGGGCGGGCGCCCAGGCGGCCCTGGCCCACGAAGGTGGCATCCGCACCCAGCGCGCAGGCGACGGGCAGCATAAAGCGCAGCGTGGAGCCGCTCTCGCCGCAGTCGAGCGTGCCGCCGGCAAGGGCCTTGAGCAGGCCAAACTCAACACTCTTCATGGTGGGGTGGACCTGGAAGCCGTCCTCGACGGTCTCGATGCGAGCGCCCAGGGCCGTAAGGCAACGCACCGTAGCCTCGATGTCGGCGCAGGTGGTGTTGCAGGTGACGTGTGTCTCGCCGTTGGCAAGCGCGGCGCAGATGATCAGGCGGTGCGCCATCGACTTGGACGCGATGGCAGGAACGGTGCCCTTGAGCGGGGACGGGGTGATGCGGGCTAGCATGCGGATGCGTCTCCCTTCTGGCCGAGGCCTTCGGCAATGAGTTCGTGGAAAGTGGAAAGCGGCGTGCGGTCGATGCTGCAGCGGCCAATGCCGTGCGGAATCACCAGATCGATGGTGTCGCCCGCGCGCTTCTTGTCGTGGAGCGCCTCGGCAAAGACGGCATCGACATCGAGGTCGCAGCGGGTCTTGAGGCCATGGCGGGCGCAGAGTTCCTCAATACGACCGGGCAGTGCAGCATCGCAGACGCCGTGCAGGGCCGCGGCGCGCGTGATGATGCCCATGCCGATCGACACGCAGTTGCCGTGTCCGAGCTCAAAGTGCTCGCAGGCCTCGACGGCGTGTCCGGCGCTGTGTCCAAAGTTGAGGAGCTTGCGCTGGTTGGTTTCGCGCTCGTCGGCGACGACCACGGCGCGCTTGATGTCGATATTACGGGCGATGATGAGCGCTACGCGGGCCACATCGCGGTTGAGCAGCTCCAGCGTGAGCGGGGTCTTCTCCAGCTCGGCGAAAAGCTCCGGGTCGGCGATCACGGCGTGTTTGACAACCTCGCCGCAGCCGTCGGCGAACTGCTCGGGCGTGAGGGTGGCCAGGCACCCCACGTCGGCGATAACCACGCTCGGCTGCCAAAAGGCGCCGGCCAAGTTCTTGCCTGCAGCCAAGTCGATGGCGGTCTTGCCGCCCACCGACGAATCCACCATGGCGAGCAGGCTCGTCGGGATCTGCACAAACTTGCAGCCGCGCATGTAGGTAGCGGCCACAAAGCCCGCCACGTCGCCCACGACGCCGCCGCCGAGTGCCACGATCACGTCGGAGCGCGAAAGCTCGTGCTCGGCCACAAACTCCAAAATTGCAACATAGGTTTCGGCGCGCTTATGGGCCTCGCCGGCCTCGAAGGTGCAGATGCTCACCTCGTAGCCTGACGCCTCCAGGCTCTGCTTAACGGGCATCTGGTAGAGCGGGCCCACGTTGGTGTCCGTCACGATGACGGCCTTGGTGCCGCCAGCAGTGGCGCGCACGAGCGGTCCCGCCTGCTCCAGCAAAAACGTGCCAACATGCACCTGGTAGGGGCGTGCAGTGTCGATATCGATGGTAATCGCCATAAGCTTCGGTCCTTTCGACCTGGCGTGATAGGTGGTTTAGTGGGAGGCCTCGTCGTCGAGCGCGCGCTTGATACGGTCGCCCTCGGCAAGGAGGTTTTCCAGATAGCGCTGGTCGTGGTCTTTGAGCGCTCGGCTGTAGGCTCCGAGTGCCTCGATCAGATGGTCAATCTCGAAGGCGAGCGCGTCGGCGTCGTCGATCATGAGTTCCGACCACATCTGGGGGTTGAGGTGCGCCACGCGGGTAAGGTCGCGGTAGCTACCGGCCGAAAACCCGTGGTGTACCTGGGCGGTCGGGCTTTTGACGTAGGCGTTTGAGACGACGTGTGCGAGCTGGCTCGTGAAGGCGATGACGCGGTCGTGCTCGGCGGCGCTGGTCACGCTGAACTTGCCAAAGCCCAAGGGGCGCACCATCTCGCGCACCTGGCCCAAAAGCTCCAGTTTGAGCGCATCGTCCACCGCGGGCGGCACGAGCACGAGTGGCGCGCCCTGGAACAGGTCGGCGCGGGAGTGCGCATAGCCCGAGTACTGCGTGCCCGCCATGGGGTGCGCGCCCACAAAGTAAAAGCCGTGCTCGCGGGCAAGCTCAAAGGCGCGCTCGCACACGATGCCCTTGACGCCCACCGTGTCGATCACCACGGGGCCCATGATGGCCTCGGTGTCGGTGGCGTCGGCGAGCGCCTGGGCGTGCGCCTCGAGCCACTCGATGCATGCCTCGGGATAGCAGGCAAGGACGATGATGTCGCATTCGCCGAGTGTCTTGTCGTTGAGCTCTCCGGCGACAGTGCCCATGCTGGCAGCCGTCATGACATCGTCATCGGGGTCCCAGGCCAGCACTCGGACGCCCGCCTGCGCATAGCCGCGGGCAAAACTGCCGCCGATGAGGCCAAGGCCGACGATGCCGGCACACTTGGGGCCGCCCTGGTTAACGCGCGCGTTTCTCGCCGTACCCATGGGCTACTCCATGGTCTCTTGGCAGACAACCTCGCGGATGGCTCGGATGCGGCGCATGGTGTCGTCGAACTGATCGGGGGTGAGGGCCTGGGCGCCGTCGGACCAGGCGCGGCTCGGCTCGTCGTGGACCTCGATCTCCAGGCCGTTGGCACCACAGGCGGTCGCGGCGAGCGCCATGGGCTCAACGTAGCGGGTGTAGCCGGTGGCGTGGCTGGGGTCGGCGACGACGGGCAGGTGCGACAGGTGGTGCAGCACCGGCACGGCGTTGAGGTCGAAGGTATTGCGGGTGCGGGTCTCGAAGGTGCGGATGCCGCGCTCGCACAGGATGACGTTGTCGTTGCCCTCGCTCATGATGTACTCGGCGGCCATGAGCAGCTCATCGATCGTGCCGGACATGCCGCGCTTAAGCAAGACCGGAGTCTTGGTCTTGCCGACCTCTTTGAGCAGAGGGAAGTTCTGGGCGTTGCGGGCGCCGATCTGCATGACGTCGATCTTCTTGTCCAGGAAGACCTGCACGTCGCGTGGGTCCATGATCTCGGTGACGATCGGCATGTCGAGCTCGGCAGACGCCTCGCACAGCAGGTCGAGGCCGGCAGGGCCCATGCCCTGGTAGGCGTAGGGGGAGGTGCGGGGCTTGTAGGCACCGCCGCGCAGCATCGTGGCGCCGGCGGCCTTTACGCGACGTGCGATGCGGATGAGGTTCTCGCCCTCGACGGAGCAGGGACCGGCGATGACCTGGAACTGGTCGCCGCCGATCTTGACGCCGTGGCCGCAGTCGATGACGGAGTCCTCGGGGTGGAACTTGCGGTTGGCGCGCTTGAACGGCTCGGAGACGCGCTGCACACGCTCGACGACATCCATGGACTCGAGCAGGAACGGGTCGATCTTGGTCGTATCGCCCACCAGGCCGATGATCGTCTCGTTCTCGCCGCGCGAGACATCGGTCTTCAGGCCCTTTTTCTCAATCCAGCTGACGATATGGCCGACGGCCTCGTCGCTGGCGCTCTGCTTTAAAATTGCAATCATGGTGTGCCTCTCACCTCGATGGATAATCCTTGCAAAAACGGCCCGCATCGCGAGCCGTGTATATATGGTGCATGAGAGTTTATACTATCTGACTCGCTTTTGCCTTCTAAAGCGGGCCGTTGCGCCGCGTCTCCCACGTAATTGCAAAGCTTTTTCTTTTATTTTGATAGCCCGTGGTGCACTTGGGTATAATGCCAAACGTTGGCCCTATTAGCTCAGGGGATTAGAGCGTCTGCCTCCGGAGCAGAAGGCCGTTGGTTCGAATCCAACATGGGGCACCATCGAACGTAAGACCGTCCGAACCTCGCATGGTCCGGGCGGTTTTCTTATACCGACGCGACGTGATGGGACGTGGTATGGCAGCAACGGATATCGAGCGCGGACTCTCAACCGCCGAGGTCGAGGAGCGCATCGCCGCCGGTAAGATCAACCGCAACATGGAGCTCAAGACCAAGTCGGTCAAAGAGCTCATCATCGAGAACCTCTGCACGCTGTTCAATTTGATCAACGTGATCTTGGCGTTCCTGGTCATTTTGACCGGTTCGTTTAAGAACCTGACGTTCCTGTTTGTGGTGTTCCTCAATACCGCTATTGGCGTCATTCAATCCATGCGGTCCAAGAAGATGGTCGATAAGCTCACGCTGCTGACCTCTAAGAAGGCCATCGCGGTGCGCGACGGTGCCGAGGTGGAGCTCGACTTGGACCAGATCGTGCTCGACGACATCATCCGCCTGGGGCGCGGCGACCAGATTCCCGCTGACGCCGTGGTGGTTTCCGGCGAAGCGCTCGTGAACGAGAGCCTGCTGACGGGCGAGAGCGACCTTATTAAGAAGCAGCCCGGTTCCGAGCTCATGAGCGGCAGTTTTATCGACTCGGGCCTGCTGCGCGCTCGCGTGATCCATGTCGGCGCCGACAACTACGTGGCTAAGATCAATAACGAGGCCAAATACGTCAAAAAGGTCAATTCCGAGATCATGAATGCGCTTAACGCCATCGTGCGCTTTGCGAGCATCATCATGATCCCGCTCGGTTTGGCGTTGTTTGCCTCGAGTGTGAGCGAGCTGTGGGATGCCGCGGGAACCCCGGGCGATAGCGCGCTTTCGTGGTGCTTCTCCGAGCTGTTGGCTGGTCATGTGCCTTCGTCGGCGCTGCTGTCCACGGTGGGTGCCCTGCTGGGCATGATCCCGCAAGGCCTGGTGCTGCTGACCTCGTCGGTGCTCGCCATCGCCACGGTGCGCCTGGCCCGCCGCAAGGTGCTGGCACAGCAGCTCTACTGCATCGAGACGCTCGCTCGCGTTGACGTGCTGTGCCTGGACAAGACGGGCACCATCACGTCGGGCCGCATGGAGGTCGAGGGCACGTATCCGCTGCCGGTTGAGGGCGTGAGCCTAGACGCCGGCTCGGACGAGGCGGCCGTTCCCGTCGATACCACGGTGCTCGATTTTGCGCTGGCTAACGTGGCGCGTGCGACTTCGGCCGATGCCAACGAGACCTGCCAGGCGCTGCTCAACTATTACGCCGATCGCCCGGTCGAGGTGTCTGAGCCGCTGTCGGTCATTCCGTTCTCGTCCTCCAAAAAGTGGAGCGGCGCGTCGTTTGCGCAGGGCTCCTATGTGATGGGTGCGGCGCAGTTTGTGCTCTCCGATCGTGTGTTTTCGCAGGTCGAGAACCGTGTCGCCGAGCTTGCCGATACCTGCCGCGTGCTCGTGGTGGCGCGCGTGGACGGCTTTTCGCCCGATGGCGATATGGTGGGCGAGGCCGAGCCCGTGGGCTTTGTGACCATCCGCGACGAGATCCGTACTTCGGCGGCCGAAACCATCGGCTACTTTAACGAGCAGGGCGTGACCCTCAACGTGATCAGTGGCGACGACCCGCGTACGGTGTCGTCGATCGCGCGCGTGGTGGGCGTGCCGGGGGCGGACGCTTATGTGGACGCCACGACGCTCGATACGCCGGCCAAGCTCGATGCCGCAGTGGACCGCTACCATGTCTTTGGTCGTGTGACCCCGCAGCAGAAGCGCGAGCTCGTGCAGGCGCTCAAGCGCCGCGAGCACACCGTGGCCATGACGGGCGACGGCGTCAACGACGTGCTAGCGCTCAAGGAGGCCGACTGCTCCGTCGCCATGGCGGCCGGCTCCGATGCCGCGCGCAACGTGGCCGAGATCGTACTCGTCGACAACGACTTTGCCTCGATGCCCGCCGTGGTGGCCGAGGGCCGTCGCTCCATCAACAACCTGCAGCGTTCGGCCTCGCTGTTCCTGACCAAGACGCTGTTCTCGATGGGCCTGGCGGCGCTGTGCATCGCACTGCCGCCGTACCCCTTCGAGCCCATCCAGATGACGCTCATCAACTTCTTCTGCATCGGCGCGCCGGGCTTTGTGTTGGGCCTGGAGCCCAACAATGCTCGCGTGAAGGGATCGTTCCTGACGAACGTACTCAAGCGTGCACTACCGGCGTCGATTGCGGTCATTTTGGCTGCGGCGCTCGATATCTTTGTGGCGCGCGTGTTTGGCTTTAGCCAGCTTACGCTGTCTACGATGTGCCTGCTTACGTCGTGCGCGGCGAGCGTCAGCCTAATCTGGCGCATCTCGCAGCCTCTCACGCCCTTACGTGTGGTGCTCTTTGTGTTTGTAGTCGCCGGCATCCTGGTGGGCGTTATCGGATTCCCGGAGCTGCTGTCTATTGCCAACCTGTCGATGGGCCAGATGGTTATCTTGGCTGTTATCGTGGTCTTTACCTGCTCGGTGTTCTTTAAGCTCGCCACGATGATGGATTCGCTCAAGCCGCGTCGTCGTCATGCCGCAACTGGTTTTGGCCGCGGTGTGCGCGTCCGCCTGGGTCGCGGTGGCGGCAAGGTGAGCTCGACGGGCTCGACGGCCGAACGTTTTGCCAAGCGCGTCGCCGCCGACATGGCGCAGCGCCGCGAAGATCGCACCGCTCGCGAGGCCGAGGCCCGCGCACTCGAGGGCGTGGCCCAGGCCCAGCCCAAGAAAAAGAAGAGTACCGGAGCCAAGCGCTCTCGCGTGACCAAGTCCGCCCAAGGCATCAAAGTCTCGATGCCAAGCAAAAAGAAGAAGTAACTACGCGCCCTGCCGATGTTGAATTGGTGCCTTGCTCCTGTGGGGCCGTGGCGATGTTATGCTCTAACCTCGATTGTTTGAATTGCTTCGAAAAGAGGATGCCGTGATCTGCCCGCATTGCCTTAAGACTATCGAGGACGGCGCCTCGTTCTGCCCCTACTGCAACGCCTATGTGGGTCCGGGCGATGGTCCCGAGCACACTGAGTTCGTGTTCTGTGAGGGCTGCGGTGCCCGTCTTTCTCCGCATGATCGTACATGCCCCAAATGCGGACGCCCCGCTCCGGGTATCCTCTCCGAGGACGCGGCCGCATCCGACTTGGCTGCGGGCCGCACGGCGGGCTTTCCGCGCCTAACGCAAGAGCAGATCGATACCGAGGTGCCGCATGCGCCGGCCTCTGCCGCTGCGGTGCTTTCGGACGCCGCCGACCCCAATGAGACCTGCGTGCTGCCAGCTTTCGATAAGGATTTCGGTATCCCCAAGGTCGATATTCCCACGCCCGTTTCCCTGCATGACGATGCTCAAAAACCCAAGCGCAAGGTGCACCCCGACGAGGACGCCTATCACAAGCATAAGCGTCATATCCCCAAGCCGCTCGTCGTCATCGCGGTCCTTGCCGTCGTTTGCGGCGGTGCCTATTGGTTCGTGACGACCGATCCCATGGGTGTCATGCCCGGCTTTTACGACCAGTTTGGCCAAGCTGCACAGACCACCTTCCCCACGCGCCAAAAGGGCGAGGCCACTGAGGACGATACCAAGCAGGACGATTCTGCCGAGGTGGTCCAGGAAGAAACCGTGCTCACCGATGATCAACTCTATACCAGGCTCGACGGTCTGTATCAGACCATCGTGTCCTACGCTGACGAGGACCAGATCGGCGAGGTCATCGATTCCTTTAACAACGGCTATCTCCGAACGCCGCTGTCCACCCGTCAGGAGCTGTCGCAGAGTGCCTACGCCCTGCGCGACCAGATCAAAAAGACGCAAGATGAGCTCAACAACCTTAAGTATCAGGACGATACGGTCTATGCGGATGACATCGCCCACTTAAAGCAGCTTGCCGAGTGGATGTATGAGCGCGTCGACGTGATCTGCCAGAGCTGGGACATCTCGCTGGCCATTCCCGATGGTGAGTCGATGAGTTCCCACCAAAGCGATATCCTGGCGCCCATCGCGCAGGGCGGCAACAGCGCACTGAACCAGTACGACGCCAATGTGGGTTCCTGGAAGCCGCAGCAGCGTTCCTAAAATTAGTTCGCCATAGTCGGCATAACCTACGTGCGCAATTGATGTAAGCGCATGCTTATTGCTACAATTCGTACAAATATGCTTTAAACGCACGAGGAAGGAACCACATGTTTGGTTTTAAGAAAGAGCTCTACACGCCCGAGTATCAGCTTGCCGGCGACGAGTGCGCCGTTATCGAGACGTCGAAGGGTACCATCAAGGTCAAGTTTGACGGCGAGGGCGCTCCCATTCATGTCGCGAACTTCTGCGAGCTTTCTACGATGGGCTTCTATGATGGCCTTAAGTTCCATCGCTATGTGCCCGGCTTTGTCATTCAGGGCGGCGACCCCAATACCCGCGATATGTCCGGCGCCGACGTCGCTGCCGGTCTTGAGGGCCCTGACGGCATGCCCGGTACCGGTGGTCCCGGCTACTGCATCAAGGGCGAGTTTGCCACCAATCCGCGCAACAGCCATGTCGATGGTGCCCTTGCCATGGCGCGCTCCATGGACCCCGATTCCGCGGGTTCGCAGTTCTACTTCTGCCTGGGTGCCCAGCATAACCTCGATTCCGGTTACACCGTCTTTGGTACCACGGTCGAGGGTCTCGATGTGATTTCACAGCTGCGTGCCGGCGACGAGATCGTCCATGTCGAGATCGTTCACGAGTAAAGGGGACTTCCTTGAATAGCCAGCTGATCCAACAGGGCCGCGCCGCTTACCGCGCGGGTGATTTTTCCGCTGCAGCCCAGATGCTTGGGGCGGCAAAAACTCCCGATGAGATTATGGGCGAGGCCGATCACCTTCGTGGTAACGCCTTGATGCACCTGGGCATGTATGCCGAGGCCGCCGAGGCCTACGCCGCTGCCCTCAATGACGGCACCTACGGCAAGCGCGGCGCGCTGCTCACCAACCGCGGCAAGGCACTCGCCGCCGTGGGCGACTACACGACGGCCGCCCAGGCGTTCTCTGCTGCTACGCAGGATGCTTCCTATGCCACGCCGTTCAAGGCCTATCTGGGCCTGGGCAATGCGCTGTTCCAGTCGGGCGACTATGCCAACGCGGGTACTGCCTTTCGTCAGGCCGCCATCGACGGCGCCAATCCGGCTCCTGCCGCCGCACTCGGCGAGCTCGGTCGTTGCTTCATTAAGCTTGGCCGTCCGGCGGATGCCGTGGAGACCTACCGCACGGCTATCGACTTTGCCGGTCCCCGCGACGACACGCGTGCGCTCAACGCCGGCATGGGTCAGGCGCTTTCTGCCGTCGGCCGCCCCTCCGACGCACTCGACGCCTTTAACGCCGCTACTGCCGATGGCATCTACCAGCTCACCTCCGAGCAGGCCGATGAGCTTGCCCGCGTGCACGATTCGCTTGCCGCGCTGTCTGCCCAGACGGCTATGGCCACGGCTCCGGCGCCCGCGATGGACGCTCCTGCCGTTGATCCGCTCGATCCTACGGGCGCGACCGGCCAGTTTATGCCCGATCCCTCGGACACCGGCTTCTTTACGCTGTCCGAGTCCGAGATGGTCCAGCAGGACCGTCAGGATCGTAAGCAGGCCAAGGTCCGTCGTCGCCATCGCCACACGGGCCTCAAAGTCTTCATCGTGCTGCTTCTGCTCATTTTGATCGCCGCGGGCGGTCTGGGCTTTGCCTACACGCGCGGCTTTGGCTTCCCGTCTCAGGAGTCTGTCGTTACCGATCTGTTCCAGGCTGCCGGCGACGGTGACACCGCAAAGGCCGAGTCTTGCCTGGCCTCGAGCCTGTCCGAGGACGCCAAGTCGATGATCATCTCCTCGATTCCGCAGGGTGCCACCGTGTCCGTCGAGGGTATGGATCAGTCCATGACCGAGACGACCGCCAAGGTTAAGGCTTCGCTGTCCAAGGGCGGCGAGCAGGAGTACACCGTCAAATTCGTGCGCTCCGACAACCATATCGGCTGGGCCGTTTCCTCGCTCGATATGGATTTCTCGGCTGCTGACAACCAGTAGTGACCTTATGGGATTTAGCTTTGCCCGGCGCTTCACCGCAAGTGAGGTGCCGGGCTTGCGCTAGTATCATGAGCTAGTAGTTTTCCAGCAATCATCCAACACATCAGGAGTTGCGTTGTTTTCTTTGATGGATATGTTCTTCGGTAGCTATGCGGGCGATCTTGCCATCGACCTCGGCACCGCAAATACGCTTGTCTCCGTGCGCGGCAAGGGCATCGTCATTCGCGAGCCCTCTGTCGTCGCCATCGACAAGAACGACGAGCGCATCCTGGCGGTCGGTATCGAGGCAAAGCGCATGCTCGGCCGTACGCCCGGCAACATCGTGGCCGTTCGTCCCCTGAAGGACGGCGTCATCGCTGACTTCGATGTTACCGAGGCTATGCTTCGCTACTTTATCGACAAGGCGTCCGAGAAGCGCTATCCGTGGACCCCGCGTCCGCGCGTTGTCGTCTGCGTTCCCTCCGGCGTCACGTCGGTCGAGAAGCGTGCTGTCTTTGAGGCCACGATCCAGGCCGGCGCTCGCCAGGCCTACCTGATCGAGGAGCCCATGGCCGCCGCTATCGGCGCCGATCTGCCCGTCGAGGAACCCACCGGCTCCATGGTCATCGACATCGGTGGCGGTACCACCGAGGTTGCCGTTATCGCTATGGGTGGCATCGTCGTCTCGCAGTCCATCCGTATTGCCGGCGACGAGTTCGATCAGGCCATCCTCACGCACGTTCGTGATGCCTACAACTTGGCCATCGGCGAGCGTACGGCAGAGGACATCAAGATCAAGGTCGGCTCCGCCGTGCCGCTCAAGGACGAGCTCGACGTCGAGGTCAACGGCCGCGACGTGATCACCGGTCTGCCCAAGACCGTGCGCATCGAGAGCGAGGAGATTCGTCGCGCGCTCAACAAGCCGCTCGACGAGATGGCCAAGGCCGTCAAGGACGCACTCGACGCTACGCCTCCCGATCTTGCCTCGGACCTTATGTACTACGGTATTTTGCTGACTGGTGGCGGCGCGCTGCTGCGCGGTCTCGACGTGCGCCTGCGCGATGAGACCGGTGTTTCGGTCAACGTCAGCCCCACGGCGCTCGATAACGTCGTTAACGGCTGTGCCCGCGTGCTCGAGGCCAATGCGTTTGATGGCGGCTTCGTCCAGACCAATGCTTAATTTCCAAAAGGTGGATTCCATTTGGCACGATCTTCGGGTTTCTCCACAAATCTGAATACCAAGCGACAATCAACGGGTATGCGCCCGTTGATTGTTTTCAGCCTGTTTTCGGTGTTGCTGCTCACGTTTTACATCCGCGAGGGCGAGGCAGGACCGATTCATGCCGTGCGTTCGGGCGTGACGACGATTACCTCGCCGGTGCGCTTTGTGGGCTCGGCTGTGGCGGCCCCCTTCAATGCGATCGGCAACGTGTTCTCTAACCTTACGGCGTCGCAGGACACGCTTGACGAGCTTAAGAAGCAAAACGAGGAGCTGACCTCTAAGGTTGCTGAGCTCTCCGAGGCTCAAAAGACCGCCGAGCGTCTGGAGGGGCTGGTCGGCCTGCAGTCGACCTACAACCTCAAATCGACCGCTGCTCGTATCGTTGGTGCCTCGGGCGATGCCTGGACCTCGACCGTAACCATCGACAAGGGCTCTGCCGACGGCCTTACCATCAACATGCCCGTGACGAGTTCTGCCGGTGTTATCGGTCAGATTATCGAGGTATCGGCCAAGACCTCTACCGTGCGCCTTATTGGCGACGAGAACTCGGGTGTGTCCGCCATGGTACAGGACACGCGCGCCCAGGGCATGCTGCAGGGTCAGGCTGACGGCACGCTGCGTCTTGAGTACGTGAGCGTCGACTCCGATGTTAAGGTTGGCGACATCATCGTGACCTCGGGCATTGGCGGTGTATTCCCCAAGGGTCTACCGCTCGGCACCGTCTCGTCGGTTGAGAAGTCGGCAAACGACGTGTACTACACCATTGTGGTGCGCGCTCAGACCACGGCCGAGAACAACGAGGAAGTGCTGGTCATCACCTCGCTGACCGACGAACAGTCGGCCTCGGATGAGGACGTGAGCACGGCCAACAGCACGCCGCAGGGAACGTCGCGCGATGCTGCGACCAAGACGAAGGACGAGAGCTCGGATGACAGTTCCGACACGTCCGAGACGACCGATTCTGGCTCGAGCGAATAGGGGGCATGTCCATGGATCTACGCGAGCAGGGGATGAGCTCCCGCACGTTTGTAATCGCCGCCATTGTGTGTGTGCTGCTGCAGGCAGGCCTGGCACCGCAGATCTCCATTGCGGGAGGTCGCGTCAACTTCATGATTATCCTGGTGTGCCTAAGCGTGTTCTCGGGCGACCCGACCCGTGCCGTCGTGTGCGGTTTTTGCAGCGGCTTGTTCTATGACCTGTCCGCTGCCGTGCCGGTGGGCGTTATGTCGCTCCTGCTGACCGTGGGTTCTTTTGCCCTGGTGCACAGCGCCGTCGGTCAGACGGGCGGTACCCCGAGTGCGCGCGGCGTCACTGTGGGCGCCTTCGCGCTCGTCATTAATGTGATCTACAGCATCGTCTTGCTGTTTATGGGTTTGGAGACGAGCTTTGTCGTGGCGATCTTCGGCCATGCGCTGCCGTCCTCGATCCTGACGGGTCTGGTTGCCATTCCGTTTTTGATGTCCGGCGTCGTGCCGCAGTCCGGCTATGGATTCTCCGCACGTGGCGGACGCCAGACGGGTATGCGCTTTAAGCCCAAGACCCGTAAGCTCAAATAGGGGAGGCCCGTAGATGTCTTCCCAGATGACGGTTATTATCGCCGGTATCGTGCTGGTTGTGGCCATCGTGGTCGCGCTGGTCATCATGCGTCGTGGCGATTCCCGTTTTACCTACGATACGCAGCATGGAACGGCCCCGCGCGCCACCGAGGGCGAGGGCAATACCGCGGTGACCGCCTTTAAGGGCCGCTTTTCCATCCTCACCACGGGTGTGGGCGCGATGTTTGCGGCGCTCGCCGTCAAGCTGTGGGGCATGCAGATGGTCTCATCGGACTATTACGAGAAGCAGGCCAATAGTAATCAGACTCGCACCGTTACAACACCCGCTGTGCGCGGTCGCATCCTCGACCGCAATGGCGTGGCGCTTGTCCAGAACCGTCCCTCACTTGCTGTCGTGGCCTACCGCGACCTTGCCGAGGATGAGGTTCTGGTTCGCCATCTTGCCAACGTGCTTGGAATGCCTTATGTGGCGGTCCTTCGCAATATTCAGGACAATACAGAGGGCGCTCAGAGCCTGCATACCATCGCGACGGACGTCCGTCGCTCCACGGTTGCCTATATTCAGGAGCATGCCGGCGAGTTCCCGGGCGTCAAGATTGCCGAGCGTACCGAGCGCCAGTATCCATACGGCGAGACGGCATGCCATATCTTGGGCTATACCGGCACCATTACCTCCGAGCAGCTCGAGGCCCAGAATAAGAAAACTTCTGGCGACGATGATGCTTCTGCTGGCAAGATTACGTACCAGTCGGGCGATATCGTGGGGCAGGCGGGCGTTGAGAGCTACTACGAAAACCTGCTGCAGGGTATTCGTGGCGAGCAGACCGTCAAGGTCGATGCCTCGGGCAACGTGACCGGTCAGGCCGGCGCCGTGCCCGCGAAGGCCGGCTCTGACATTAAGCTCACGCTCGACCTTAAGATCCAGCAGGCCTGCGAGACGGCGCTGGCGAGCGCTATCGAGCTTGCCAAGACCACTGGCTACAGCAATGCCGGCAACGGCGCTGTAGTGTGTCTCGATCCCAACAATGGCGAGATCCTGGGCATGGCGAGCCAGCCCAAGTTCGATCCGTCCGTCTTTATTGGCGGCGTCTCAAATGACGTGTGGACCGAGCTCAATGATGACAAGGGTTCGCACCCGCTGCTCAACCGCGCCATTAGCGGACAGTACATGTCGGCCTCGACCATCAAGCCGCTCTCGGCACTGGCCGGTCTTGAGTTTGGAACCTACACGTCGGGGCAGACGACCAACTGCACGGGTTATTGGACGGGTCTGGGCAAGTCGTGGGGCAAGTACTGCTGGCTGCATTCCGGCCACGGCACCATGACGCTGCAGTCGGGAATCGCCAACTCGTGCGACCCTGTCTTCTACGACATGGGCAAGGCGTTCTTTTATGACGAGCAACATCCCGAGGGTCTGCAGGAGGTCTTTCGTCGCTGGGGTCTAGGCAAGACCTGCGGTATCGATCTGCCGAGTGAGGGCGCGGGTCGTATTCCCGATGCCGAGTGGAAAGAGTCGTACTTCACCGACGCATCTGCCGAGGACCGCAAGTGGAATGCCGGCGATATGACCAACATCGCCATCGGTCAGGGCGACATCCTGGTGACGCCCCTGCAGATGGCGTGTGCCTATATGGGTCTTGCCAACGGCGGCAAACAGTACGTGCCTCACGTGTTTTTGTCTGCCGTGTCGCGCGATGGCGACGGCGATGCCTATAAGTACAACGGCAAGGGCAAGAAGAAGCGCCTGGAGGCCAAGATCAACAGCGATTCGGATTTGGCTCTTGTTCGCAACGGCATGCACGACGTGATTTACACGGCATCGACGTCCCTGGCGGCTCACTTTGGCACCCTGACGCCGCAGGTATACGGCAAGTCGGGCACGGGCGAGAAAAGTGGCGAGGATGAATACGCGTGGTTCTGCGCCTATGCACCGGCCGATGACCCCAAGTATGTCATCGCTACCGTCTTGGAGCAGGGCGGCGGTGGCTCAGATACCGCGATGCATGTCGTGCGCGACGTGCTCGGCGTGATTTATGACGAGCCCGATACCTCTTCGGCCTCGGGCGATTCTTCGGTTCGATAGGAGGTTGCGATGGATTTTTCTCCGGCGGATCTGTTCCGTTCAACCAAGACCGGCTCTCGCAGCAGCCTGGACCGTGTCAACAAGCAACTTTCGGCCTCGCGCGGCACGTTTCGCCAAAAGGTGCATATCGGTGTGCTCGTGGCTACTGTGGCGCTCGTCGCCTACGGTGCCATCATTATCTGGTCGGCTTCGCAGTTTAAGGCCGATGCCTCGTTCTCACGCCATCTGCTGGGAATTGGCATCGGGGCGGTGCTGGCGGTGCTCGTCTGGCGTACCGACCTGCGCGGTATTTCCAATTTCTCGACGGCGTTGCTCGTCATCGACCTGATCGTGATCTTCTCGCCCAAGATTCCGGGTCTGTCCTATACGGGCGGTCTGGGCATGACGGGCTGGATCAAGATTCCCGGTATCGGCTTGACATTCCAGCCGGTTGAGCTTGCCAAGCTCATCACCATCTTCTTTATTGCTACGCTTGGATCGCAGTATAACGGTCGCATCGATACCGTTCGCGACTACGTCAAGCTCTGCGGCATGCTGTCCATTCCGTTTTTGGCCGTCGTTGCCATGGGCGACCTGGGCTCGGGCCTGGTCGTGCTGGTTTCGGGCGCCATCGTCATTTGTATGAGCGGTGCACGCCGCGAATGGGTGCTGTCGACCCTGGCCCTGCTCGTGGGCTTGGTGGCCCTCGTTCTGGCGCTCGATTCGGTCTTTGATTCGTTGCTCGGCCACGATGTGCTCATCAAGCAGTATCAGATGAACCGTCTGACGGTCTTTATCGACCCCGATAATGCCGATTCGGACGATGCCTACAACCTGCAGCAGTCGCTTATCGCCGTTGGCTCGGGCGGCTTCTTTGGTAAGGGTTTGGGCCATGCGACGCAGTCGGCCGGCGGCTTTCTGCCTGAGTTCCACACCGACTTCGTCTTCGCCTTTTTGTCCGAGACCTTTGGTTTTTGCGGTTCCTTTTTTCTCTTGTGCCTCTACGTGCTGCTGATCTTTTCGACGATTCGCGTCGCCTTTAAGTGTGAGTCGCTGTTCCTGCGTCTGTCGTGCGTAGGTATCGTCGGCATGTGGGCATTCCAGACCTTCGAGAACATCGGCATGTGCATCGGCATGATGCCGATTACCGGTATTCCGCTACCGTTTATTAGCTTCGGTTCGTCTTCGATGATGATCCAGCTGCTGACGGTGGGTATCGTACAATCCATATGGCGGCATCGTTCGGGCGCCGCGTAACCGCTGGAGGGGTTTGCTATGAAAATTCCCGTAGATAAGCTGACCCGCGCTTTTAAGATGGGCGCGTCCGTTAAGAAGGATTCCGATACGCCGGTGCGCGTCTCGGTCTATCTGGATTCGTCCGCCTCGCGCTTTCTGGCCGAGACGGTGCGTGACGCCTTTGTGCCGCAGACGACCTCGGGCATTGTGCGCGTCGAGCGTCTGGGGGAGGAGCGAATTGCTCCAAAGACCGATACCGATGTGGTGCTGGTGCTCTCGTGTGGTTCCGACCGCTTGGAGAGTGCCGTGCAGGAGCTCGTGATCGCCGGCGCGCCCGTGTGCGTGCTTGCCGAGTCTGCTGTGGAGGTGCCGTTTATCGAGGAGTCCACGCCCATGCTCGGTGTGGTGGCGGCAACCGATAAGACGTATCTGCTCGAGACGCTTGCCCGCTGGATTCTCGATCGCACCGACAAGGAAACGGCTTTTGCGGCGAACTTTGCCTTCATGCGCATCGCGGCGGCCAATCGTATCATCACCTCGTGTGCGCTCACCAATATGGCGACCGGGGCTTTGGTGTTTTTGCCGGGCACCGATTATCCTGTTATGGCGCTGGCGCAGGTGGGCATGCTCTTTGAGCTCGCTGCCGTCTTTGGACGCGGCATTAAGCCTGAGCGCGGCTACGAGGTCGCGGGCGTGCTTGCCGGCGGTCTTGTGATCCGCGCGGTCACCCGCGCGCTCGTCAAGCAGACGCCGCATATTGGGTTTGCCGTCAAGGCGCTCGCTGCTGCCGCGGGCACCTATGGCATGGGCCGTGCGCTCGTTTCGCTCTACGAGCGCGATGTCGACTACAGCCGTGCTAACGAGGTGGTCACTGCCACGTTTTCCCGCGTTCGCGATCTGGTGACTGCGGTCGCGGGCGCTACCCGTCCTATGGCGTCCTATCAGGACGCATCAGATCTCGCTGCTTAGGGGTTTTCCGTTGCGCGTTGCATACCAAGACTGTTTTCATTTAATTGAGCCGTTGCTCGCCAAGGTCGAGAAGCCGAGTCGCTATATCGATCACGAGTGGGGCACGCTTTCCAAGGCCGATGCCGACTACCGTTGCTGCCTGATCTACCCGGATGTGTACGAGGTCGGTCTGCCCAACCAGGGCATCGCCATCCTCTACAACATCCTTAACCAGGCCGAGGGCATCTCCTGCGAGCGCGGCTATGTGCCGTGGCCCGATATGGGTGACGCCATGCGCGAGGCAGGCATTCCGCTGCTGTCGCTCGAGGGTGCAGCGCCGGTCGCTTCGTTTGATATCGTCGGCCTGCATGTGCCGCACGAGATGGCGGTGACGAACTTCCTCGAGGCACTCGACCTCGCTGGTATTCCGCTGTTAGCGGCTGACCGCACCGAGGACGACCCCATTATCATCGCCGGCGGCCCCTCGGTGTACAACCCCGAGCCGTACGCGGCCTTCTTCGATGTTATCCTCATCGGCGAGGGCGAGGAATCGCTGCTCGAGACCTGCCAGTTGCATCGCCGTCTGCGTGACGAAGGAGTCCCGCGCGCGCAGATTGTCGAGCAGCTTGCATCCATTGCCGGCAACTACGTGCCGTCGCTCTATGAGGTTTGTCACGACGAGCCCTGCTCGCCGCATGGCTACACCGTGCCGCGTGAGGGCAAGGATGCGCCGACCGTGGTCTACAAGCGCGTCGTCGAGGATTTCGGCGCCACGAATCCGCTGTCGCAGTCGTGCGTGCCCTATGCGCAGCTGGTCCACGACCGCCTGTCTATCGAGATCCTGCGCGGCTGCGCCCGCGGCTGTCGTTTTTGCCAGGCCGGCATGACGTATCGCCCGGTGCGTGAGCGCTCGGCCGACCAGATCGTCTCGTCGGTGATTCAGGGTCTGGAAAAGACCGGCTATGACGAGGTATCGCTGACCTCGCTCTCCACGACCGACCACTCCTGCATTCGCGATGTGCTCGGCAGGCTCAACCATCGCCTGGAGGATACGGGTATTCGCGTGTCTATTCCGTCGCAGCGCCTGGATTCGTTTGGCGTGGATATGGCCGAGTCGGTCGCCGGCGAAAAGAAGGGCGGACTGACGTTCGCGCCCGAGGCCGGCAGCCAGCGCATGCGCGACATCATTAACAAGAACGTGACCGAGGAGGACCTGGACCGTGCGGCCAAGGCGGCCTTCGAGGCCGGTTGGAACCGCATGAAGCTCTACTTTATGATGGGCCTTCCCGGCGAGCGCGACGAGGACATCGTGGCCATCGCCAATCTGGCCGATCACGTGCTGGAGCTCGGTCGTTCCGTGGTGCCCAAGGCTCGTCGCGGCTCGATCTCGGTGTCGATCTCGGTTTCGGTCTTTATCCCCAAGGCTGCCACGCCGTTCCAGTGGTGCCCGCAGCTCGACTACGACGACGTCAAGCGTCGCCAGAAGCTGCTCATCACGAGCGTTCGCAACCGTGCCGTCCGCGTTCATTACCACGATGCCGAGACCTCGCTCATCGAGGCTGCGCTGTCCCGCGCCGGTCGTGACATGACGCCCGTCATCATCGACGCTTGGCGCTCGGGCTCTCGCTTTGACGCCTGGGTAGAGCATTTCTCGCTCGATAACTGGAAGGAAGCTGCTGCCAAAAACGGCATCGACCTCAATGAGCTCGTGCACCTGCCCTACGAGTTGGACTGGCGCCTGCCGTGGGAGCACGTGAGCCCCGGCTGCACGCGCGGCTTCCTCGAGCGCGAGTACCGTCGCTCGCTCGAGGGCGTCACGACTCCCGACTGCACCCGCACGTCGTGCACCGGCTGCGGGATCTGCCCCACGCTCCACGCCAAGAATGTATTGATGGGTGATCGCGCATGAGTGAGCGCCTGACCGACAACCCCACGCTCTTTAGACTTCGTGTTCGCTATGGCAAGCGCGATCGCCTTAAGTACCTGGGCCATCTCGAAGTGATCCATACCATTGAGCGCATCGTGCGCCGTGCGGGACTTCCCTATGCCGTCACGCAGGGCTTCTCTCCGCACATGCGCGTGGGCTTCTCTTCGGCGCTACCGGTTGGTACGTCGTCGACCTGCGAGTGGTATGACCTGTTTATGACCGAGTTCGTGGCGCTCGACGAGGCGTTTGAGCGCCTGGCTGCGGCGTCTCCGGCCGATCTGGCGCCCATCGAGGCGGCGTACATCGACGTGCGCACGCCGGCATTGACGGCGCAGCTCACGCGCCTGTCGTATCGCATCGACTTACACCTGGATCCCGAGGCGCCCGTAAGCGCCGACGAGGTGCGTCGTGCGATCGACACGCTGCGCGCGGATCATGGCATCGACTACGCGCGCGGCAAAAAGAGCAAGCGCTTGGATTTGGATCACACGCTCGTTGGCTATGAGCTCACGGCGGGGGAGCGCCCGGACCATTTGGTGCTCATGCTCGACACCCATGCCGACAACGAGGGCTCCATGCGTCCGGAAATTTTGCTTTCCGCTGCTGATGTTTTGTTGCAGGGCTTGACCCCGGGCGTGGATGCACCTATTGTTTCCACCGGTATGCAAGACCTCGTGACCATCTGCTCCTACGATGTCGAGCGTCAGAATCAAGCATGCGAGGACGACGAGGGCCGACTCGTCAGCCCCATACCTGTGCGAACTTGTGGATTTGCTCCACATACTCGTTGACGGGGGTATTTTCGCCTGCTACTATATTCGGCTGTTGCACTAACTGATGCATGAAGGGCAAGTAAACATGTACGCAATCGTTAACACGGGCGGCAAGCAGTACAAGGTCGCCACCGACGATGTCATCACCGTCGAGAAGATCGAGGGCAATGAGGGCGACAAGGTCACCCTGCCGGTTATCTTCCTCAACGA
The DNA here is from genome assembly GCA_900543515.1 of uncultured Collinsella sp. Lineage (GTDB taxonomy): Bacteria > Actinomycetota > Coriobacteriia > Coriobacteriales > Coriobacteriaceae > Collinsella. The sequence goes on from UQRW01000024.1 coordinate 27,828, forward strand.
TGGTAAGAAGATCGTCACCGATCCCGACAAGCTGGCCAAGGCCAAGGTTACCGCTCAGATCGTTGAGCAGTTCAAGGGCGAGAAGCAGCTGGTCTTCAAGTTCCACAAGCGCAAGCGCTATCGTCGTCTGAAGGGTCACCGTCAGCAGCTCACCAAGCTGAAGATCGTGAAGGTTCAGGCTACCTCCCGCGCCAAGAAGGCTGTCAAGGCAGAGGCTGAGGCTGTTGCCGAGGCTCCCGTCGCCGAGTAGATTACACTCGTAACGAAAGAGTAGGTATACACAATGGCACACAAAAAAGGACTCGGTTCCTCCCGTAATGGCCGTGACTCCCGCGGTCAGCGCCTTGGCACGAAGCGCTATGCCGGCCAGACGGTAACCACGGGCACGATTCTCGTCCGTCAGCACGGCACGCACATCCACCCGGGTGAGAACGTTGGCCGTGGTAAGGACGACACGCTGTTCGCGCTGGTCGACGGTACCGTTGAGTTCCACAAGGGTATCAAGCACAGGGTCAGCGTACGCCCGCTCGCGAACGCGTAATTCACCCTTCATAGAGCACATATGTGGGAGGCACTTGAGTTTTAGGATTCAAGGGTCTCCCTCTTTTTTGTAGGAGGCGATTCTGTTGTCACAGTTCACCGATATCAGCCGCATTAACGTGTGCGGCGGCGACGGCGGAGCCGGATGCATGTCGTTTAGGCGCGAGGCATTTGTCCCCAAGGGCGGCCCCGATGGCGGCGACGGCGGTCGTGGCGGCAATGTCGTCATCCAGGCCGATGCTCAGCTGTCTTCGCTGATCGATTACCGCTTTAAGCATCACTTTCGCGCCGAGCGCGGCACGCACGGGCAGGGTGCCCGTCGTAACGGCAAGAGCGGCGAGGACCTGATTCTCAAGGTCCCTATGGGTACCGTGGTGCGCGAGCTCGACCCCGAGACGCAGACCCCGATGTTCGAGATTGCCGATCTGGTGCATGATGGCGAGCGCGTTGTCGTGGCCCCTGGTGGCGCCGGTGGTCTCGGCAATACGCACTTTGTGACGTCGGTGCGCCGCGCGCCCGCGTTCGCCCAGCTGGGCGAGCCGGCCGAGGAGCACTGGATTGAGCTCGAGATGAAGCTCATGGCCGATGCCGCGCTCGTGGGCTTCCCCTCGGTGGGTAAGTCATCTCTCATCGCGCGCATGAGTGCCGCCCGCCCCAAGATCGCCGACTACCCGTTTACCACGCTCGTGCCGAATCTCGGCATGGTGCGTGCCGGCGAATATTCTTACGTCGTTGCCGACGTTCCCGGTTTGATCGAGGGCGCGAGCGAGGGCAAGGGCCTGGGTCACCAGTTCCTGCGCCACATTGAGCGTACGGCTCTGATCATGCATGTCGTCGACATGACGGGTGGTTTTGAGGATCGCGATCCGGTCGAGGATTATCGCATCATCAACCGCGAGCTCGAGCAGTATGGCGCCGAGCTTTCGGAGCGTCCGCAGATCGTTGTTGCCAACAAGTGCGACGCGCCGGGCACGGCCGATAAGATTGCCGACCTCAAGCGCGCAGCGCTCGACGATGGACATATGTTCTTTGCCGTGTCTGCCGTGACGGGCGCCGGCCTCAACACGCTGATGCTTGCCGTGGGCGAGCAGGTGGCTAAGCTGCGCGCCGAGTTGGCTGTCTCGGATGAGCCGGTCGTTCTGCGCGACGATGAATGGGAGCGCCGCCGCCTGCAGCGCGAGAAGCGTTTCCGCATTGTCCAGGAAGAGCCCGGTGCCTTCCGCGTGGTCGGTCGTGCCATTGAGCGTATGGTCATCCAGACCGACTGGGTAAACGAGGAAGCCGCCATTTACCTGCAGCATAAGTTTGCGCGTATGGGTGTTGACGACGCGCTCGAGAAGGCCGGTTGCCGTGCGGGCGACGAGGTCCGCATTTGCCAGCGCGCCTTTGACTTTGAGGGCGCCGAGGACTTCTCGGAGTACGAGGAGCTCGAGGATGCTGGCGAGGACGTTGCCGTTGAAGCCATTGACGTGGCCGATGCTGCGGATGAGGGAGTCGAGGTTGTCGATGCGGCGGATGCCGCGGACGATACCGAGACACCGGAGGGCGAGTAAGCCATGTCGCTGCGCGGTGGAATCGGTTTGCCCGAGCTTCCTCTAGAGGACGGGCAGGAGTTTAGGCTCGGTATTATGGGTGGCACCTTTGATCCCATCCATTACGGGCACCTGGTGACCGCCGAGCAGGCGCGCGAGTCGCTCGACTTGGACGCTGTGCTCTTTATGCCGGCGGGCTCTCCTGCCTTTAAGCTTGACAAGCCGGTGACGCCTGCCGAGGACCGTTATGCCATGACGGTCCTCGCCACCGCTGCGAACCCGGCCTTTTTGGCGAGCCGGTTCGAGATCGACCGCCCGGGCGTAACCTATACGGCCGATACGCTTTATGCCCTTCGCGACTTTTACCCGCCGCAGGTAAAGCTCTACTTTATTACGGGCGCCGACGCGATTATCGATATTGTGACTTGGCATGATGCCGAACGAATCGCTGAGCTTGCTACCTTTATTGCGGCGACGCGACCGGGCTTTGATATCGATACGGCGCGTGCCCGAATCAAAGAGTCGGGGCTGCCGTTCGACGTGCGCTATATTCAGATTCCGGCGCTGGCGATCAGCTCGACGAACATTCGCAAGCGTGTTGCCCGCGGTATGAGCGTGCGCTATCTTACGAGCGAGTCCGTGCTCGGCTACATTCGCAAACGCAGGCTATATGCCGATTTGGGCCAAGAAGATTTTGAGTGATGGGGGTCTACGTTGTCGGTAGAGGATCAGTTTGAGGGCGATGAGCGCGCGCTGCTCAAGCGCATTCAAGAGCTGCTCGATGTTCGCATGAAGGATAAGCGCAAGCGCTATGTGCATTCGCTGGGTGTTGCCGAGACCGCACTTCATCTGGCCGAGGTCTACGGCGTTGACCGCTTTGATGCCGCTGCCGCCGGCCTGATCCATGACTGGGACAAAGTGCTCTCCGACGACGAGCTGGTCACGCGCGCTCTGCATTACGGCATTAAGATTGCCGGCTCTCCTTCCGCCGCGACGCCGCTTTTGCATGGCCCTGTTGCCGCCTATGAACTTCCGCAGCTTTTTCCCGAACTGTCGCCGGCCGTTTTCCAGGCTGTCGACCGTCACACCGTGGGTGACTGCGACATGACGCCGCTCGATATGGTGGTCTTTGTGGCCGATGCCATCGAACCCAACCGCCACGGCGATTATGCCCATGCGCTGCGCAAGATGGTGGGGAAGTCCTCACTCGACGAGTTGTTCTTCTCCTGTTTTGCGCAGGGTCTGGTCTATGTGATCCAGTCCGGGCGCTATCTTTATCCCACGGCTATTTCGATTTACAACCATTACGCCCAGCTGCGCTAGCTCGGGCTGACTAGAAAGAGGTATTCCATGGCCGAAGAGACCATGACCGACGAGCAGATTCTTGAAGGTGTGGAGCACAAGAGCTTCGCCGCCACGTCCGACCGCACTGCCGCCTCGCTGTCCGCGAGCGGTGTCGCCGCCGAGGATGTCGCCCGCGCCGCCGCGCAGGCCGCCTACGACAAGAAGGGCGAGGACGTTCAGGTGCTCGACCTGACCGAGCTTTCCGATGTGTGCGACTACTTTGTGCTCGCCACCGGTACCAACAACCGCCAGGTCGATTCGATCGTCGACGAGATCGAGGAGAAGGTCGCCGAGGCTTGCGGCGAGCATCCGTTCTCCATCGAGGGCCGCGAGCAGAAGACCTGGATGCTCATGGACTACGGTTCGGTTGTCGTCCACGTCTTCACTCCCGAGGCGCGCGACTTCTACCGTCTCGAAAAGCTCTGGGGTGACGCCCCCCAGCTCCCCCTCAACCTCCTCTAGTAGCTCATTTGAGACGGGGTTTAGCTACCTTCACGCATATCGCCGGGCAGGTGC
>UQRW01000025.1 GCA_900543515.1 uncultured Collinsella sp.
GCGCCGAATGCTCGCCATCGAAATTTATCGATGGCCTATTTCAGACTGTAATGGGCGTGGCTGTTGCAACGCCTTATCCCTTTGCTTTTTCGCGCCTTTGGCGCGAAACGCGCAGCACCTTGGGAAATGCATTGATGTGTGGACGGGGCTGGATTGCGGATTCAAATGGCTAGAGAGATATGGGTGCGAACGAGAAATCGTTATTGGGGTCATCCTTTTCCATAAACTCATCGAGACAAAACGTCATGTAGATTGGAACGTACAGAACCTTGCCCTCTTTGCTGAGATTCTCATGGCTCAGTACAACGGCCTCGGGAATTTTGTACTCGCCCACACTCATCAGACGATCGAGGGCCGCATGCGCTCGAACTTTCTTGCCCGATTTGACCTCGATTGGGACAACATGACCGTGGACGCCTTCGATCACAAAGTCAACTTCACCGACCTCACGCGTTTGGTAGTACCATGCATCCGCCCCGAGGGCAACGAGTTCCTGCGCGACCACGTTCTCATAGAGACCACCAAGGTTGGGAGTTTTCATATCAAGATAGACAGCGCGTGCGGTGCTGCCGGGGTATCGCGATGCGAGCATGCCTGTATCAGACTCGTATAGTTTGAAGGCTGTCGTTTTCTCCGTCCTCTTGAGAGGACTCCGTGGCTCCGTCACCCTGGCGACCATCAATCCAACACCTGCGTTAACAAGCCACAGGAAATCCTGCTCATATTTTTTAAGGCGAGCTCCCTCACCCAGAGACGAAACAACAAAGCGATGAGACTCCGCCTCAAGCTGAACGGGAATTTGCTCAAAAATCGACCGAACGTTAAACGCTCGAGTCGATGCATATTTTGAGATATCGCTTTTGTACTGATCGACCAGCTGAGTTTGAAGCTCACGTGTGCTCACGAGCGAATAACCCGAATCAATATAATTCTGAACGACCTCCGGCATGCCGCCGCAAACGATATAGGCTCTATAGTTCTTGAGCATCGCCTCATGAATATAGTTTTCGACAGGATGTTTCTCGACAAGGCAGCTGCGAATGCCTGCAAGCACATTCTCGCTAACGCTGTTTGCCCAACAAAACTCTTCAAAATCCATCGGGCGCATAACAATGTGCTCTACATACCCCACCGGAAAAGAAGAGATCCCCTTAAACTCAGTCCCAAGCATAGACCCCGAGAAGACATAGCTAAAGCGCCCATCCTCGACCAACGCCTTCATGAGTGTAACTATCTGCGGATACTCCTGAATCTCATCGACAAAGACAAGCGTATCGCCCTCAACAAGCGGCGCATCCGCAAGAAGGGCTACACGGTTGATAAAGTCAACGGAGTTCTTTGCGCCAACAAGTGCATTCCTTGCTTCGACATCGAGTAGTAAATTGACCTCAAAATACGAAGCGTAGTTGCTTTGTCCAAACGCGCGAATCGCATAGCTCTTGCCAATCTGACGCGCACCAGTAACGAGTAATGCCTTATTGGAGTTATTCTTCCAGCTCAAAAGCCTATCAGTGACCTTACGGCGTAGCATTAAACCCCCAAATGACAAAAATTGACAGATAGAATCGCCTAAAATCATACAAAAATTCGCAGATAATATTGTCGTAAAAATACAAAAATTGGGAGATAGCAAAGGTTCGAATAGGCCTCAAAGCCACTGAAACAGTGCTCTACTTTGCGAAGGGGCTGGGGACGCTGCCGCGTGCGTCTCCAGTCCTCTGATTGCCACTTTGGGTCCCGTGGCGGGACATTGTTGGTGCTGCCTGGTTGTTTCTATCTTGTCTCGCCGCTCTCTGTGCGTAGGCGGTAGCCGTGGACGAGGTCGCTAATAGCCGGCCAGGGAATCTGGCGGTCGACCCAAAATTGGAGCTGGACCAGATAGCGCTCGGTGGCGCGGGTGAGGGCCGCGAACTGTTCGTGAGTCTCAACCTGGGCGTAGAGGTCGCGGCTGTGGGCGAGGATTGCCGTCGTGTCATCCATTTTGCCGGTGACGTCGAAGGCGCCCGAGAACCAGTCGCACAGGCGTGCGGCACTGTTTTTGATCGTTGCGAGGTCGGCGGTGCCGTCGTTGGCGTTTTCGTTGGCCTGGGCTCGCAGGAGGGAGAGGGCGTCGGCGGCGTTCATGCAGTAACCGACGGCGAAGTTCCAGACGGCGAATTCGCGGCCGGTGTCGAGCTTGCGGCGGCGCATGTAGTCGATGTCACGCGGTTCCTCGAGCATCATTTGATCGGCGAGGGCTTCAAGTGCAGTGGCGTACTCGGCAAGGTCGAGTGTGAGCAGGGTGTTGATATCCATCATCTTTAGGCCTCCGTTTCGATCTCGACGATTTCGTTTTTAATGTACATGCCCTGGTTGTCCCAGACATTGCGGCAGGCGGCGGCAAAACGCTCGCGGTCGGCTTCGCAGATGCGGGCGAACATGTTGCAGGTGCCAAAGGGCTCGCACACGTCAAAGAAGATGCAGATTGACGACCATCCGCCATACCAGCTCACGGCGCCCGCTGGCTCGTGAAAGACGGGGTTCTCGATGTGCTCGTAATTGGCGATGGGGCCCGAGACAGGATACGTCACCTCGGCATCGCAGATCTTGGCCGAAAAGATACGTGACTCGACTGGACAGGATGATTCGAACAGCTTGCATGCCTCGGGAGCCTTGTCCCAGAGCATGTCGGCGAGAAACGTCTCGCCATTCAGCGTGATCTTGAGCATTTTTGTCATAGTAAGGACCTCCTCAATCCGTCGCTCAAGGGGTTCGCTGGCGGATAAGGAGAAGACAGCAGCGGGGTCGCCGAACCCAAACTTCACGACAAATCTCCGTCGCCCCAGCCCGCGCTGTTCTTCGCTAAAGTACCATGCAGCAATTGCGCGCGCAATATCAGTTTTTGATTTTCTGGAAGCGGCAACCGACGAGACGGCTCGCCGGCTGCCGGCCGACGTGCGGCAAAGGCACTCGTCTATTCTTTAAGTTGGATGAAAAACGCCATGTTATTGCAGGGCTGCATACTCGTCCAATAAGTGCATAGAATCTCGTATAGTGCGAGTAAGACTTTGCGCTGACTGTTTTATGTTTAGCAAAGATATAGTTTGCATAATCTGGTCTAATCCCTGCTCTATTAAAATAAAGTTGCACGTAAATGACGTAGATATGCTTGAGCTGGGGTTCTGTACGCTGAGCGGATAAAAACGACCGTTCACCGTTCAACTATTTTCAAAATGAATAAAATGAGCGATAAAGAGAATATAAACCTTAATAAACTCGCGTATTGCACGGGCGCGGGTTATTAATGGGTTGTAGGCCTTTTACAGAAAGGATTCCAGCAATGTCTAAGCCTCTTGGCAAGCCCGATCGTATCGTCGTCGCCCTTGGCGGCAACGCCCTCGGCAACAACCCCGTTGAACAGATCGAGGCCGTGAGCAACACCGCTCACGCTCTCCTCGGCCTGATCGAGCAGGGCAACGAGATCATCATCACCCACGGCAACGGCCCGCAGGTTGGCATGATTCAGAACGCCTTCGCCGCTGCCCACGACGCCATCGGCACCCCCGAGATGCCGCTGCCCGAGTGCGGCGCCATGTCCCAGGGCTACATCGGCTATCACCTGCAGCAGGGCATTGGCCGCGAGATGCACAAGCGCTATAAGCGTTGGCACGCCGCCACCGTCGTCACCCAGATCGAGTGCGACCCGGACGATCCCGCGTTCAAGAACCCGACCAAGCCGATCGGCCCCTTCTACACCGAGGAGCAGGCCAAGGAGTTCATGGCCGAGGATCCTTCCAAGGTTTTCGTCGAGGATTCCGGTCGCGGCTGGCGTCGCGTCGTCGCTTCCCCCGATCCCAAGAAGATCGTCGAGGCTGACTCCATCCTCAACCTGCTCGACAACGAGTTCATCGTCATCGCCTGCGGTGGCGGCGGCATCCCCGTCGTCCGCGACTACGAGAACAAGGGCTGCTACAAGGGCGTCCCCGCCGTCATCGACAAGGACCTGGGCGGCGAGCTGCTGGCCGAGGACTGCGACGCTGACGTTCTGTTCCTGCTGACCGCCGTTGAGCATGTCGCCATCAACTTTGGTAAGCCCAACCAGGAGGAGCTCGAGGACATCACCGCCGACGAGGCCGAGCGCCTGGCCGACGAGGGCCAGTTCGGCAAGGGTTCCATGGAGCCCAAGGTCCGCGCTGCCATCAAGTTCGCTCGTTCCCGCAAGGGCCGCACCTGCATCATCGGCGCTCTGGACAAGGCTGCCGAGACCATGGCCGGCCTCTCCGGCACCCGCATCCACGAGTAGTCTCTACTCTGTTGCCTCTCTCGTGGGCGCCAGGCAAAGCGCCCACAAACTAGCCTCTCTTCATGAGCCCCGCAGTCCGCTCCGGCTGCGGGGCTTTTGTTATTCACCTAGTCATTGGGGACAAACCCGGCACTTGGGGACGGTCCTTTCCTGCCGGCAGCTTGGGACAGTCCTTAATAGTCATTGGGGACGTTCTTAAACGACTAGCCAAACAAGAACGTCCCCAACGACTACTCATTTAAGTCTGTCCCCAATGACTGCCCAATGGCTGGGAAGGCGCATCCCACACCGACGCATTGCCTTCGGGCCCTCTCCCCAGGCTCTCCATAGCTCAGCTGGACTCCCCGCAACCTGTTCCGAGTTGGCGGAACGAGCGCGACGTGGAGTGTCATTCTTTACCGCGTTAGACTAGACGCAGGGAAAGGAGGAGGACATGGATGCTCGCGTCAAGCAGCTTGTAAATATGATCGAGGACGCTCAGCCTGTCGCTGTCGCGGTACTTGCCAAGCGTCTCGAGGTAAGCGAGCGCGCCGTGAGAAACTATATCCATCGCGCAAACGACAACCTTGCAGGGGTTGCACGCATCGTTGGCAGCAAGGGGCAGTATCGTATCGATGTTGCACGTGCAGATGAGCTTGCTCGCTTGCTAGACGGTGCGGCTCTGGCCCATCCGGGCATTCCTGATACGCGCGACGGCCGTGTGTCCTTCCTTCTTAACGACCTCCTCATGCGGTCCCAGTGGGTGACGATTGAGGAGTATGCGGATTTACTCTACGTTTCGGCGCGAACTCTGTCCAATGACATGCGTCTGGTAGAGCAGAAACTCGCCCAATTTGACTTAACGCTCGAAAAGCGCCCACGCTACGGAATCCGCGTTGCGGGCGGGGAGTCGCAGCGGCGCCTGTGCCTGGCCTCGCTGGTGAGGCCCGTGTTGCCCGACACCGACGATGCAAAGCTCGCCGAGCGCCTGCGGGCCATCGCCGCATGTGTGGACGATGCTCTGACGGCCTCGCCCGTCACGGTGAGCTCGCTGGCATCCCGCAATCTCATCATGCATCTTTACATTGCTCTTGGCCGCATCGAGCAGGGCTGCTATGTCCCAGCTGCAGAATCGGACGTTCAAAAACTGGAGGGAACGCGCGAATACGCCGCGGCTTTCCAGATTGCCGCAAACATCAAGGATGCCCTGGGCGTGAGCATGCCCCGAGAAGAGGTTGCCTTTATCGCAATCCATTTGCTCGGCAGGGGCACGGGCGTGCCCGAGAAGGGCTCTGCCGTTATCTCGGACGAGATGTGGGAGATTGCTTCCGAGATGGTACGTGCGGTCAACGATGAGTTTAGGTTTGACTTTAGCGGCGATCTTGAACTTCGCATGAACCTTGCTCGGCATATCGGCCCTCTGGGCTATCGCCTTGAATATCACATGCATATGGATAACCCCATGCTGTCCGATATCAAGACGAGGTTTCCGTTGGCCTATTCGATGGCAGCTGGCACCTCGCAGGTACTCGAGCGTCATTTTGGCAGCCAGCCCTCTGATGAAGAGCTCGGCTACATCGCCATGGCATTTGCCCTGGCCCTCGAGCAGCAAGCCGACCAGCCGCGTCGCAAACGCATCCTGATCGTGTGCGCCTCGGGAGCGGGAAGCGCCCGTATGCTCGAGCACCAGTACCGCAAGCAGTTTGGCATGTATATCGATTCGATTGAGACATGCGATGTCGCCCGCGTGGGAACGTTCGATTTTTCGCATATCGACTACGTGTTCACAACGGTGCCGCTCAACGTCAAGTTGCCCGTGCCCGTCCGCGAGGCCGATTTCTTCTTGGAGACGAGCGATGTCAACGCTATCCGCAAGGTGCTGAGCGACGACACTGCGCAATCGGACTCCGTGAGCTCTTTCTTTAGCCGTGCCCTGTTCTTCAACCGCGTTGAGGCGTCGTCGAAGCAGGCCGTTCTCCGATATCTCTCCGAGCGCGCCGTCGAGAGCGGCCGTGTCGATGCCCAGTTTGCCCAAGAGGTCGCCGAGCGCGAGAGCGCGAGCGCCACCTCGTTTGGCAATGGGGTAGCCATGCCCCATGGGATGCATCCCTTGAGCGCCGAGGCCTTTGTTACCGTGGGCCTGCTCGAACATCCCATTCTTTGGGACGAATACGGTCATGAGGTCGATATCGTCTTTATGGTGTCGTTTGCCCGGTCGGGCGGCGATGAGGCGCGGATCTTGAGCTCACTGCTCGCCGAGATCTTTATGGACCGCCAGGGGGTCGAGCGCCTACGCGAGCGCCGGTCCTGGCATGAGCTGATGGCGCTTGTGCAAGCGCATACGGCTTAAGACTTCTTTTGTCGATGACCCTGTCAGTCTACCTGCAATAAACCTCGAGGATTGCGGGCGGGAGATAGGCGTTTCGAATATTCAAGTACAAACCAAACATCACGGGAGAGGAGACCGTTATGGACGATCAGGGAACCGAGATGGTTTCGTTTCAGCTGGTCGCTGCAGCGGGAGAGGCACGCAGCCTTGCCTTCGAAGCCCTTGAAAAGGCAAAGGCGGGGGATTTTGACGCCGCCGCCAAACTCATGAAGCAGTCAAAGGATGCGGGAATCAAGGCTCACCACATCCAAACGCAGCTGCTTTCGACTGAGGCAGCGGGCGAGCATCTGTCGGTGGATGTGTTGCTGGTCCATGCTCAGGACCACCTCATGTGCTCCATGCTTGCTCAGGAGCTCGTGCAGGAGCTGATCTGCCTGTATGAGCGCACTGCAACCAAGAACGCCTAGCGGCGTGCGGTGACTATCCAACCAATCAATGCGAAGGGAATCCCTTATGAAGATCCTTCTTGTTTGCGCAGCTGGTCTGTCTACAAGCATTCTGATGAAGAAACTCGAGAAATATGCGGAGCAAAACGGCATCGAGCTCGATATCGATGCGGTGGGTATCGGCGAGTATCAGGAGACGTGCGCCAATTATGACGTGCTGCTCTTGGGGCCGCAGGTGTCCTACCAGCTCAACACCGTCAAGCAGGGGAGCGGTAAGCCGACCGCGGTCATCCCCGCACAGGACTACGGCATGGGCAACGCCGCCAACGTGCTGGCACTCGCCCAGTCGCTGTTGGGTTAGGAGGCAACCATGGAGAAGTTCATGACCCTGCTTCAGGAAAAACTGACCCCTATCGCCAATTTCTGCGGCACCGAGCGCCACTTTGCCTCCATGCAAAAGGGCTTTATGAGCGCGATCAGCTTCATCTTGGTATCTGCCGTCTTTATGATCCTCGCCAACCCGCCGGTCACGGCCGACCTGGTGGCGCAGGGCGGGTTCTGGTCCGTCTTTGGCCCTTGGCTCGATTTTGCCACGGCCAATAAGCTCACGCTGCTCATTCCCTTCAACATGACGATGGGTATACTGTCGGTGATCGTGACGTTCGCAATCGCCTATAACCTGGCGGGCACCTACAAGATGCCCAAGCTTAACGCCGGCATGACCTCGCTGGTGATGTTCCTGATCGCCGCGGCGCCGTCGTCCTACTACCAGCTTGCTGACGAGTCCGTGCTCCAGGCGGTCCCCTGCACCTATCTGGGTGCGCAGGGCCTGTTTACCGCCATCATCGTTGCCTTGGTCTCCGTCGAGGTCACGCGCTTCTGCCAGACCAAGGGCATCACCATCAAGATGCCCGATGGCGTGCCGCCGTTTTTGTCCGAAACCTTTGGCGCCATCGTACCTATGCTCGCCAACATCCTCATCTTCTTTGGCGGCAACCTGCTGATCCAGATGATCGATCCCGCGCTGTCCATCCCCTCGGTTATCGAGAAGCTGCTCGCTGCCCCGCTTTCCGTCGCAGTTGACTCTGTGCCCGGCGCACTGCTTATCTGCTTCATGACGCTGCTGTTTTGGTGCTTTGGCGTCCACGGCAACATGATCGTAATGCCCATCACCGCCCCGGTCACGCTTGCCGCCTTTGCCGCCAACGCCTCGCTCTATGCTGCCGGGCAGCCGCTTGAGTTCCACCCGGCGCTCATGTCGTTGGCCATCAACCTCATCGGCGGCACGGGTAATACGTTCTCTTTTGTGGCGCTCTGCGCGTTTAGGGCAAAGTCGCAGCAGCTCAAGGCATTTGGCAGGGCATCGATCGTGCCGAGCTTCTTCCGTATCTCCGAGCCCGCGATCTTCGGCGCGCCCATCATCTTCAACCCGATCCTCATGATTCCGTTTGTGCTAGGCGGCATGATCTCGGCCCTGCTGTATTGGGGTGCGGTCTCACTGGGTCTTGTCTCTAACTTCTACATCTTGGTGAGCGGCACGTTCCCCATCTTCGTTCAGGGCTTTGTCCAGTGCCTCGACCCGCGCATCTGGGTGTTTACGATCGTTTTGATCGTGGTCATGGCTGTGGTCTGGTACCCGTTCTTTAAGGTGTACGATAACCAGCTCCTGGCTCAGGAGCAGGAGAACGCCGCGGCAGCTTCTGCCGAGGATGCTGAGTAGCATGAGTTACTTTGACAGAACGTCTGCCGCCGGTATGCCCGAGGGCTTTTTGTGGGGTGGTGCCCTCGCCGCCAACCAGGCCGAAGGGGGCTGGAACGAGGGCGGCCGCGGCATGTCGCACTCCGACCTGATCCCACAGGGTTCCGACCGCTGGGATGTAATGTTTGGCAGGCAAAAGCCCGTGGACGATCCGGACAGGCTGTATCCATGCCGCTGGGGCAACGACTTCTTCCATCATTGGCACGAGGATGTCGAGCTCTTTGCCGAAATGGGCTTTAAGTGCCTGCGTCTTTCAATTTGCTGGAGCCGTATTTTTCCCACAGGGATGGAGACCGAGCCCAACGGCGAGGGCTTGGAGTTTTACCGTCAGGTATTCGAGGCGCTGCGCGAGCATGGAATCGAGCCGCTTGTGACGCTGTCGCACTACGACTATCCGTTGGCTCTGGTCGAGCGCTATGGTGGCTGGCAAAGCCGAGAGATGATCGAGCGGTATGCGCACTACGTCGAGACCGTCGGACGCGCGTACCAGGGCCTCGTGCGTTATTGGCTTACGTTCAACGAGATCAACAGCGTGGCGCTGTCCTATCTCAACGCGGGTGTCACGCTCGAGGATGAGCGTGACCGTGCAGCCGTGACCGCGGCGTTCTCGCACCATATGTTTATGGCGAGCGCTCGCGCTGTCGAGATTCTGCACAAGATCGATCCCGCAAACAAGGTGGGTTGCATGGTCGCTGCCGGTGCGACCTATCCGTACCGTTGTGCGCCCGAGGACGTATGGCTTGCGTATGAGGAGGACCGCGGCCGCTACTTCTACACAGACGTGATGGCTGCGGGCGCCTATCCTGCTTGGAAGCTGCGTGCACTCGAGAAAGAGGGTGTTCACGTGCCCTTTGAGCCGGGCGATACGGAGTATCTGGCAGAGCATACGGTCGACTTCATCTCGTTCTCGTACTATTGCTCGCGCTTGGTGTGCGCCGATGATCAGGTGATCGCCGAGAAGGCGGAGGGCAACGTGTTCCCGACGTTGCGCAATCCGTACCTCAAGGATAAAGAGACTGCCTGGAAGTGGCAGATCGATGCGCTGGGTTTGCGCGTGACGCTTGCCGGCTACCACGATCGTTACCATCTTCCGCTCTTTATCGCCGAGAACGGTGTGGGCGGACTCGATGCGCTGGAAGACGGCAAAGTCCACGATGCGTATCATATTGATTACCTGCGAAGGCATATTCTTGCGCTGCGCGATGCAATTGTCGAGGACGGTGTTGACCTGATGGGATACACGCCGTGGGGCTGTATCGATTTGGTGTCGGCCTCGACGGGGCAGATGAAGAAGCGCTATGGCTTTGTTTATGTTGATGCCGATGATATGGGCAAAGGCACGTTCGATCGCTACCGAAAGGACAGCTTCTGCTGGTACCAAAAGGTCATTGCATCAAATGGCGAGGACTTGAGTTAACTCTTGCAGGTCTGTTGCCCCCGCGGTCCGCTTTGAACTGCGCCCCAAATCTTGGACGCCCTAAATAGCGACTAGGCCGCGAGGGCCTGATTCCGGAACTCCTCCGGGGTCAGGCCCTTCAATCTCACCTGCCTCCGGCTCGTGTTCCAGTGGACTATGTATTCCTCCAGGTCGCGTTTGAAATCCTCGAACGTCTTCCACTCGCGGCCCCTGTAGAACTCGTCCTTGACGTGGCCGAAGAGCTGCTCGGTGGCGGCATTGTCGATGCAGTTCGCCTTCTTGGACATGCTCTGGACGATGCCGGCGGCCTCGAGCCTGGATGTGTATGAGGCGTGCTGGTACTGCCAGCCCCGGTCCGAGTGCATGGTCGGGGCGGCGCCCTCGGGGATCTTGGACAGCAGCTCGTCGAGCATCCTCGCCTGCTGGGCCATGTCGGGCGTGGTCGATATGTCGCTCGCCACGATCTCCTTGGTGCAGAAGTCCAGCGTCGGGGCCCAGTAGGCCTTGCCGCCGGCCACCTTGAACTCGGTGACGTCCGTCCCCAGCTTCTGCCACGGGGCCCCGGCGTCGAAATCCCTCGCGATCACGTTCTCGAACGTCCTGCCGACGACGCCCCTGTACGAGTTGTACCTGTGGTAGGCCGTCTCGCGTCTGATGCCGCAGCGAATCCCCATCTCGCGCATCATCTTGAGCACGGTCTTGTCGGCTATCACGGCCCCCTCTTCCGCCCTGAGGCACATCGCTATCTGCCGGTGCCCGCAGCCGTTGGCGGTGCGCGAGAAGATCTCGGCGGCCGCCTCCCGGAGCTCGGCGCGCGTGGGCCTCGGCGGGTGCGCGAGGGCGTAGTAGTAGGTCGACCGCTTGAGCTCGGCGCATGCGAGCAGGTGCCCGAGTGCGTGCCCCTCGGCGCGCAGGGCCGCGAGCGCTTCGGCCTTCGCCCTGGTCAGAGCCCGTCCCTCTCGACCAGGGCGCGTAATTTTTTTAGGTAGGCCACCTCGGCCTCGAGCCTACGGCACCGCTCCTCGAGCTCCTCCTCGCGGGTCCGCGGCCTCGCCCTGGAACCGCTCGGCCGGCCCTTGGGCCTCGGGCGCAGGGCCTCCGCGCCGCCCCGGCGGTATAGCGCGCACCACTTCTTGAGCGGCGACATCGACATTATGCCGAACGCCGCCATCGCCTCGGTCTTCGTCATGCCGCCGTCGACGACGGCGGAGGCGGCGGCGACCTTCTGCTCGTATGTGTACCTGCCCTGCTTTCCGTCCATGCGCAGCAGCACCTCGCTCCCGAATGCGCGGTATATCTCCTGCCATCTTCTCACGGCTTCCGCGGGAAGCGAAAGGGCGATCGCGGCAGATTTATACCCGTGCCCGAGCTCGAAGAGCCCTATGGCCGCCTTCCTGGCCTCGATATCATGCTTCACCCTCAAATCAACGCGCATAAAGAAAGCCTCCCATTTCTCATGTCCAAGAAATGGGAGGCAGTTCACTTCGGCCGCGGGGGCTTTTGTTATTGAGGCGGCTGTTCATGAGGAGCATTGCAGGCTGCGGAAACCCGGCACTTGGGGACGTTCCTTTCCTGCCGGCAGCTTGGGACAGTCCTTAAAGGCCGCATCGATCAACTGCGGAAAGCACATCCCAGAATGAGCGTCCAACATGGGGTGCGGTTTCCCTTGAGGCCCTCAATCGGAAAATGCATCCCGGATTTTTGTCGAAAAGCGGTCCCTAGTTTCCCAAACGGGCCGCTAACGGAAAGCGCATCCCGCTATTGGGCCCCAAAGCAGGATGCGCTTTCCGTGCTGGCAGTTCCAAGCAGTTCGGGATGGCCCTTTTCGTCTGCTCTCGGCCGGCGTCCGTAAGACTGTCCCCGACGACCACTCATTTAAGTCTGTCCCCAATGAGTGCCCAATGACTAGTAGTAGGCCCACATGGCTTCGACTTCGTTGAGGACCTCTACGACGCCCCAGCGTCGGGCGCTGCGGCTGGCCGAGTTGGGATCGAAGACTTCAATCTGGTCGGCGTCGTCAATACCGTAAAGTACAATGTAGTGGCCCACGTTGGTAAAGGTGCCCGGCCGAACGGCGGCGATGACGGGCGCTCCCGAACGCAGCGCCTGAGTCATCGAGTCGCGATTGTTATGAAGCTCCGTTCCGTTAAGTCCCAACTGCCACGCACCGCTCGTCATAAACGACCATTCGGTTGCACCGGTGGGGGCGTAATTGCCTGCCTCGGAAAGCGCGCACATATTGACGGGGGTCATATCGGTGCGTCCCGTCTTAAAGATATAGACCATGGTGAGGCACGTAGGCCCGCAGGCATTTTGGCGGATGGTACCGCCGGCGTAAGGCAGCTCCGACCATGCAGGGTCGATCTGATAGATATGGGGCATCGTGCCGGCTTGCCATTGCGAGCGCGGGGTCGAAAAGGCGAAAGAATAACCGGGCGCGACGGGGGCCTTGAGCAGCTTGTCCTCGGCGGTGGGCTCGAGACCGGCCGAGCCGTGGGACATACAGGAGCTCATAAGCACAAAGACCAGACAGATGAGGATAGAGCACAGTGCGAGGCAAAGCCGACGAGCCGGCAGGGCGGGGGCATTCACGTACGATGTCGAGCGGTAGGGCTTGCCGTCGCGTCCGCCTTGGGGATGCGAAAAGAAGCGGTTGATATGGCTGCCGGGCTGACGTGCGCCGTTGCGGCGCAGTTGCGGAACCTCGGCTTGGCGCTGTCGAGTGCGCGCGCCCAAGCGGCTATCTTGCTGTGCGCTTGTGCCCGTGCTCGGACGGCCACTCTGCCGTGTTCTGTTTGTCTGCTGCCGAGACGAAGGCCTGGGTTGCTCTTGAGGGCGTTGCGGATTGCTGCTCGTGGCACTTCTGGGCGTCGGCGTGGTGCGGCCAGCAAGGCGAACGCTTTGTCGCCGTTGATCACCGTCGTTGTATCCGTATGCCATTCGTACCGCCTTGTCTCATGTATAACCTGTCTATCCTACAAAAAAGATGTGCAACAAATGGGTCCGCGCGTCAAAAGCTCGGTAAACGGTACGAAAGGCGCAAAACACACGGCCTCAAAAACATCTCTATATGCGTCCGATGAGCGTACGCCCGTCGGACGGGCGACAACAATGAGCGGCAAACCGTGCCGTTCGTCCCAAAAACGGCGCCGCTCGTTTTGCAGTTCTGCCTTCGGTCGAGCCACAAGCGGCGCTGCTGTGCCAAGGCCGTATCTTAAAGCCATGAAATAAAAGCGCGCGGCAAAACAGACCGCGCAAGGGGTGACGCCAAAGAGGCGTCAATAAGGAAAGGAGGGGAACAATGGCGGACAAGAACGCAGAAGTTGCAGTCGAAGGTAACGGCGGCATGAAGAAAACGCTTTCGCTCTGGAACTTCTTCACCATCGGTTTCGGTGCCATCATCGGAACTGGCTGGGTTCTGCAGGTCGGCGACTGGATGGTCGTGGGCGGCGGTCCCGTTCCCGCTATGATCGCATTCCTCTTGGGTGCAATCTTTCTCGTGCCCGTCGGAGCTGTTTTCGGTGAGCTCACGGCTGCTATCCCCATCTCGGGCGGCATCGTCGAGTATGTCGATCGTAGCTTTGGCCGTACGCTGAGCTATATCACCGGTTGGCTCCTGGCCCTGGGCAACGGCATCCTGTGCCCGTGGGAGGCAATCGCTATCTCGACCCTCGTGTCCGAGATGTTCGGCAGCCTGCCCGGTCTTGAGTGGCTGCGTGCCGTCAAGCTCTATACCATCCTGGGCGCCGACGTTTACCTGTTCCCGACGCTGATCGCGCTCGGCTTTGCAACCTACGTCATCTTCCTCAACTTCCGCGGTGCCAGCTCGGCCGCCAAGCTGCAGGCCTTCCTGACCAAGGCCCTGCTCTGCGGCATGCTGCTCGCCATGGGCGTCTCGCTGTTCACCGGCTCGCCGGACAACGCCATGCCCGTGTTCTCCCAGGTCACCGGTGCTGGCGGCGGCAAGCCTGCTACCGAGGGCACCAGCCTGTTCGCAGGCATCGTTTCGGTCCTGGTTCTGACCCCGTTCTTCTACGCCGGTTTCGACACCATTCCTCAGCAGGCTGAGGAAGCGGCCGAGGGCCTCAACTGGAACAAGTTCGGCAAGATCATCTCCCTGGCCCTGCTGGCCGCAGGCGGCTTCTACATGGTCTGCATCTACTCGTTCGGCACCATCCTCGACTGGCATGAGTTCGTTAAGAGCCCGGTTCCCGCGCTTGCCTGCCTCAAGGGCATCAACATGCTCCTGTACCTGGCCATGCTCGTCATCGCCACGCTTGGACCCATGGGCCCGATGAACTCCTTCTACGGCGCCACGAGCCGCATCATGCTCGCCATGGGCCGAAAGGGCCAGCTGCCCGAGAAGTTCGCCGAGGTCGATCCCAAGTCCGGCGCTCCCAAGCTCGCCTGCGTCGTTCTGGGCGTCATCACCGTCGTCGGTCCGTTCCTGGGCAAGAACATGCTCATCCCTCTGACCAACGTGTCGGCTCTCGCCTTCATCTTCTCCTGCGGCATGGTCGCCCTCGCTTGCCTGCGCATGCGCTTCACCGAGCCCGACCTGCCTCGTCCCTACGAGGTGCCCGGCGGCAAGTTTGGCATCAGCCTCGCTATCGTTGCCTGCGGCACCATCATTGGCCTGCTCGTGATCCCGTTCTCTCCCGCCTCCCTCAACATGGTGGAGTGGAGCATCGTGATCGGCTGGTTGGCTATTGGCCTGGCCCTCATGGCTTTCACCAATTCCCGCAAAAAGTAACGCCTAGCCGGGGCGGATCGGGTGCGCGGAATTCTCTCTTCCGCGCACCGAACCCGGCGCCACTTGGGTAGCTTTGTGAGGCCTTAACCCAACACGGCCTCGCCCACTATATGGATCCATAAGGAGGAACCATGTCCACTAAGTATGCAATCGTTGGCGGTAAGCTCATCGACGGTACCGGTGCCGAGCCGGTCGAGAACTCCCTCGTTCTCGTCGACGACAACGGCAAGATCGAGTACGCCGGTGCTATGCAGGACCTTCCCGAGGGCGTTGAGGTTATCGACGCCGCCGGCAAGACTGTCCTTCCCGGCCTGATCGACACCCACCTGCACTTCTCGGGCAACTTGACTGACGATGACACCGACTGGGTCATGCAGCCGCTCCTCGAGAAGCAGGCCGTCGCCGTCAAGCAGGCCTATGACTGCCTCACCCACGGCCTCACCACCGTCTGCGAGATCGGCCGCTTTGGTATCCAGATCCGTGACTGCATCGACAAGGGCGTCTTCAAGGGCCCGCGCGTTCTGGCCACCGGCCTTGGCTTCTGCCGCGTTGCCGGCCACGGCGACTCCCACCACTGCAGCCAGGAGCTCAACAAGGAATCGCACCCCTGGGGCGATCAGGTCGACGGTCCTTGGGATCTGCGCAAGGCCGTCCGTCGTCGCCTGCGCGAGAACCCCGATGCCATCAAGATCTGGGCTACCGGTGGCGGCATCTGGCGCTGGGACTCCGGCCGCGACCAGCACTACTGCTCCGAGGAGATTCAGGCTGTGGTCGAAGAGGCCAAGATGGTCGGCATCCCCGTGTGGAGCCACTGCTACAACAACCACGCCGCTGCCTACGATTCCGTCCGCTTTGGCTGCGAGCAGCTGATCCACGGCTTCGATATCGATGAGCGCACCATGGACCTCATGGCCGAGCAGGGCACCTTCTTCACCCCGACGATCGCCTTCCTGCCCACCTGGTACGCCACCTATCCGCCCGTCTACGTCCCCGAGCTGCACGACAAGTACGAGGGCACCCTGGTCGAGAAGGAGCTGCAGCGCAACTACGACTGCCTGCGCGAGGCCAAGAAGCGCGGCGTCGTCATGACGATCGGCTCCGATTCCTTCTCCTTCGTCACCCCGTACGGCACCTGCTCCATCGAGGAGATGTACGAGTTCGTCGACAAGATCGGCTTCACCCCGGTCGAGACCATCACCTGTGCCACCCTCAACGGTGCCAAGATGTGCCACATCGAGGACGAGACCGGGTCCATCGAGGCCGGCAAGTGCGCCGACCTGCTGGTCGTCAACGGTGACGTCGCCGCCGACATCCACGTGCTCAACACCGACAACATGGATGTCATCATGAAGGACGGCTGGATTGTCGAGGGCGGCACCTTCGGCGAGGCAAACAAGTACAGCGCCTAAGCTACCGTTCATCGATGGCTTGATGTAAAACACAGTATTTGATTGCATAATGCAATGGAGAGGGTCGCTTGCGGCCCTCTTTATTGCTATGGGGTGCGTCGGTAAGAAGGAGATGACGGTGGATCTCAATAGGCTGATTCTGGGCAAGAGCTACAACTCTACCAAGGTCTTTCGTACCGCTCAGCATGTGGTTCAAGCCATCTTGCTCGGTATTGTCGTTCCGCTGCTTATCCTGCTGCTCATCTGGGATCTAACCGATAATCCCAATCCCGTTCCGGCCGTTGTCGTCATTGCCGGCTTGGTCATGCTGTGCTTCTTCTTCTCGTACGTCTTTGTCGTTCCCGACGACCTCACATCGAGCGCAACCGACCGCACGCTCGCCATCGCTTCAAAAATATTCGCCTACACTTCGCGCGGCCTTACGCCCGAAGCTGCCCTGGGCGCCTCTAAGATCATCCTGTCCGAAACTATCGCCTCTGCCATCTGCTTTACCGACGGCAAGCAGGTGTTGGCGAGCTGGGGCGAGGACTCGGCAAAATGCCCCGCGGGCACCCCGGTGGTACTGCGGACTACGCTCAACGTGATCAACAGCGGCGAGCAAAGCGTGTTCTCGCGCGATGCCTCGACCGAGACGGGTGGCTACTTTCCGCGCCTGCGCGCCGGTATTGTCGCACCGCTTACCGTGCGCGGGCATTGCGTGGGCACGCTCGAGCTGTATTATCCCCGTCTGAGCAGCATCGATATGCGCCAGACGGCGCTTGCCTCGGGCTTTGCCGACCTCATTTCCACGCAGCTTGCGAGCTTTGAGCTCGAGCGCCAGGACGAGCTCACGGCCCGCGTGGAGCTGCGCGCCTTGCAATCGCAGGTCGATCCTCATTTTCTGTTTAACACCATCAGCACCATCGTGTCGCTCGTACGTACCGAGCCGGACAAGGCCAGGTCGCTGCTGATCGACTTTTCCAACTACTACCGTCAGACGCTTTCTGATTCCGATACCCTCACAACGCTCGAGCACGAGGTGGAACAGGGCACTCGCTACATCAATCTTATGCAGGCTCGTTATGGCGACGGCCGTCTGCGCGTCTCGGTCGATATCGACTTTGAGGTGCGCGACAGCCTGGTGCCGCCGTTTATCTTGCAGCCGTTGCTCGAAAACTGCATCAAGCACGCGCAGCGCGAGACCGAGCCGCTTTCTATTCATGTTAGGGCTTTCGAGACCGATGACGGTTTGGAGATCATCGTCGAGGACGATGGCATCGGTATGAGCGAAGAGGTCTGCGCGCATCTGTTTGAGCAACATCGCCGAGAGGAGCCCGAGAGCATTACCGCCGACGGCTCCGTCAAGCGAGGTTGCGGCCTGGCGCTCTTCAACGTGCTTCAGCGCATCCATTTCTTTTACGGAGAAGATTCCGGCATGCGCGTGAAGTCCCAGGAGGGCGTGGGAACGCAGGTCATCGTCGAGCTGAACGGCGAGCCGCATGAGCCGGCGCCGTTGACGGCGTAGCACGCGGTTGGATTGAGAGAAAAAGAGGGGAAGCACATATGTCCGAAGGCTGGAACATCTTGGTGGTTGATGACGAGCCTCCCATTAGGGCTGAGCTACGCTATCTGTTGGAAAAGGATACGCGTGTGGGTCAGATTGCCGAGGCGGGCAATGTCACCGAGGCCGTGGAGTCGATTCTCTCGAACAAGCCCAACGTGTTGTTTTTGGACATCACGATGCCCGGCCGCTCGGGAATTGAGCTTGCCGAGACGCTGCAGAACCTAAAGACGCCGCCGGTGGTTGTGTTTGTGACGGCGTTTGCCGAGTTTGCCGCCGATGCGTATAACCTTGATGCGGTCGACTATGTCGTCAAGCCGGTCGAGGACGCACGCCTGTCAAAGGCACTCGACAAGATCGAGGCAGCCTTGGGTGCCCGTCGTGTTATCCACGCTCCGCGCCAGCCTTTGCGTCTGACGGTGGACCGCGGGGGCAAAAAGGTGTTCATTCCCGCCGCAGACGTCTGCTACTTTGAGGCGCGCGCCGATTTTTGCAACGCCATCTGCGCCGAGGGAACGTACCTGATCAATGAGTCGATCTCTTCGCTCGAGCGTCGCTTGAGCTCCGAGGGTTTTATTCGCGTTCATCGCAGCTATCTGGTCAATTTGGAAGACGTGCACAATGTTGAGATTGGCTCCACGGGGTTGATGGAGCTCAGGCTCGACCGCGTGAGCTCGACGGTACCGGTGTCCCGTCGTCGTGCCGCCGAGGTCAAGTCGCACCTGGGGCTTGCGTAAGAGGCTTGCGTGCCGTCGTTTACCATCGCAGGTTTGGCATGGGCGCGCGGTGGGCATAATGGGTGGCATCGAATGAAATCGAAAGGATCATTATGCCCGCGCTTATCACCCATCATCTGTTTGGCGAGGAAAGCATCGACCGTCTTCCGCAGGGCGTCATCACGTCCGATGAAGAGCGCATTGCCTTTATCTTGGGCAACCAAGGCCCCGACCCGTTTTTCTTTCACATTCTGACACCGCGTGTTTCCGACTGCACGCTGCTGGCGCAGGTCATGCATCGGTCGCGCATGTCTCGACAGTTCGCGTGCCTGCGCGACGGCGTGTCGCATCTGCTGCCGCGCGACGCCAGCTTGGGTCGCGCCTTTGCGCTGGGCCTGCTGTCTCATTACGTGCTCGACCGCAACGCCCATCCCTTTGTCTATGAGCAGCAGTTTGGCATCGTGGAGTCCGATTCAGGGCTTGAGGATTCGAGCAGTCAGGTCCATGCCGTGATCGAGAGCGACCTGGATGTACTGATGCTGCAGCTTAAACGCGATGGCGCTACGGTCGACGATTACCCGCCGGCGGGCGAGATCGTCACTACCGATCGCATCAATCGCGTGGCCGGCGTGCTGATGAGCTATGTTGCCGGACGCGTGTACGGCATTGACATTCCGGCGGGGGAGTACGGTGCTGCCGTTGCCAATATGCAGCGACTTTACCGCGCGATTGAGCCGGCCGGCTCCGCAAAGACGCGCGCGATCTCGCTGGTTGAGGGCTTGGTGCACGACTACTCGCTGCTCGACGGCCTTGCCCATCGCGTGACGACGGAGCTGCCCGAGCGCACCGGTAACCTGGGCCATCTGACATGGAAGAATCCCTTTACCGACGAGGTCTCGAACGAGAGTTTCCCCGAGGTCTTTGATCGCGCGCTGGTCGATTACGAGTGCACGGTCGCACGTTTTATCGAGACCGGTGACATGGATGCCGTGACCAGTCACGTCAACTACAGCGGTCGCGTGCTCAATGCCGATGAGGAGTTCGACCGCGAGGAATAGGGCCCGTGCGTGCCCCTTTGCCGAATCCTTACCGGCGGTTCTGGACAATTGGGGTACGATGAACTAACTGCATATCGGGCGAATACGAAGGGTCCCTGTCCATGAAATACACCAAGCTCGAGCGTAACTGGGTTATGTATGATGTGGGCAATTCGGCCCTCGTGCTGCTCAATACCTCGGTGGTGCCCATTTACTTTAACGCCATCAATACCGGCGCTTCTTCGGCCGACCTGGTGGTCGCCTGGGGCAATGCGCAGACGATTGCCTCGCTGGTCATCGCCATGCTCATGCCCATTCTGGGCGCGCTTGCCGACTACGCCGGCAACAAGATCAAGTTCTTCTTGGGCTTCTTCCTCACGGGCCTGGTGCTTTGCCTGGCGCAGGCTATCCCAATGTCCGCCATGGCATTTTTGACCGTGTACGTGCTGTGCACCATCGGCCTTAACTCTTCTATGACGTTCTACGACGCCATGCTGCCCGACATTACCACCGACGAGCGCATGGACGCCGTGTCCAGCTCGGGCTATGCCTGGGGCTACATCGGTTCCACCGTGCCGTTCGTCATCTGCCTGGCGCTCATCATGGGCGGCCCCGCTCTTGGCGTTCCCACCATGCTGGCAACGCGTCTGTCGTTTATCATCACTGGTGCCTGGTGGCTCATCTTTACTCTGCCGCTCATTCGCACCTATAAGCAAAAGTACGGTCGCGAGCGCGGTCCCGAGGACACCATCGGCCACATCGTGGGCGGTGTGTTCTCCGAGGTTGGACACACCATGCGCGAGATCGCCCACAACAAGACCGTGCTGGTCTACATGATCGCGTTCTTCTTCTATATCGACGGTGTGCACACGGTCATTTCCATGGCAACCAGCTACGGATCGGCCTTGGGCATCGATTCGACCCAGTTGGTCCTGGCGCTGCTCGTCACGCAGTTCGTGGCCTTTCCGTCCGCCATCATCTACGGCAAGCTCGCCGGCCGCGTGGGCACGCTCAACATGATCTTGGTGGCAGTCGCCGCCTATATGGGCATTGTGCTGTTCGCCGCGTTCTTCCTAAAGACCGCCTTTGAGTTTTGGGTGCTTGCCATTATGGTCGGCCTGTTCCAGGGCGGCGTGCAGGCGCTCAGCCGTAGCTACTTTGGCCGCATTATCCCCAAGGAAAAATCCAACGAGTACTACGGCTTCTTTGACATCTTTGGTCGTTATGCAAGCGTTATGGGCACCTTCCTGGTGTCGGTCGTCACCTCGCTGACCGGCAACCCGTCGCTGGGCGTCCTTTCCATTGGCGTGCTGCTGGTCGTTGGCTTTATGCTGCTGGTCCGCCTGTCCCGCATGACTCGGGCGGCAGAGCATGCCGCATAGGAGCGAGCGGCTATTGTGCCTGTCCACGGTACTCTTTTGGGGTTATCCGCAATAAACATTGCGACTTGCGAGCAATGATTTGCCCAAGTGGGTATGATGGAATCAGCTAGGTCGCGGGGCGTCGCCTGTGTTTGGCGGCGTCCCGTTTTTGTGTTGCAGGGAGGGTAAGGCATGAACGCCACAGTCGTGATTCCAACGTATTGGGCGGGCGATGACGCTTGCGCAAACGCCCCTGGCACCTATGACCATTCGACGCGACTCAACGCCGACAATCCCGAACTCGACCGCTGCCTGGCCTCGCTTGAGCAGGTACGTGACATCCCGCGCATCATCCTTTTGGTGGTCTGTCCCGTTTCTGCCACAGCCGATGTGTCGCTGCGCGTGCACGAGATTGTCGACGCGCATCCCACGCTCAAGGTCACCGTTGTCACCAACACCCAGGCCTCGCGCATTGCAGACCGGGTTGCTCAGATCGCGCCCAAGGGTTCGGGCGAGTGCGTGAGCCTGCGAGGCTACGGTGCCATCCGCAACATGGGGCTAGCCTGTGCCGCTGTGCTGGGGCATGACGCGGTTATCTTTTTGGATGACGATGAGACTGTCATCGACGCCGACTTTATGAAGCGCGCGACCTATGCGTTGGGGCAGCAGACACGTCAGGGCTTGCCGATCTTGGTCAAGAGCGGCTATTTCTACGATCGCGACGGCTCGCCGCTGGCTCCCACGGACAAGGCGGGCATCTGCCATCGTTGGTGGACCAAGCGCATCGAGTTCAACCGTTGGATGAAAAAGGCGCTCTCGGGCACCCGCATCTCGCGCTCCAACTACGTGTGCGGCGGCCTGATGGCCCTGCACGCCCGCGCCTTTACGCGTGTAGCCTTTGACCCGTTTATCACCCGCGGCGAGGACTTGGATTACCTCTTTAACATGCGCATGTTTGGCTACGACGTGTGGTTCGATAACGAGTGGACCGTGCGTCATCTGCCTCCGGAGTCCGAAAAGCGCTCACCGCGCTTTATGCAGGATGTATACCGTTGGTACTACGAAAGGGCAAAGTTGACATTCGCCGCGCATCAAAAGGAGCTCATTCCCGTTACGGCGGCATCGCTCATGCCCTACCCGGGCCCGTGGATTTCGCGCGAGCTCGACGACCGCGTGCGCAAGACCGCTATGGTCCGCAGCGTGTTTACCCGCGAGCATGAGGGCTACCTGCGCATCTGGCGCCATGGTATCGACGAGGCAAAGGCCTATGCGCGCCAAAACGCTGCAAGCTACCTGCGTTTCCAGAGCTTTTGGCCCAAGATCATGGACGGGCTTTGGCGTGACGCACAACTGATCAGTATCCTGGAGGGGGCCGAATGATCGACCGCCGCGCCCAGCGCGATAGTTCAATATCAATCTTTCGCATCATTGCCGTTGCCTGCGCCATTTGCGTGCTGGTGTACTTTATTTTTGCCTTGGTGACCGGTATCGAGCCGATCGCCACGGTGATTGCCTGCGCGCTGCTGTGCATCTTTCTGTGCATCTTTATCTTTTTGACGCTCAATCCCGATTCGGTGCGCTCCCAGTACACCGAGGAGACGCTCTCGGTGGCCTCGGCCATGCTTGAGGACATTAAGGGCGGTCTGACGCAGGAGTCGGCGCGTTTGGTGTGCCGGCGCATTTTGCCCGAGACGCGCGCCATGACGGTGGCCATCACCGACGAGGGCAACGTGTTGGCCTGCGCAGGCGAGTTTGAGGAAAAACTACTGCCAGATTCTCCCATCCACACGCTTGCCACACGCTACGTTATCGAACATGGCATCGTGCAGTCGTTCAACCGTATGGTGGATGTCGTGGGCTCGGATGGCTCGCACAACCAAGTCCCCGCCGGCATTATCGCCCCCATCAAGGTGGGCAATCGTACCGTCGGCACGCTCAAGTTCTACTACAAGACCCCGCGCGCCGTCGACCGTACCCAGTACGCGCTTGCCTCGGGCTTTGCCGAGATCTTGTCCACGCAGCTCGCCATCCACGAGCTCGAGGTGCAAAAGGAACTCACGGCGCGCGCCGAGGTGCGTGCGCTGCAAGCGCAGATTAACCCGCACTTCCTGTTCAACACGCTGAACACCATTGCATCGTTTACGCGCACCGACCCGCTGCGGGCCCGCGAACTGCTTCGTGAGTTCTCATCGTTCTATCGTGCCACGCTCGACAACTCGGGATCGCTTATTCCGGTCTCGCGCGAGGTTGCACAGACCAAGCGCTACCTTACCTTTGAGAAGGCCCGCTTTGGCGAGGACCGCGTGCTTGCGACGTTCGATGTGTCCGAGGACGTGGAAGATACGCTGGTGCCGGCATTTGTGATTCAGCCGATTGTCGAGAACGCCGTACGTCATGGTATGGGCGATGACGACGCCCTGAGGATCGACGTGACCGTTCACCAAGACGGCGAGGATGCAATCTTGATTGCCGTGGCCGATAATGGCGTGGGCATGGATGAGGGTACCGCCGCCAGACTGTTTGACGAGCGTTCTGCCCGTCCCGACGCCAGCTCTCCCCAGGGTGGCGGCGCCGGTGTGGCCATGCACAATATTTCGGAGCGCATCCATCGCTTTTATGGGCCGCACTCCTATACGCGTGTCGAATCGGCGCCGGGCAAGGGCACCAAAGTGCTCCTTCATCTTGATTTGTCAGAGAGCATCTTTGACATTCAAGAGTAAAATAAAAGGCTACGGGCTCAACGTCATGCGACGGATGCCCGGCGTAGTTAGTTGACGAAAGGTTTTATCCCTATGCTGCGTGCGATGATTGTGGATGATGAGGCGCCGGCTCGCTCGGAGCTTCGCTTCCTGCTCGAGCAAACGGGCAAGATCGGCACGATCACGGAGGCGTCGAGCGTCCGCTCCGCCATCGAGATGCTTATGGAAAGTCGCGTGGATGTCGTGTTTCTCGATATCTCGATGCCCGGTGCCTCGGGCCTGCAACTTGCCGAGGCGCTGCATAAGCTCAAAAATCCGCCGGCGATCGTGTTTGTGACTGCGTATAGTGACCATGCGGTCGAGGCATTCGACGTGGATGCCGTCGATTATCTGATGAAGCCGGTCGAGGAAGCTCGCTTGGATCGCGCGATCGAGAAGGTCATGCAACGCGCCAAGCCGGTTACGGACAGCAAGGTGACCATCGAGCGTATCCCGGTGGAAAAGGGCGGCCGCAAGGTGCTCATTCCCGTGGACGACATTCGCTTTATCATGGCCAAGGACGATTACTCCTGCATCTATACCGTCGATGATCGCTTTTTGTCGACGACCTCGCTGGCGCAGTTTGAGGCCAAGCTCTGCGACTTTGGCTTCTTCCGTGTTCACCGCCGCTATATCGTCAACTTGGCGTGCGTTACGGACGTCGAGACGGTGCCCTCGGGCGCCATCCAGCTGGGCATTACGGGCGTCGACGAACGCGTGCCGGTTTCGCGCCGCCGCGTCGTGCCGCTCAAGAAGGCTCTGAGTCTCTAGCACACTGGCCCCACAGCCCTGTAGACCCATCGTCTGCGGAGCCGTGGGGCTTTTTTGTATGTATCTGCCGAATCGTTTTTTGCGGAAGGGATCCCATGAACAGCGCAAGCGCCAAGCGCATCGACATCATCTCGGACACC
The DNA here is from genome assembly GCA_900543515.1 of uncultured Collinsella sp. Taxonomy (GTDB): domain Bacteria; phylum Actinomycetota; class Coriobacteriia; order Coriobacteriales; family Coriobacteriaceae; genus Collinsella. The sequence goes on from UQRW01000025.1 coordinate 24,678, forward strand.
CACGGCTATTTATCGCCTGCGCTCTTGGATGAGCTTGAGGGCGCAGACCTGATCATCCACGCCGGCGACCTCACGTCAGAGATGGACTACGAGCACCTATGCACCATCGCCCCCGTGCGGGCCGTACTGGGCAACAACGATTACTACCGCGACTACGGTCCCGATGTAGACCGTCTTGCGCTCTTTACCTACGAAGGCCTCAAATTCGCCGTAGCCCACTACCGCGAAGACCTTCCGGTGGGATCCGTAGACGTAGCCATCAATGGTCACACCCACGTAACCAAAGAAGCCCAAGTGGGCCGTTGTTTAGTCCTCAACCCGGGCAGCGCTAGCTACCCCAGAGGCACCCGAGGCCCCACCATGGCCAGAATGCTAGTAAAAGACGGCAAGATCATAAGCACCAAATTTATTGATCTAGAGTAACCACAACAAAAACGGGGGATGCAAATGCGTCCCCCGTTTCCATTTGAGCCAAAGGCAGAGCTTCAACAAAAACAATCAGACCAACCCCGCCGAGGAGCACGCGGGCTAGCCGCGCAGCGGCGCACGCCCGCAAAACTGGTTGAATAATGTGACGGCAGGGAGGGCTTCCGGGGCTGAGGGCGGGGGTTAAGTTTGTCGCGAGTTCCGCACGCAAAGGAAAGCACTTAATGTGCTTTCCGTCTTGCGCAGGACTGTAGAGCAGCAAACTTAACCCCCGCCCTCAGCCCCGGAAGCCCTCCCGGATGGCCCCAAAAAATTTTTCAAAAAAGTTGTTGCGCGCCGGACAGACTTCTGTGTATACTAATCCCCGCAGCGCACGCGAGCGGAAACAAACGCGAACGTCTGCCTGGGGAGTTAGCTCAGTTTGGTTAGAGCGCCGGCCTGTCACGTCGGAGGTCGCGGGTTCGAGCCCCGTACTTCCCGCCAACGCAATTAAAGCCACGTCTTCGGACGTGGCTTTTTGCGTTTAATGGGATATTGATCCACGCCCTAATATCTAAAACCACATCTCTCCAAATCTCATCTCCCATTCGCGAATAAAGCCCAACTGATATATATGTTCAAACAAGGCGTTTGTTGCACAACACCTGTTTAATGGGGTAGGGGGTTAGGTTATACTAAGTTTCACTGTAGGCCGGTATTGATGTAATCAGCTTCAGGCTCGGCATCCAGTGGACACCCGATTTGCTATTTGGCTGTCCTGACGTTCGTTTGGCGTCTCGACGTAAGCTCGGCCCCGGAGCCCGTTCGGGCTGTTCCTATTCCTTGAAAGGGGAAAAATGGACATATCGAGAAAGACTGACTATGCCCTTCGCATGCTTGCGATGCTTGCCGAGGAGCCGGAGCGGTTGCTTTCTGTTCGCACTGCCGCCGAAGAGGTCAACGTGCCCTATTCGTTCGCGCGTTCGATCCAGCATGGCTTGGTTCAGGCTGGCATCGTGGAGAGCCTGCGTGGCGTCCATGGCGGCATGCGTCTTAAAGTCAGTCCGGACGACGTCACCATTCGTCAGGTCGTCGAGGCCGTTCAGGGCCCTATGGTTATGAATGATTGCACCGCACCCGATGGTGACTGTGCACGCATGGGCACGTGCTGCTATCATCCCCTGTGGGCCGGAGCTCAGGCGTTGATGCGCGACTACCTCGATTCCGTTTCGCTCGGCGACATCGTCGCTCACCGCCAGTTCCCGGCCGTCGATCCCAAGTTCGCCGACCGCGAAGCGTTTCCCGAGTACGCCACCTGCGCGTGCGCTTACCGGGAGGAATAGCGCCGCATAAGGAGCATAGCCATGATTCAGGACCCCTTTCGTTCGATGATTCGTTCGGAAGGGGTCCTGCGTTATCGCGACCTTCCGTGGCGCCGCACACGCGATCCGTACATCATTTGGCTTTCTGAGGTCATGCTGCAGCAAACGCAGGTGCCGCGTGTGGAGGCGCGCATGCCGGTGTGGCTCGATCGTTTTCCGACCGTGCAGGCGCTTGCCCAGGCCGCGCCTTCCGATGTTTTGGACGCTTGGCAGGGGATGGGCTACAACCGACGCGCTCTGGCGCTCCACAAGGCCGCTCAGCGCGTTGTGGAAGACTGGGACGGGGAGTTTCCACACGAGACGCGTGACTTGGTCGCTCTGCCTGGTATTGGCCCGGCAACGGCGCAGGGTATCCGGTCGTTTGCGTTTGATCTTCCGGGCGTGTATCTGGAGACCAATGTGCGCACGGTCTTTCTGCATCACTTCTTTCCCGATGTACCGGCTGTTCCCGATCGCGAGCTGGTGCCGCTGATTCAGGCGGCCTGTCCGGCGGCCCCCGGTGCGTCGGCGGACGAGATCGCTCCCTTTGCCGTGCCGCTCGATGATGCCGACACGCCGCGCGCGTGGTATTACGCGTTGCTAGATTACGGCGCATATCTAAAAAAGACGTTGCCCAATCCGTCCAGGCGGTCGGCGGGCTATAGCCGTCAGTCCAAGTTTGAGGGCTCGCGTCGCCAAAAGCGCGCGCATATCGTGCGTATGTTGCTGGCAGCGCGCGATGGGCAGCCGGCGGGGATTACGCTTGCTGATGCCGTGGTGGGCGTTAACGAGATGGAAGCGGCAGCCGGTCGCGGGCCGGTCGAGTGCGACTTGATCGCGGGCATTCTAGCTGACCTGGAGCGCGAGGGCTTTTGCCGAGCCGAGGACGATCGTTGGTTGAGTGTGTAGCCCGCTCAAATCTGAAGAACGGGATTGTAAGGTTTAAATTCGCGGCTTGAGGGCATCCTAAAGACAAGGTCGCTCGAAGCCTACGGGCGGCATGCGTTGAAGGGAAGTACACCTATGGATTTTGAGAATTCCCAAACCAAGAAGAACCTCGAGACCGCTTTTGCCGGTGAGTCCCAGGCACACACCAAGTATCGCTACTATGCATCCAAGGCCAAAAAGGACGGCTACGTTCAGATCTCGAATATTTTTGCCGAGACGGCGGGCAACGAGTCCGAGCACGCCAAGCTGTGGTTTAAGTATCTGCACGACGGCGCCGTCCCCGATACCCTGGACAATCTGCGTGATGCCGCTGCGGGCGAGAACTATGAGTGGACCACGATGTACGACGAGTTTGCCAAGACCGCCGAGGAGGAGGGCTTTGCCGAGATCGCCGCGAAGTTCCGTGGTGTCGCCGCCGTCGAGAAGGCGCACGAGGAGCGCTACAACAAGCTCGTCGAGCGCATCGAGTCGGGCGAGGTGTTTGAGCGCGAGGGCGTGAAGGTGTGGAAGTGCCTGAACTGCGGGCACCTGCACGTTGGTGCCGAGGCGCCTGAGGTGTGCCCGGTGTGTAACCACCCGAAGGCGTACTTTGAGGAGCAGGTGGTGAACTACTAGCGCTTGGCGCTGGCGTGAGCTGGGCCGGGAGGGCCGGACTACCTTCCCTCCTCGCTCACGGCTTCGCAGGGTCGCGTTGAGGGAAGGCAAACCGGCCTCCCGCCCCGCGCTCCGCAGTCGATGAAGGTTAATTACATGCCCGCAAGGCCTCGAGAGGCGGTGGCGCACATAAACGCCAGGACGAGAATCACAAGCGACCCAGCGATATCCGCCAGCACGCCCGCAACACGACGCTCAAACAACCAGCTCTCAAAGTGCGGGGCGACGTTGCGCCAAACACGCCACAGCAAGATGCCCATACCGATGACGCCTGGGATATTGAGCAGTAGGATCTCGGAGCACAAAAGACCGATCAGGTTGCCGGCGGCAAAACCAGCGTCGCCCTCGCAGTATTTGCGATAAATCATGTACAACATGTACGCCACAAACGGCTGCAGGCACGCAGAGATAAACGTAACCACCATCGAGGGGTCCTGAGAAAAGACATCGGTGAGTTTATCGACACTCGTGGCATCTTTCGAAGCCAAGAACAAGCCAATGACCACCACGGGCACCACGCCCAAGATAACCTCGACCAGAGTAAACAACTTAGCAGTCAGATCCTCGCTAGCCGTATTGAGGTGAGGCGCCCACTCAGGATGAGCATGCGCGCCAACCTTCTTGTCCTTCTCGACACGATCGACCTTTTTACCCTCGGCAACCCGACGACCAGGATCCTTGCGAGTTCCCGCCGCAGCAACCCGAGCCCGAGACTTCTTACCCATACAAAAACACCCCATCAGGTAGTAGATAAACTAAAAGTCGCCACCCAGTGTACCCCACCCATGAACGGTGCCGTCCCAACCAGTCCCCATACAAAAACGTGCCGCCCCGATAGGGG
>UQRW01000026.1 GCA_900543515.1 uncultured Collinsella sp.
AAGAGAAGAGGCGGGGCATGCCCCGCCTCTTACACCACATCTCTGCGCGCTACCCATCAAGGGCTTCTTTTATTGAACATTTGAGGAGATACAGCAGCATATCCACTCGATAGATACGTCAGATAGTCTTAAAAATGGCCAAAATTGCTGCTACTGAAAAGGTATCAGTACTCATATTTGGCGATTTTTGGTCACGGCTCTTTAAAGACACCCTGCACGGCGGCGCTAAACAGCCTCCAGCGGCAAGCAGTCCGAAGACTGTCCCAAGTAACTAGCCGTTTAAGAACGTCCCCAATGACTAGTTATAGCGGCAGGCCTTAGCCGAGCATGGCGATGGCGCTCATGAGGACCAGCATGCCAGCAGCGTAGGGCAGCACCGCGCCCAGGAGCTCGGCGTCCTTTCCGCGCACGTGCACGGCGGCAAGGCCAATCGCGAGCGTCTGCGGAGAGATCATCTTACCGGCGGCGACACCCAGGGCGTTCAGCGCGACCATCCAGTAGTCGCTCACGCCCAGCGCAGCGGCAGCCTGGCTCTGGATGGGACCAAACAGCATGCCCGAGGACGTGCCCGAGCCGGTCACAAACGCACCGACCGCACCAATCCACGGAGCCAGAATCGGGTACAGACCGCCGGCGACCGCAATGCAAAACGCGCTAATCGACGAAATCATGCCGGCATAGCCCATCACCTTGGCGCAACCCAGCACCGAAAGCATGGTAATGACCGTCGGCATCATCTGCTTGACGGTCGTGACCAGCACCTCGCCCATCAAGCGCGGCGATGCGCCCTGAATGGCACCGCCGACAAACGCCGCCAGGAAAATCCAGACGCCCGGCGTGTTGATCCACGAAAACGTAAGTGTACCGGGGTTCTCGCCGCAATACACCTGCACGTGACTCGCAAACGGCGCGAGCGCGGCGTGCACGTCGGGCACCAGGTTGGAGGTACCCAACAGCAGCACAAAGATCAGGATGAAGCACGACCAGGCCGAAAGCGCCGACTTAGCGGTGAGCTGTTCGCCGGCCTCGATATTCATATGGAAGCGCGCATCCAGATGTCCCGACTTCTCGGTGCGCATGGCAAGCGCGGCGGTCAGCGCAAGCGACACGATGGAGCCCACGACTACGGCCAGCTCGGGACCCACAAACATGGCAACGACCAGGGCAGCACCTACAAAGGACACACCGGAAAGCAGCGCCACGCCGGCAACCCCGTGCATACGCTCGGCAACGCTCGCAACGTTGCCTTGATCATCGGCGACACGGCCCGCAACCAGTACGATAAGCAGCGGTATCACCACAAAGAACGGCGCGAGCTGCACCAGCTGAACGGTCGCCAGGTGCAGGGGATCCAGACCCACCAGATCGGCAACGGACACCGTGGGGATGCCGATGGAGCCGTAGGGCGTGGGCACGCCGTTGGCCAGCAGGCAGATCAACACGGCGGGCACGGCCTCAAAACCCAGGCCCGCGAGCATGCCGGCGGGAATGGCAACAGCGGTACCAAAACCGGCCATGCCCTCCATAAAGCCGCCGAAGCACCAGGCCACGAGCAGCGCCAGCAGACGGCGGTCGCTGCTGATGGAGGTAATCATGCTGCCAATCACGTCCATGGCGCCCGTACGCACGCACAGGTTATACGTGAACACCGCGGCGATAATCACCAACACGATGGGCCACAGGGCCATCAAAAAGCCCTCGAGCGAGGCAGTCGCGATCTGCACCACCGGCAGATGCCACCATGCGAAGGCGAGCACACACGAAAGGGCGAACGAGCCCATAGCGGCCTTCCAAGCTGGCCATTTAAAGCACAGCAGCATCACGACAAGCCAAATGATCGGCACAAGAGCCAGCAAAAATGCGGCGACGTCCATAGGTAAGAACTCCTTGGTACCGCGTGGGCGGCATCGGGGGGGGTCACAAAACTTGAACAGGATACCGCACGCTTACCGACAATTTACTGCCACCCGCCGATAATATTGAACAATCCGTTCAAAAACACGAGCAAACACCGTCGCGTCTATACTAGAGCGCAGCAATAGAAAGGAATCGCCTTGAGCATCACGCCCCTCGATAGCATCCGCCGCACCATCGCCCGCCGCAACGGCGTCACCGACCCCACCGTATCGGGCGGGGCGCACGGGCAGGGCGGACGCATCGAGAACGGCCTGTTCCCCGCCTCGCACACCGCCGAGGAGCTCGCTCGCATCCAGGAGCTGAGCCAACGCAACGCCGGCGGCCCCGACAGCAGCCAGGCCACGCGCCGTCGCCGCGAGCGCGATCGCGAGCCCGGCCCCATCCACCGCATGGTCAATGCCTGGTGGAACCGCCTGCTCGGAGCCGTCTACGGCGGCGGCTTCTCCACACAAGAAGCCGAGTACGAAGATCACGCCACCCGTCGCGACTACCTTTGGAATACCCTGGGCACCGCCGTGTGGGGCATGGCGTTTCCGTTGCTCACCATCGTGTCCACACAGCTCCTGGGCGCCGAGGAGGCTGGCAAATTCTCCATCGCCTTTGTCACCGGCGCGCTCATCATGATCGCGTGCAACTACGGCGTGCGCAACTTTCAGGTCTCGGACATCGACGAAAAAACCTCCTTCGCCTCCTACCAGCTCAACCGCTGGCTCTGCGGAGCGCTCGCGCTGGCATGCGGCCTGGTATACAGCAGCGCCCGCGGCTACGATGCGCAGATGGCCACGATCGGCCTGGGGGTCTACCTCTATAAGGTGATCGACGGCATCGCCGACGTGTACGAGGGCCGCCTGCAGCAGGCCGACAAGCTCTATTTGGCCGGCATGAGCCAAACGCTGCGTTCCGCCGGCGTCATCGTGGTTTTTAGCGTGGCACTGTTCCTCACGCGCAGCATGCCCATCGCCGCCATGGCCATGGGCATCGCCGCGATCGCCTCGCTCGTGCTGGTCACCGCGCCGCTCGCCCTGCTCGAAACCGAAAAATCACGCCGCGTGAGCCTGCGCGAGGTCGGTCACCTGTTTATCCAGTGCGCCCCGCTCTTTGGCGCGCTGTTCCTGTTCAACCTTATCGAGAGCATGCCCAAGTTCGTGATGGAAGGCACGCTGGCCTACAAGTATCAGCTGTACTTTAATGCCCTGTTCTTTCCGGCGCAGGCCATTTTGTTGAGCATTGGATTTATCTATAAACCGCAGCTCCTGCGTCTGTCGAGCATTTGGACGAATCCGCGCAAGCGTCGCCGCTTTGACCTGATTATTGTTGCCGTTATGGCACTGATCGTGGTCATCACCAGCGTGTGCGCCGCGTTTATGGCAGGCCCCGGCATCCCCATCATGAACTTTATGTACGGCCTTAACTTTGAGCGCTACCGCACGCTGGCGCTGCTGATGGTCGTCGCTGGCGGCGTCACCGCGGCAATCGACTTTATCTACGCCATCATCACGGTGCTGCGCCATGCCGGCGACGTCACCAAGATCTACCTGATCTGCTTCGCCGTAAGCGTAGTTCTACCGGTGATCCTGATCAACCTGCTGGGTCTGATGGGCGCCGTGGTGAGCTACCTAGCCATCATGGCCCTACTCCTGGTGCTGCTGATAATCGAGTACGCCCACATCCGCCGGCGCATCGAGCGCGACCGCAACCCGTACGGCGCCTAATTCGAATCAATTTGAAGAAAAGAAACGTCGATGTTTTGGCACCGACAGCGAGCAGTCTCGAAGTGCCCCAGGTTGGCGCGAAGGAGGAGCGACGCGTACTTCTGTACGCGAGCGACGGTTTGAGCGACAAGGTGGGGTGCTTCGGGGCTGCGCAGCGTCAACGTGACCGCCGTTCGGTAGAACGGCGGAACAAGGTTATTCACCAGGGTTGATGTTCGCATAGAACTCCGCCCCGTCGTCCAGACGCAGGATCCCGACGCGGCCGAACTCGGAGCCGGTGGCGGCGGCGCAGTCGATATCGATGCGATCGGGCACGCCGGCGGTATCCTCGCCACCCAGACGCACAATCTGCCCGCGGCCCGACTCCTCATCGAGTCCCGCAAGGCCACCTACCTCGCAATAACGCCCGAGCGACACCGTTGGCGTGTGGCCGCTCACCACGACCGGCCCCTCGCCCTCGGCAGAAAGCAGTCCCGTCGGCGCATCCCAATAGCCGTGACGAATCCACAGCAGGTCATCGGACGACTGCACGGCGAGCATTTGCCGCAGCAGCTCGCTATCGGCATCGACCGCTCCCCTGCCGTCACCGCAATCGACGCCATGCTCAAGCAAAAACGCGCGCGCCGCCTCGGTCTGGATGCCGGCATGCACCAGCAGGTACGGACGCTCCTCGGTCTCGGCCACCGCGTAGAGCGGCAGCGCAGCCATCCATCGCACGAGCTCCTCGTATGCCTCAAATTCCATGTCGTTGAGCTGCTCGCGCGTCGTCCAGCCACCGTTGATATCCCAGGTCTCGGCATCGAGCGGATCCTGGCCAATGATGGCATCGAGCATGATCTGCTCGTGATTGCCCTTGAGCACGCGGGCGTTGGGCAGCGAGCGCACGAGCTTAATAACGCCGACCGGATCGGGCCCGCGATCGATCATGTCGCCCAGCACGTACAGCGTGTCGTCGGACGCCAGCGAAATCTTAGACAGGGCCTCGTCAAGCGCACGCACGTGCCCGTGAGCATCAGATGTCACATAGATCGCCATGGTACGCCTCTCTTTGCATTGCAGCGGAAGCCCAGCGCCGCAACTAAAACTTCAAGTTGAACTTAAATGTTACCCATTGTACTCCGTTGCAATAAAGCTGGAAAGGGTTTCCGAGCAGAGGCAAAGACGGCAGCCGTCTATGACGATATCGCGCACGCCCGCAATCCAACCCCATAAACCCACCATCTTTGGGTACAAATAACCGCAGACAACTGACCGTGCCACGCCAGCCACCCAGGAGCGGACACCATCCATGAACCAGATCCTTCTCTTTATCGGCCTCGTTATTATTCTGTGCCTGACCATCAAGCCCGTCGGCAAAAAACTCCCCTTCCCCACCCTGCTCATCTTTATCGCGCTCGGCATGCTGTTGGGCGTCAACGGGCCGGCGCACATCGATTTTAGCGACTACGCGCTCACCGAAACCGTCTGCAGCACGGCGCTGCTGTTCATCATGTTCTACGGCGGCTTTAACACCAATATCGACCGTGCCAAACCCGTTACCGTGCCCGCGGTACTGCTGAGCACGCTCGGCGTCGTCATCACTGCCGGCATTACGGGTGCGTTTGCGCACTTCGTGCTGGGTTTTGACTGGATTGGTGGCCTGCTGCTGGGATCGGTCGTGGCATCCACCGACGCGGCCAGTGTCTTTAGCGTGCTGCGCGAGCACAACCTGTCGCTGAGAGGCGGCACCGACTCGCTGCTCGAGGTCGAATCGGGCTCCAACGACCCCGTCGCCTACATGCTCACCGCCGTGCTCGCCACACTCGCGGCCGGCGGCGACATTAACATCCCCGTGCTGCTGGCCAAGCAGATCATCCTAGGCGTGGGGCTGGGCCTTGCCATCGGTTGGACATCCAGCCGCCTGATTGAACGCGCACACGCAACGGCCGAGGGCGCGCAGACTATCTTTTTGTTCGCCGTGGCGATCATCGCCTACGCGCTGCCGAGCTACCTGGGTGGCAACGGCTTTTTGGCCGTGTACCTGGCCGGCATTGTGCTGGGCGCGAGCGACATCACCGGCAAGGTCGAGATGGCGCACTTCTTCGACACCCTCACCGAGATGGCCGAGATGACCATTTTCTTTTTGCTCGGCCTGCTCGTGACGCCCGCCCGCCTGCCGCAAATGCTGCTGCCGGGCCTGGCGCTCATGGCGTTTATGCTCTTTGCGAGCCGCCCCATCGCCGTCGGTCTGCTGCTGGCGCCCTTTAAGACGAGCCCTCGCCAGGTTGCGCTCGTAAGCTGGGCGGGCTTGCGCGGCGCGGCTTCGGTCGTCTTTAGCCTCTTTGCCGTGGTGGCCGGCGTTCCCGGCGGACACGACCTATTTGACCTGGTGTTTGTGATTGCCGTATCGAGCATTGTGGTGCAGGGTTCGCTACTGCCGGCGGTGGCGAAGAAACTCGATATGATCGATGCGGCCGGCGACGTGCGCCGCACCTTTAACGACTACCGCGACGAGGACGGCATGTCGTTTGTAAAGCTCAAGGTGGGCGCTGGCCATCCGTTTGCCGGGCGCTCGCTCGCCGATATTGGCAGCGCGACGGACATGCTCGTGGTCTTGGTGCTGCGCGACGGGGCGCACCCGGTACTGCCCAATGGCGACACCGTGATCCAGGAAGGCGATCTGCTGGTGATGGCCGCCCCAACGTTCGAGGAGCGTGCCGAGGTTACGCTGCGCGAGGTCACCGTGACTCCCCACGGTCGCCTGGCCGGCCAGCGCCTGCGCGACGTTCCGCAAGGCAAGCACCCGTTTATCGTCGTGATGCTCAAGCGCGACGGCCGAACGATCATCCCCGACGGCAACACCCTAATATACGCCGGCGACGAAGCCGTCATCGCCACGCTGGCGTCGTAGCCATCCCCACCCATAAGTTGCGGTGAAATAGGGATTGAATAGGCTTCTGAACAGCCATTTCAGTCCCTATTTCACCGCGAGTTATTGAGGGGATGGGTTGAAAAACATTTGAATTGACACCGAAATGAAAAAAGCCGGGGAAAACGTCCCCGGCACTTGGAAGCCCTCTCTTTTGAGATGACCGATTTCTTTATATCACGAACGCTAGTTAGATGCCATTCATTGAGGGCTTTATCAGGCGCGCCATCCCATCCACATGGCGCCATTTGAAAGCCGTCCGATCTCATGCTATAAAGAAATCGGTACCCTCGAATAAAGGGACCTCCAAGAGCCGGGGGATGTCCCCCGGCATTTTTTATGCGAGTCAAGACTAAATACTTCTCGGGAAAACGCCGGCCCATTGCGTCAGCAATTTACGAGCCGCTCTACCCACCTCTGGACGGCTAAGGACTTTTCGCAGGTAGTTTGACGAACATATGTTTGCTTATTATAATATTACTTGAAAGCACCCCTTATCTCATGGTATAAAGAATACGGTTCCCTCCAAAAGAGGGGCCTCCAAGAGCCGGGGTCTTACCCCCGGCATTTTTTTGCAAAAATGGAGGCCCATCATGAGCGAACTCTCCGTCTTTGTTGACGAATCTGGCGACCTCGGAGGCGTCTCCAACTACTACCTCGTCACCCTCGTTTTTCACGATCAAAACGATGCAATCGTTGAACGCATTGACCGCTACGAGCGCGCCCTGTCGCAGTCCTCGCTTCCCAATACGCCTTTTCATGCAGGACCCCTACTGAATGGAAACGGCGACTACAAAGATCTTCCCAAGGAGCAGCGAAGGCACATGTTGAGCGCATTTCGCGCGTTCATTCAGCATCTCCCCATACGCTATCTCTGTCTGCAATACCGAATGAGCGAATTCGCCGGCAATCAAAACGGTCTCGCGGAGAGAATGAGGCGAGACCTCACAGTTGAACTTTTCGACCATCTGGAATTCTTCCAGCGATACGACACCGTTAAGATTTACTACGACAACGGCCAACCGATTGTAACGGAGGTCATTCATTCTGCGCTTGAGTACGTTCTGGCAAGGGATGTCATCGTATACCGAGAAGCCACACCACGAGCCTACCGGCTATTCCAAGTTGCTGACTACATCTGTACGATCGAGCTAACGGCTATCAAGTTTGACAGCAAGGAAGATACAAAGACTGATCGGCTATTTTTTGGAACCCGAAGGACGTTCAAAAAGGGATTTCTCTTATATCTCAGGAAGAAAAGGATGAACTGACCCGGGGTCACCAGTCGTCAGACGCTCCGCAGTCGTCATCGACGGCAAAGTCGCGGAAGTCGAGGCCTTCGCGTTCGGCTCGGGCTAGGAGCTCTTGGGGCGACTCGTCCTCGATATCCATCACGTCGAGCATAGCAGCCGGAAAGCCCACGCCGGCCGCAGACCCCGCACGGTCGCGCAGGCCCTCGCGCAGCTGATCTACATCGACTTCGATTTTCATGGTGAAACCTCCCGCCAGACCAAGCCCCTACTCGTCAGCGCCGAGCGCATCCACGGCAGCGACAAAAGCCTCAACCTGCTTGTCGTCCATCTGCGTGGCCAGGCGTCCCACTGGCTCGTCGTAGGCATACTGAACCTTATCGATAAAGCAATCCCAAGCACGCTCGTCCACACGCACGGCGGCCTCGCAATACTGGCTGAGCTTTTTGAGTCCATACCAAAACGCATTCACATGGTGCGCGGGATCCTCATCCAGCACACCATCGTAGCCACGCGCATTGAACTCGCGCATGCGCGCCACGGCAACCTCGAGCGAGTCACCGCCCTCAGCAGAAGCCTCATCCACCAGCTCGGGAATCGCAACCTCACGCCGAACAGTATGCCTGGTTGCACCATCGTACTCGCCCACCAGCACATCCTCATCAAGCCGAGAAACGTAGTCCAAATAGCTCGTACCACAACAAATGCCGTGCGGAGAGCCCGTGCCAAACGCACAGAGCAATCCGCCGTCGGCAACAACGCGACGGTAGGTCTCAAACGACTTCTTAACCTGAGCGAGCAACTCGGAAAGCAAACCGGCATCGCACGCCGTCTCGCACGCAACGCACGCAGGCTCCGGCAGCCCCGAAGGCTCCACCGTGCTCCCCGCAACCCGGGCGGCGCGCTCGCCCCGATACGCCTGCGCCGCCAAACGCGCTCGCTGCGCAGCGCCGCGCACGTTGGTAAGCTCACGCTCCAACGCAACGTCACCAGCTACATCGCCAGCCAAATCGCCTGTAAACCCATCAGCGCGCTGCGGACCAGTCGCACTCAGCTCAGACTCAAACGTCGCTGTGATCATGCCCGCAAGGTCCGTCGCATCGGCAGCACAACGTAACTGCTCCAGCTGCGTACACAGCAGGTCGGCATCCAGGGGCACGGCATCCACAACGCGCACGTCACTCAGGCGCGCCACGTCCTGCAGCACAATAGCCCCCGCGGCATCGTATGCCGCACGAACCCTGGCCGCCGTATTGGCACGCAGCCTTACCTCGATAAACGCAAACGTCTGCTCCAAACGGGCCAGCAACTCGGCCTTGTCCTCCATGCGCAAAAAGGCAGCATAGCGACGCTCCATACGTAGCGGACCAACAATACCCGCCTGTTTGCGAGCGCGTGCAAGCGCAGCGCCCTCAACACGGCGAACATACCCGCCAACAGCCCGCACGGCAGAGTCGCGCGCAGCGTGCTCGGCAGCTTCGACGCCTCTAAGCACACCCAGCAGCTCGCGGGAGCGCGCCTTGCGCAATAACTCCCCGCGATCGTACTGCTCAAGCGCCGTCCGACGCTTGGCTACCGACTCAAAGCCAAACAGCTCGTCGAGCAACTCACCAACAGAACGCTCGTCCGCCATGGCAAGGCCTCCTCACGCACAAACGCACCAAGATGTTCGCAGGACACCCGAACAACCGAGTGCCCCACTCCCCCGCACTCCTACAGATCCAGCGCCTTCTTCGCGGCGTCGACCGGGTCGCCATCCATGTAGAACACCGGGCTCAAGCCCGAAATAATCTCAGACGAAACACTCTGCAAACCCGCAATAGCACTCAGCGGCAAAATCACGCGCTTGGCACCGGCGTTTTTGGCCACGCGCATAATGTCCTCGAGCCCGCGGATCGCGTCCATAGAGCCCGACATGCGCAAGATTCCCGGAATCGCCAGCGCGGGCATCACCGGGCGGTTGCACGCCGCGGAGCACAGGCCCACAAACTCGGCGAGCGAAACTTCCTCGGACAGGCCCTTGCTCTGCAGGTCGTTGTAGAACAGCAGGTAATCCTTGGAGCCAATGTGCATGCCCGGCGCCACGCGGTTCGCCAGGTTCACAAAGTTGTCGAACGCGGCCTCCAGGGTATCGCGCACCGGCTTGTTAAAGGCCACGCCCTCGTGCTTAAACTTGCACTCGCCGGCAACGGCCTTGTTCTCCAACTTGTACACGGCGACCTCGCCGCCCTGCGACCTGCCCACGCCAAACACGTGGCCGGACAGCAGCGGCCCGTCGGGAATCAGCGTGTCCTCGCTCTGCTCGGGCACGCGCACCACGTGCACGTCCTGCGGGTTGTCGGCATCCATATAGCCCAGGTTAACGTCGATAAACTCAACGCCCGCCATAATCTTGAGCTGCTCCTTTACGCGGCGACGGCCCTCGATGGCGTAGTCCAGCAGCCAGCGCACATCGTCCTTGTCCATGGCCTCGTCGGGGAACAGCAGCTTTGCAAGGCCGCTAAAGGTCTTGCGCACGGCGATCTCGTCACGCTTGTTAAAGTCGCTGTTAAAGCGGAAGTAACGGTCGATATGGTGCGTAAAGTCCTTGCGGCGCATCTCCTTACAAAACTCCGACAGGCAGTCGGTGATCAGGCCATAATGCCCGGTCAGCAGGCTCGAGCGCATCTTGGGAATCTCCCAGCCCGGCAGGTAATAGTGGATACGGTCGAAGAAGGCCGAATCGTTGTTAAACTCCGGCGGGAACGGATCAAACAGGTGCGTGGTCTTAAGAACGTTTTGCACGGTGTCGTTGATGTTGCCCTCAAAGACCATGGAGGCATCGGCGTTAATCTGGTCGCGGCCGCGCGCGTAGCTGCCGCTCGCCATATAGTCCTTCATGATCTGCACGGCATTGGTGTCCTTAAAGCGCATGCCGGCGACCTCGTCGAACGTCACGCAGTCCCAGTGACCTACCAAGCCCACACGGTCGGCGCGCATGGAGTTCATGCGGCCGAACAGGTTGGCCGTCGTGGTCTGACCGCCCGAAAGCAAAATGGCGTAGGGCGAGACCTCTTTGTAGATGTGGCTCTTGCCGGTGCCGCGCGGACCCAGCTCGCACAAGTTGTAGTTGCGCTCGATGAGCGGCACCATACGCTCGATAAAGTGCAGACGCTCCTTCTCCGAAAGCTCGCTGGGCTCATAGCCTGCGGAGCGCAGCAGCATGTTGAGCCACTCGTCGCGCGAGAAATATTGGCGCTCGTCGACCATGGCATCCAGGTCCAAATTGGGCATCTGGATGGGCGTGAGCGACGCCACGCTAAACGGAGAGTCCTCGGGTCCGCGCTTTTTGCGCTTGGCCTTGGAGCGGCGCGGCGCATCGTCGCCAAAGACCTCCATGCCAAACTCGTCTTCCTCATCCAAGGGGTGACGATATTCGATGCTCATGATGCACCAAATGCCGCCCTGCAGAATCTTAGAATAGTCGCGCACGTACTCGGCCGGCATCACAAACGGCTCAATGGTCAGATTGGCAAACGACGCCACGTAGATGTCTTTGTACTCGTCGAGCTTGGCCGTCACCTTGTCGATGATGGTAAAGCGGCCCAGCTCGCGGATCTTGGACTTAATGCGCTCGGACTCGTCGGGACGCACGTAGTTATCGGTGAGAATCCTGCGGATGCGCTCCAAACCCTCTGCCACGGCTTCCTCGTCGTCGGTTGAGCAATACATGCCCAGCAGGTACTCCAGCACAAAGGTGGGCACGTTGGCGCCGCGCTTCATAAGGGCCGTCAGGTCCTTGCGCACGATCTTGCCGCCAAAGTGCTCGAGCAGTTTGCCGTCCAGCCCATCCATGTCGTAGCCGTCGCCCTCGGGGTCCTCGGCCACGGCCTGGTCATAGCCATCGGTCGAGGATTCACCCTCGGCGGGCGCGGCAGCTTCAACGGGCGCGGCAGTCTCAGCCTCCGCAGCAGGCACGGCCAC
The DNA here is from genome assembly GCA_900543515.1 of uncultured Collinsella sp. Taxonomy (GTDB): domain Bacteria; phylum Actinomycetota; class Coriobacteriia; order Coriobacteriales; family Coriobacteriaceae; genus Collinsella. Next base: position 11,751 of record UQRW01000026.1, read on the forward strand.
CCCTGTAGGCACCGCAGCCTGCTCGGGCACATCCGCATCAATCGAGGGGACTTCCCACAGATCGTCGTCATGGCTATCAAACATAGGGCACACTCCTAAAAACCAAAATCAGCAACGGGGGCAAATGAAACAGCGATGGTGTACGTCTCGCGCCAAACGATCTTGCCCGTCTCGCGCTCGCGGCAGACCAGATAGTACGGACCCTTGGCCGAGAATCCATCCGCTGCATGCAACGCAAACTTGGCATGCACCACGCGCTCCTGCGAGTTAACAGAAGTCTTGTTGGCATGCGCCTTGACCGTATCGCTCACCTCGTTGCCACTTGCATCGGTAAACACCAACTCGTACTCGCACGGCAAGACCTTACCTTGGGCAGGTTCTTCCTGGATCAAATTGACCGAAAAGAGCGAGTTGGTCACTCGGCGTCCCTCACTAAGTACGCGCAGCGTCGCCGCACGCGCATCGACAAAGTCCTTGGAACCCGAGCGCGCACGCCAAAATCCGATAACGGGCACGCAAAGCTCCTGCAGGCTCATGCCGCCGTGTACGTAGTTGTTAGTACCGCCGGGTCGTTTGAAGTGCACGTTCTCACGCGGGGCAAACCCCTCAAAGCCGGCACCCAAACGCCCCATGTCAACATCAGCAAACACCCCGCGCGCCTCGTCCGAAAGCTTGGCCACGGCCTCGTTGGGCACCACCAGATGACGTTTGCCGTGCATGACGGGAGCGTCAAGGAAGGGAAGGTCTGGCTTGCCGAGCATCTGGCACTCGTTAAGTTCCCGACGCGTGTAGATAAAGCCATGATCCGCCGTTATAACAACACGCGCGCCCGGAGCGTCGGTGCACACGCGTCGCGCCAATGCGGCAAGTTCCTCCACGGCGTCCGCGCAGGCATCGAAAACGTCATCCTGCGTAGCGGCCTTCTCGCCCGTGGCATCGATCTTGTTGTGGTAGAGATAAACGAGCTCGGAGTCTTTGAGCAGCGCTTTACGCTCGGTTCCCGCCATGTTGAGGAATGCGCTCGAGTGCAAAGCGCGGGCCGTGGGCTCAACGTGAGCAAGTACGGCCTCGCGCTGCGGAGTCGTCGCAGTGGGCATGCCGTCAGCCAGCACAAACGAGCCATCCGCTGCAAGCTTAAGCGCTTGGTGTGGCAGCAGCGCGGGCATACCAACCTCGGTAATGGAGGGAAAGACCGCCTGCATGCTAGAGACCTTGACATTACCGCCACGCTCGCGCTCGAGCAGCGCCGCGACGTCGCGGGCCACCTCATAGCGCAGCGCGTCGCTCACGATAACGACCTTCGTTTTGGCAGAGCCCACAAAGGCGGGCAGCACGTGCCAGTAGAACTCATCCTGTCGTTCGGGCCCCTCGATGTAGCCGCAATCGGCCCACTCCCCTTGCGCAGCCGATGCCCAGCATGCATTGGCATCGGCCAAGAACCAGTTACTGTAGAGATTCTCCGCCCAGTCCACTACGGCTCGGGCAGGTTCCTCGAGCACATCGCACTCGACGGAGCGTGCCCGCAAATACGCGGTGCACATATGGCGATAGGCAGCGTCCATGACATACCAATCGGACGTGTAGGCATCCCACACCTGCTGGGGCTGCGCCAGATGGAACCCGCCCGCGTGCACCTGCCTAAACGCGCACATATCGGCCACGGCGACAAGCAGGTCAAAGTAGCTCTCGACACGGCGGTACCAGCTCAGGTCGCAGCGACGCGCCGCAAAGGTGCGCGCGTCCTCAACACGGTCCGCGCCCTGGGCAAACGAGCAGAACAGCTGCGAGAGCACGGCCTCGTTGACGCACGGGAACACATCAAGCGAGGCCAGCACATCGATCGGCAAGGCCTCAAACCGTGCAAAGAGCCCGCGAGCATCCTCTACCAAACGGCAGATCTCAAATAGGACCTCGCTCGAAGCCTGAGCATCGGCAGCCTGGTCCCACGTACGCACTGCCTCAAGACAATAGGGACCATAGGCAGGAGCCACAAAACGCTCGAGTCCCTTGAGCGCTCCCTCGGGAATCGCTGTGGATGCCGCCGTAAGGAACACGTGGGATGCCAGTGCAAGCAGCGAATCACGCTCATACAGCGGCCCCTCAAACCCATAGCAACGCACAATGAAGGCAGAGAGAACATCGCGCACACAGTACTTGTCCGCCAACTCGGCCAGTGCCTCGGGCCCCTCGTGCAGCAGCGTGGTCATACAGCCGCGCAGTACAAACGCGGGCCGCGCGTCGCCAGGCTCTTTACCGCCAAAAATCACCGTAAGGATGCCGAGTTCGATATCGGATGCGCCCGAGGCATGCGGAACACACGCGGCAAACTTAGCGCAGCGGGTCTTGGCATCAAAGAACGCCTTGTGCTCGCGCAGACTCTCGCGCACGGCATCGATGTTCTCGATACCAAGCTGATCGGCCAAAAGCGAAAGATAGTCAGCCTGGAACCGATCGGCATACAGCTCGACATCGGCAAGCCAATCGCCCTCAAGCCTGCCGCGCGGGCAACGGCGATACAGCAAGATATCGCTCGCAAGGTCATCGCGGTTGATAAGCTTCTTAACGGCAAACATGCGGCCCTCGCAGGCCTCAACAAACCGCACCGGGCGCTCAAAGTCACCGTGAGCGGGCATAACGCCAGCATCGGCCCCCGCGCCGTCGAAACCCTCGGCGGCCAATCGCTCAAACTCAGGGGCAAACTCGCCGTCCGCATCGTGCCAAACCACCACACGGCGGGGCATACATGCGAGCAACGGTTGCAAAAACCGCAGTTTGAGCTGTTCTTCTACATCGATCTTGGGCATGAATATCCTTACCGTATCTGCAGTTACTTAATCTTCGCCAGCACATCCTGAAACTTGGCGTAGTTGACCTTGACGCCGTCATCCAGGTCGATCTTGATCATCTGATCTGCCAAGTGATGCAGCTTCTCCTCGTAGCCAATGGTCTCTTTGAGCTGGTCGTTGAGCTTTTTGACGCGCTTATCCAAGCGCACGCGCTCGCCGCGCTCGGCACTGGCAAGGGCATCGTTGGCATAGCCGATCTGCGAGCGATAGCGCTCCTGCTGCTCATGCACATAGTCGGTGCGGATGCGAGCCAACAGGTCGGGCTGATAGCGATGCATGTAAACAAGGCACTTGAAGCCGTTCTTTTTTCCACTGTCGAACAGCCAGTAGATGGGACGCTTCTTATAGGTCTGGCAGTGGTCCTTAAAGAAGTCCTTCAAAAAGTAGGTGCGGATTACCTCGCGCGAGGTACCCTTGCCGCCAAGTGCCTCGGCAATAAAGGCCAGGTTCTGCTCAAGCGTCTCCTCACCATACACGGTGCGCACAAAGTCGATAAAGTAGCGCACGATGTCGTCGTCAAAGTACTCGTCATCGGTAATGGGCAGCACGTTGTCGCTATCGGGCATAAAGGTCACATGCGCGGGATCGGGCATCTTGGCCAGATAGTCATCGACTGTGGCGCCTTGGTCGGCCAGAACCAGCCCGTCCACATCCAGCGAATAGCGGCCAAACATGCAGCCCACGGCATAGCTTATGAGCGAGGCGATCTCGTCGCGCTTGGTACGCACGTACTTGTTGCCCTTGTAGCTCTCCGGAATCTCTTCTGCCGTATCGAAGATGCGCGCCACCGAGACGTACTTGTCCTCGACCTCGATGGGCACCTCTCCCTCCATGTTGTAGATCTTGGCAAAAATCCGGTTGAGTTCCTCCTCGTTGGCGCGAAGCTGCTCAAAGCGAGCGTTGACCTCGGCCTTGCGAGCCTCGTATTTTTCTTGAAGTAAAGTGGCCATATTTGACCGCCCTCTCATTTAAAAACGCCGACTAATATTCATTTAAAAGGTCACTTTCGAGAGACAGCGAGTCTCTTTGCGATAAAAACGTTGGAGCTCATTCGACACGCCGTTCTTTGCAATCAAAGATGAAACATCTCTTACTCACGGATTTGCGTCACCAGTAAGTTCCCATTTTCGATTAGAACGTGAATAAGCAATAAGCCCTTGGGCCTTCAGCTCGCCAAGCAATTTATCTAAATTACGCTTAGATAGCTCACAGTCCTTCCCGAGTTCATCTTTATTTGAGCAGGACCCACTCGAGATTCGAGACAAAACCAATTGACGTGTGTTTTCCCACTCCCGTTCTGAGGTCTCTTTCTTTCGGGCAATTTCTTCCGCCTCATATACAGCCTCGGACTTAATCACAGCAATCCAATCAATGAGAGTGCTGCATTTAAGAAATAAACGAGAACTCACCTCAAATGAATCCGCTCCAATGAGATCTTTTCCTGGCATACCGTTTTCAAAAGCAATGAAATCTACACCGTTCTTTTCGACCAATTGAAAGCGACAATGTGCCAACGAATTTCTAATAATCCGAAATAAATCAAGCACAAAATTGCTGTTGATGAGCGCCACAACGCGATTTGAGGTACAAGTTGAAGCAAAATTGCCAGGCATATGCATCAACAAACCTATTTTTCATCTCTTCTTTTCGTGTGGCCGTAAATAGCGTCGACCCATCGCAGAGATTGGCCACTTCCAATAATCTTCGGTGAAGGTACCCGGATTTAGGAGGAACACTATCGGCCCATCCATAATCGAGAAGCGATATCCCTCTGCTACTCACACCTTTACAAGGAGATTCAACCAGAAAAAACTGAATAATAGAACCCATGACGTCATTAGGGTCATTAACCTTAACAGCCTTTATCCAGCTTGGCTTAGGTTCGACATATTCAATTTTAGTCTTATCGACAGGCTTGTGCCTCTTCTTTTCAGCCATGACGATCACCTAGACAAGAGGATTACGTTTGAAATCCCAGGAGGTTTCAAACGAGTCCCAGTCAAGCCCTGCAATCTCCCGACAACTCTTCGAAAGCTGACTAACCGTTGAAAGCCTGCTTTCATCAGTGAGAATGGGCAACTTCGCGATATCGCCCGGTTGCGCGTTTAACGTGGGGACAAGAAATGAGGTTGCACTCGAAATTACGTTCGAATTAAGCAGAGCAAGGAGGTAATTGAACATCGCTTTGTCCGGATACATTACGACAGCCGCCGAATCAAACAGCCAACCCGTTGGCTGTTCTCTAAATGAAATCAAACCCGATGAAATACGAGAGTAGGTAAGAGCACGATTAAAGGCAATTTCGTCCGGAATAACGCTTGCGCCTTCAGAATGTCTGAGACTCTCACCGTTGGACTTGTATTCAATTAAATACTCTGCATTTCCAAACCAACGCCTGAACGAACCGCCTTTGTTGTGCGGATACCACTTTGCCTCACTTTCAAACGAACTCACAGCATTAGGACAATTGAATAAAGTCCTTCGTAAGGAACACTCATGCCATAGTCGAATGAATCTAGCATTATCGCTCGTCTGAAGCCCAACACGCGGCTTTGCAATATCTTTTAGTTTAGGGCTGTTGGCAAAAGCATCGAGTAGCCCGTCACTGGCCCAGTAGGCTATGGGGGTGCCGGGGATTTGCTTGAAGGTGCCGGCGTCGCAGCGGTAGAACCAGCCGCAATCGGGGTTTTGGATGGCCTCGACCAGTTTGAGCCTCTTGGCCTCAGAGCCGTTGATATCAACAAGGCGCACATAGGCGCCCTCGGCGTCCGAATGCTGGTTGTAGATCACGTCAGCTGTAACGTTGACGACCTCGCCGCCGATAGCATCAAACGCGCGAGGTCCCAGATGGGCCATGGAAACGATTGTCTTGTTGTCGATAACCTTGGCGCGCATCTTCTCAAAGCTGCCCAGGAACATCCAACTCTGCATGGTAACCATTGCGGCGTAGCCCTTATCCTCGACAAGGTTAAAACCGCGCTCGATAAAGCACGTGCAGAGGTCGCTCTTCACGTCGGGGTAGTTCTTCTTGATCCACTTGCTCATGAATGGATTAAAGCTGCTGCTGCCCATATACGGAGGATTCGCAACGGTGCAGGTAAAACGATGGGACAGCTTCTCGCAGATGGCGGCAGCGCTTTCGAGCTTAGTTTTGGCCGTAGCGGCAAAAAGGTCATCGGAACAACTCGCGGCGGCAGCCTTGAGCTCGTCGATCTCGTCCTCTGAAGGATTGAGCAGCGAACCGATCTCGCCCAAATGACTCAGCTCCTCGGCGAGCTTCTTGTTACCCGGCAGCTCGTCCTCCCCTAGCGGGATGCTCGAGAGCACGGTAACGTCGGCGCGAACGCCACGCCTAAAGAAGCGACGGTCGTGCTCGCGGGCGCACATGGCAAGCGCCAGCTCCGCGATCTGTGCCGCGCGGGAATCGATTTCCATGCCTGCAAGGTTTTTAGTAAGAATGAGCTCGGGAATCTCGCGCTCACGATAGCCGCGCTCCTCGTACATGGCAAAAAGCAGCTCAAACGCATAGATCAGGATATGGCCCGAGCCGCACGCCGGGTCGCAGAGCGTGATCTCCTCGGGGCTCGAGATGTAGATGAAGTCCTCGTGCTCCTCGTCGGGCTCGATGTAGTACTCCATGCGCTCGCGCAGCGAACTCCCCGGATTGTTGAGCATCCACAGACGGCCGAGCGAGTTCTGGACCATATAGCGCACGATCCACTCGGGGGTGAAGAGCTGCGTGGCAGGTGCGATATCCGCCGCCGCTGCCTTGCGCTTGGACTTGAAGAACTCGTCTTTAACGTCAGCGTTGTAATACTGATACATCCAGCCCAGAACGGTCACGCCCTCGCGCCAGTCCTCGTCAGCGAGGACGGCATTGAGTTTGCCCACCACACTGTCAGCCATCATGAGGCCCTGGGGCAACAGCAGCTCCATGGCTCCGCCCACGCGTTCAAAGACGCCCGGCAGGCAATCGGCAAGCTCCTCGCACTGAGCAACAAACAGGTAGCGCCACAACGGTTCATCCAAGCCCGCCATTTTGAGCTCGGCTATGCGATCGGTATCGGCCGTCGTTATCTCCACGTCCAGAGCATTCTCCACGGCCTCGCTACCATGGCTGCCGTCCGCACGGCTCAGCATACGCATGCGGCTGGGGAGCCATCCGCGTGCATCCATAAAGCGAATGGCCACGATGCGGTTGAACCAGGTGTAGGCCGCTCGGTCGCGCAGCGCCTCGTGACCCACCTCTGCCTGCATGCGCAGCAGTTCATCGCGTTGCTCAACCTCAGCCGGGCTTAGGGGCAGGCTGTTGACGGTCTCGGACCCAGCGGGCGCAGGTGCAGGTTCGGTGATGCCGTAGCGCACCATCTGCGCCTCAACGCCTTTGATGAGCTCCGTGCGGGCCCAGGTGCAGAAGCTCTTAAGAGCAGAATCGTTCATGGTTGATGAGCCTTTCTAAACGCCATAAGCAACCGGCGCACGTTTTGGCGCCGGTTGCCCCGCGGGTTAGTTGATACGGATCTCGTCGTTTGCAGCGAGTGCCTGCATAAGGCGGGAGCGCAAGTCATCCACATAGCGCTCCACGTCCTCTGCGGACAAGAGACGACTCGGCTTGGCCAGATCGGCGCGGCGCACGGTCTTGATCTTGCGCTGGGGCTTGGGCGCGGGCACGGGAGCAGACGATGCGGCGCCCTTGTTGGAGACCTTCTTGACCACCTCACCCGTACTCGTGACCTCAGTGGTGCGGCGCTCGTTGTCCATGCGCATGCAGGCCGCATCCACGGCGTCGTATATCTTGTTGGTTGCAGCAACGATCCAGTTGCCCCAGTTAGTCGCGGCAACACTCAGCTCGTTGAGGCTTTGAGCACTGTGGGCACGGTTTTTGAACGACTCGTATTTGGCGGCGGCTTCTGCTATGGCATCCTTGGCTTGATTGACAAAGCCCTTTTGACTCTCAGCCTGTGCCTGCAGGTCTTGCAGATCGCTCTCGATGCGGCACAAAAACTCATTGCGGCGGATGCCCAGCAGCTTTTTTATGTCGTCCTCAACGGGATCCATAAGCGGCTGCAGGTCTTTAATGCGGCCATAGGGCTTGGGATCTTTGAGGATCTCGCGCACCTTTGCCACGTTCTCCACCGCGCTGGGAATGTCATCGGAGGCATACTCGATACCCTCGGTGCGGCTCAAGAAATCCCTAGCGTGGTCAAACGCCGTTCGTTGGTTGGACTCTAAGAATTCAACCACCTTGTCAAAGTCTTCCTTGGCATCGAGCAAGCGCTCCTCATGCTTGGTGAACGTGGTCAAGAACGCCTCGGACTCGTTCTGGTCCTTAAGGACGTCGGCCACCTCCGAGCGCATCTTCTCACACTCGCTCTCGCCAGGATACGGATAGAGCGGTTTGATACCCGTATAGTAGTCGCGTGCTATGGCGAGGCACGACTCGCGCAAGTCCTCAAGGCGCTCCTTGAGCTCGACCACGAGCCTATCCTCGTTGGAGGGCACGGTCTTGAGATCAAACAGGTCACACATGAGTTCGCCCGTGGCGCGCAGCAACCGGTCGCTCATGCGCATGCGCAAGCGCACCTGGGCCTTATCGGCATCCTTGCGAAGGAGTGCCACCATGCGGCTGTCGTTAGCTTGAACCGTCTGACCGCCAAACAGCACCTGCGCGCGCTGCTCTACCACAAGCTGCGCCACCACATTTGCGATGTCGACCTCGCGCCAGCCAAAGGGCCTTTGCTGGTACTGGCGCTGGATATCGCCCATAGCGGTATCCAGGTGGCGCTGGTGCTGAACTTTGAGGTAGTCCTCGACCTCCTTGAGCGCACGCGTGTTACCCGCGTCCATGCCAGCGAGCCCCGCTTGAACGTTGCCCGCCAGAGTGGAGCGGATATCGGAATCGCTCATGACCGGCGAGCCGATATAGTCGGCCTTTTCAAAGACCACATCGCACAGCTGCGCCAGCACCTGCTCAAAGACCTGGGCGGGTTTGGCCGCGCGGACCTCAACCATGCGGTCGTTGACCGCGCAACGTGCATGGAGTACGGCCTCGCTCAAAAGGACATCGGCCTCTTTCTCGTTATAGGCTGCCTCGCGCATCTTGGACTCGACGATCTGGCGCGTACTCGGCTGAAGCTCCTGGAGATTTCGCGTCTTGGCGTACTTGCGGATCTTGGCGGCGTTGACGAGCGTCTCCCAATAATCCGCCTCGTCGCTCAAAGCCACGATGGCTTTGCCCGAAGAAGCCAAGGCCAGCTCGGTATCGTCCGCACGGCCCAGATCGCTCGCCATAGTCGCCACGCAAAGCTCCATGCCGCCCATGCTGGCACCGTGGATTGAGCCGTCCACATAGCGGTCAAAAGGAAAGTCGTTGGCCCCGCGGTTGAGTTTACGCGCGGTGTAGATGCTGTCGAACAGGCGCTTTTTGATAGACTCGATCACCTGCGCGTTATCGATTGGGGTGCGTGCGATCTCCTGCGCTATCTCCTGCTCCTCGTCGGTGAGGAAGCTATAGGTATCGCCCTGGCGCGCCACGTAGTTCTCGCGCTCCAGCCGGGCAAGGGACTCCTTGACGCGGTCCTTGAGGGCGCGCATGTCCACGTCGAGGCCGTCGATCATGAAGATGGAGATGTTCTCGACCGTGGCCTTAACGTAGCCGATGTAACGAATCAGGTACAGGAGCTTGAGCACCTGAACGTCGTAGGGTTCAAGGCCCTTTGCGTCCTCGGCCGCACGGACCGCGCGGTCGACCACCTGGTTGATGCCGTGCTCAAGGTCTTTGGAGATAGTGTCGAAGAAGCACCAGAACGGCACGAGTGCACCGGTCTGGTCATACTGGATGGCCTGAGCGCTCTCCTGGAACGCGCTCAGCATGGAGCGCTCGCCCGTTGACATGTGCTTGGCCTTGACACCGTGCTTGCGCACCTCGGTCATCACGTCGGGCAGGAGCTTAAACTGGTAGCCCACAAACGGGTAGCTGGCCACAAAATCCTTGGAGTTGGCGTAGCCGGCAAGGTCGGAGCGCGATCCACCCTCAAAGGTAAAGTTGTTTTTAAGCACGGCGGCGTCTTGCTCGTAGACCTGTGCAAGCATATCGGCCGCCGGCGCGGTCTTCTCGAGCACACGGCGCTGGATGACCTCGTCCACGCTGGAGCTGGAGAGCGAAAGGCGGGTATTGAAGCGGCCCTGGATCTTTGAAAAGTCGTTGCCCACGGGCAGGCTCAGGTTGTCGATGGCCTCCTGGCTCGTAACCATCACCCACACGCGGCCACCGCAGGCGGCACCCAGCTCCTCGACGATGGTCTGAAGGCTCAGCATAAGGCTTGGGTCCTTGTCGTTTGTAATAAACTGACCCACCTCGTCGACCATAAAGAGCAAACGGAAGTTGCCGCCGTGGACCGCTGCCTGAGCGTCTACGTAGTCCTTGACCTTTTTGGCAAAGACATCAGGGGCCAAAACCTCGTCCTCAGAACCCTCGAGCCAGTTCCATGCGGCCTTTTCGCTCATGCCGAGCACGCTCTGCAGCACCTCGACGACGTCGTCCTCAAAGTAGCTGTAGGTATCGCGGGTCTGGAGCCAAGACTCGCCGTTGACGCGCTCAAAGGCCTCGCGGAACTCCCGGGTCTTGCCCAGGGAATCGATGTAGTCCTCGAGCTTTGCAAGCTTGAGGTCCTCGCCGTAGAAGCCGCGCGCCTCGTAGAACATGCGCTCAAAGCCGCGAAGCAGCGCCGTGGGAGCCGTATCACCCTGCTTCCACTGGCCCGCCTTGCTATCGATGTTAAAGAGGATGGCCTGCGTGGGCACCGAGCAGGCGCGCTCCATGGCAGCCGCGACCATGGGGTCGACGATCTTTCCGTCAAAGTAGCGAATGGCGCTCATGCCACCGATCTGGCGATTCTCGAGCAGGTAGCTCAGCATCTTGAGGAAGTGCGATTTACCGGAACCGAAGAAGCCACTGATCCACACGCCGATCTTGTCGGTGGGCACATCGATGGCATCGCCGTATGCCTTGAAGAACGTGGCAAGGTGCCCTTGCAGCTCGCGCGTCACCACGTACTCGTCAAGCTCCTGGCGGATGGACCCATCTTTTGAATCCTGGACCTTGACCACGCCGTTGATGGAGCGGTTGATGTCTTTTGCAAAGAGGTCGCGAATGATCGTGTTGTCCATGGGTGCTCCTTTGGGTTTGGGAACGTATGGCAAAGGGTTGTTGCCGGCGGCAGTGCCTTGTCTGCGGGGAGCCGTGCTTACGAGATATCGATGGCGCGGTAGTAGTTGTCGGCCGGCAGACGGTTAAAGAGCTGGAAAGAAGAGCCGTTGAAACTGCCCGGATAGGCGGCGACCACAGGAACCTCATCAAAATCCGCAAGCATGCAGTGGAGAAGCGTGTGCATGCGAAAGAACGGGAAGACCTCACCTGCACCGGTGAGGAGAATGACGTCTCCGGGCGCGAACGGCTCGGTCTGCTCAAGGATGTACACGGCGACTTTCTCGGGCGAGGCGAACTTGGCCACGTCCTCGAGCACGCGCTGGGTACCGCGGCGCTCCTCTTGGTGCGGGATAGCCTTGAGGACACGGCGCTTTTCGAGAATTGCCAGCACGGCGTCGTAAAGGTTCACGACCTTGAGCGTGCACGGAAGCTTGTCGGCCTCGGCATCGCGTGAAAGGGTGTCAAATAATGCACGCGCCTCAAACTCCAGCGCGGGGTCATAGCAAAAAGTGTGGAAGCCGATCTCATTGCCTATGCCCTTGTTGGCCAAAAAGTCCTCGCTGCACAGGCACTCGCGCAGAAGCTGCGCACGGCGCTCAAATTCCTGACAGGCGCGCTCGGAGCGGGCATGCGCCGCCACGACGCTCTTGCGGGAATGGATACCGATATTGGTGGTGAGATCAGTCGCCGGGGTGATAACGGGGTCGACGGCGCTTTTGACGGGAGCCACGCTACATCACCGCCCTGCCGGTAAGGGCCGCGATAAGCGACTGCTCGCCCAGCTGAACCAAGGCTCGCTCGACATCGGAATCGAGGAAGAGTGGTGACAGGCGCTCGGACTCCGGGCCCTGGCCCTCGCCGATAAGGCCGGCATGGCGGAGCGTCTGGCGGAGCGAGCCCTTAATGCGCTTGACCGTGGCCTCAGTCCAGCGGGCCGCGTCCGGATATTCCGTGGTAAAGCGTGTCATAAAGGCGTTGAGGTCAACCGCCGTAAAGGCATAATCGAAGTTTTGTAGGCGCTCCCCTACCTCGACGAGCACGAGCTCGCGCACGATATCGTAGCGGCAGATCATGCTGTAGAAGATGGCCTGGTCCGCCTGCGTGGGAGTGCCGGATGTCATGAGCCTGGTTAGGGATGACGCAGCCTCGACGGCGGTTTTGGGGTCGATGCCGCGCGCGGCGCATACGGCGTCCGTGGGCACCATGGCGTCAAGGCGGCGAAGGCACACGGTTGCGCGGTTGGCGACCATGCGCTCCGTGGGATATTGAAAGAGGTTCTCGCTCTTTACGCGTACAATGACCTGCTCGTCGCTTGCGCCCTGCATACGAAGGGCAGCGACGATGCGCATCTCATGCGGGAGGAATTGCTCGCGGGTGAGCACCCCCCCCCCGAACGCTTTTTGTGGTTACATCCACAGTACACGCTCCAAGGGTGTCAAAGGCTGTCACAAGTGCGCCGCAACCCGGCAGGCAGGCGCGGCGCACATGACAATAATCATACCTGTTGGTAAAAAAGTTACCACGCCCAGAGTGTCAAATGTTGAGCAACAAAATTAAATCCGGTTAACGGTCATTTTCGCAGCTCAGAAGCTTTGCCGAGGTCGCCCCAAATCACACTTGCCAGACAACCGCGCTTACGAATGCAGGCACGCACACGCCCAACGCCATCCTCCGCTACACTCAACATAGAGTTATACATATGATTCTATGTAAGGAGTTTCATATGCCTGTCGTAAAGCCTATTTCTGATCAGACGCGCGCGCTAACTACCATTCAGGAACGCGAAGATCACATTCAACGTACCATCGCTCATGGTTACGACGACCTCACCAACGGTCGCGTGCGCCCCTGGAAACAAGCGAAGACCGAGGCGGATCGGATGCGAGCCTCGAGATAAGCCCTCCCCCATGTAACCATCCTGTAAATCATAGCGACGCACTCGAGTTTTACCGTGATGCGGTCGCGCCTGGCGCTCCACTGTGCTAAAGTAACCCGAACGTCCAAACGACTACAAGGGGGAACTAGAAGATGGCACGTGTGCACAACTTCTCAGCTGGCCCGGCAGCGCTGCCCACAAGCGTGCTCGCCGAGATCGCCGACGAGATGATGGACTACCGCGGTTGCGGCATGTCCGTGCTCGAGATGAGCCATCGATCTAGCATGTACCAGCAGATCATCGACGACGCCGAGGCAACCCTGCGTCGCCTGCTGAGCATCCCCGACAACTACCGTGTCCTGTTTTTGCAGGGCGGCGCCACGCTGCAGTTTGCGGGCATCCCCATGAACCTCATGCGCCGCGGCCGCGCCGGCTACATCGTGACCGGCAACTTTGCCAACAAGGCATACAAGGAGGCCGCCAAGTACGGCGAGGCCGTGCTGCTCGCGAGCTCCGAGGACACCAACTTCGATCGCATCCCCGACATGGCCGACATCAACGCGCGCATTGCCGCCGAGGCCGCGAGCGACGGGCTCGACTACGTTTACATCTGCCAGAACAACACCATCTTTGGCACCATGTACCACGAGCTGCCCGCTTGCGGCGACGTACCGCTGGTCGCAGATGTCTCGAGCTGCTTTCTGTCGCAGCCGCTCGATGTTGAGCGCTACGGGCTCATCTACGCCGGCGCGCAGAAAAACGCCGGCGCCGCGGGCGTGACCGTGGTTATCGTGCGCGACGACCTCATCGCCGACGGCCCCGCCTTTGCGCGGGCGCCGCAGTACATGGACCTTAAGACCCAGGCCGCCAAGGGCTCCATGCTCAACACGCCCAACACCTTTGGCATCTACGTGTGCGGCAAGGTGTTCCGGTGGGTCGAGGAGACCGGCGGACTTGCCGCCATGGCCGAGCGCAACTGGGCCAAGGCCAACCTGCTCTATGACCTGCTCGAGCACAGTGTGCTGTTCCATGGCACCACGCAGGCCGACAGCCGCTCCATCGCCAACGTCACCTTCCGCACCGGCGACGCCGAACTCGACGCGGCCTTTGTCGCAGGCGCGGCCGAGCACCAGATTCAAAACGTCAAGGGCCATCGTCTGGTAGGCGGCATGCGCGCCAGCGTCTACAACGCCGTAACCATGGAAGACGTGCAGGCACTGGCCTCGTACATGAAGGACTTCGAAACGCAGCGTAGTTTGAGCCCGCGATCTAACTAGCCCGCAACGCGCGGGCCGACCAGCCACTTCAAACCACCCTGTTTAGATCAAAACCTGCTAAGGAGTTTTTCCATGCGTAAGATTAAGACCATCGACGACATCACCAAAGACGGCAAAGTCGAGTTTGGCGAGGGCTACGAGTTTGTGGGCACCGCCGAGGAGGCCGATGCCATCCTGATGCGCTCCACCGACCTGCACGGCTACGAGCTGCCCGAGGGCATCCGCGCCATCGCCCGCTGCGGCGCCGGCGTCAACAACATCCCCGTCGAGGAGTACGCCAAGAAGGGCGTCGTCGTCTTTAACTCCCCCGGCGCCAACAGCAACGCCGTCAAGGAGCTCGTCCTGGGCATGTTGGTGCTCTCGAGCCGCGGCGTGGTGCAATCGATGAACTGGGTGCGCGACAACGCCGACGACCCCGAGATTCAGGTCGATGCCGAAAAGGCCAAGAAGGCCTTTGTGGGCCGCGAGCTCAAGGGCAAGCGCATCGGCGTCATCGGCCTGGGCAACGTGGGCTCCAAGGTAGCCAACGCCTGCGTCGATCTGGGCATGGACGTTTACGGCTACGACCCGTTCATTTCCGTTGAGCACGCGTGGGTGCTGAGCCGCGAGGTGCAGCGCGTGGGCACGCTCGAGGATCTCTGCCGCGGCTGCGACTACCTCACCGTGCACGTGCCCAGCAAGGCAGACACCATCGGCATGATCAGCACCGAGCAGATTAACCTGCTGGCACCCGACGCTGTGCTCATCAACTACGCGCGCGAGACCATCATTGACGAGGACGCCGTTGACGCCGCCCTGCGCGAGGGCAAGCTCAGCTGGTTTAGCTGCGACTTCGCCACGCCCAAAACCGTTAAGATGCCCAACACGTTTATCACCACGCACTCGGGCGCCGGCACCGGCGAGGCCGAGGCGAACTGCGCCGACATGGCCATTAGCGAGCTCAAGGATTACCTGGAGAACGGCAACATCGCGCACAGCGTCAACTACCCCGCCTGCAGCATGGGCAAGGCGCGCGCCGCAAGCCGCATTGCCTGCCTGCACGCCAACGTGCCCAACATGATCGGCCAGATCACGGCCATCCTGGCCAAGGACAACGCCAACGTGCAGCGTATGACCAACGAGTCCGCCGGCGAGAACGCCTACACCATGTTCGACACCGATGAGCACCTGGACAGCAGCACCATCGAGGCGCTCAAGCAGATTCCGTCGATGTATCGCGTGCGCGTGATCAAATAGCGCCGGCTGATCTGACGGGCAGTTCCCCATGTGGCCTGCCCGTCACTGACATTGAATGCCCGCGGGGGCGCCTTTCGCACGAGAGGCGCCCCCGTTTTTGTGAGCGCTCCATTAAATGCACCGAGCCGCTTCTTGGCATACAATCTGTATGTTGACCTAACTATCTGTGAGGTGCCTATGGTTGATACAGATTTTGCTTGGCGGCTTACGCAAGGGCTCGTGCGGATCGACAGTTCCGACCCAGGTGCGTATGAGGGTGAGATTGAACGCTATATCAAAGTGTTGGTTGAGGCTCAATTGGAGCGGTTGAGCCATCCGGTGCTCCATGCCGTGCAGGTTGAGGAACTCGAGGTGCTGACCGGACGCCGCAATCTCATGGTCACCGTGCCCGGTTTGAGCGACGAGCCACGGCTCGTCTACATCTGCCACATGGATACAGTCACCTTGGGCGACGGCTGGGACGCGGACATTACGCCGCTCGGGGCGGTCGTGCGCGACGGCAAGCTCTACGGCCGCGGTGCCTGCGATATGAAGGGTGGCCTGGCCTGTGCCATTGCCGCACTGGTCCATACGCTCGAGCGCGTGGCGGCGGATGGCGCGCTGCCCCGCCGCGGCTTTTCGCTCATCTGCTCGGTCGACGAGGAAGACTTTATGCGAGGCTCAGAGACCGCGATCGATGCCGGCTGGGTCGGCTCGCGTGAATGGGTGCTGGACACCGAGCCCACCGACGGACAGATCCAGGTGGCGCACAAGGGGCGTACGTGGTTCGAGATTGAAATGGCTGGCGTGACGGCGCATGCGAGCCAGCCGTGGAAGGGCGCGGATGCCGTCGCCGCCATGGCCGAGGTCGTGTGTTCGCTCCGTCGCGCGTTTGTGGCGCTGCCCGCGCACGATGAGCTGGGGTCTTCGACCATCACGTTTGGCCAAATCGAGGGCGGATATCGCCCCTATGTCGTGCCCGACCGCGCCAAGGTCTGGGTCGATATGCGCCTGACTCCGCCGACTGATACGGCCGTCGCGAAGCGCATGGTAGAGCAGGCCATCGCCAGCGCCGAAGCCGCCGTTCCCGGTTGCCACGGCAGCTACGTCGTGACGGGCGACCGCCCCGCCATCGAGCGCGACCCAAACTCTCCCCTTCTAGCAGTGCTCAAGCGTGCCGCCGATGACGTGACGGGCGCGGACACGACCGTCGGCTTCTTTACCGGCTACACCGACACCGCCGTCATTGCCGGCAAGACAGGTAACCGCAATTGCATGAGCTACGGTCCCGGGTCGCTCGCGCTCGCGCACAAGCCCAACGAATATGTGCCCCACGCCGATATCGTTCGTTGTCAGAACGTGCTCATCGCGCTCGCCGATAACGTGCTCTGGGACGCGAGCGGCCAAGTTGGGGCATAATAAGCCGCGAACAAACCGACTCGCGCGTTAGGACCGTCCATGAAAGCTCTTCCGTTTCCCTGCATCCGCCCGGCTCAGGACCGCGTGCTCGAAGCGCTGCCTGCAATGGGCAGCATCCTGAGCGGCAACGATGCTCTGCGCGGAGCCATTGCCGATGGCCTGATGCTCAAGGACCCGGGTGCGGCGTATTACGTGTACGAATGCTCGGGCGAGCCGGGATGCGTGACGGGTGTCGTTGCGATCTGCCCGGTTGGTGCGCTGGCGGGCGGCGACGC
>UQRW01000027.1 GCA_900543515.1 uncultured Collinsella sp.
CGGCGGAACCTGAGGGCGCAGCGTCGAGCCGTTACGCGGTTCGTAGAACCGCGTAACTAATTAGTACATCTTTGCGCCGGCAGGGATGGAAGCGTCGAGCTGGATCAGGTTGAGACGCTCCTCGCCCTCCTCCTCGTGGATGGCGCTGATGAGCATGCCGCAGCTGGGGATACCCATCATCTTGCGCGGAGGCAGGTTGGTGATGGCGAGCAGGGTCTTGCCGACCAGGTCCTCGGGCTCGTAATAATCGTGAATACCGGAGAGGATGGTGCGGTCGGTACCGGTGCCGTCGTCGAGCGTAAAGTTCAGCAGCTTCTTGGACTTCTTGACGGCCTCGCATGCCTTGACCTTCACAGCGCGGAAATCGCTCTTGGAGAAGGTATCAAAGTCGACGAACTCCTCAAACAGCGGCTCAACGGCGATCTTGGAGTAATCGAGCGTGGGCTTAAGCGACGTAACGAATGGGCTCGCGGCGTTGCCGGCCTCGGCAGCCTTGGCGGCAGCGGCACCGGACTGGAAACCCTTCTCGGGCTTCATGTGCGGGAACAGCAGGACGTCGCGGATAGAAGCCTGGTTAGTAAGCAGCATGACCACGCGGTCGATACCAATGCCAATGCCGCCCGCGGGAGGCATACCGTACTCGAGGGCGCGCACGTAGTCCTCGTCATACTCCATAGCCTCATCGTCGCCGCCGGCCTTCTCGGCCATCTGGGCAGCAAAGCGCTCAGCCTGGTCGACCGGGTCGTTGAGCTCGGAGAATGCGTTGGCGTACTCGTGGCCGGCGATGACCAGCTCAAAGCGGTGGGTCAAACGCGGGTCGTCCTCAAAACGCTTGGCGAGCGGGCTGACCTCGATGGGGTAATCGCACACGAACGTGGGGTTGACGATGGTGTCCTCGCCCAGCTCATCGTAAATCTCGGCGATGATCTTGCCGGCAGTCCACTCGGGCTTGATCTCCAGGCCCTTCTCGCGCGCGGCGGCAGCAAGCTCCTCGACCGGCGTGTCGATGGTGACCTGCTTGCCGAGCACGTCGGAGACGATGTCGGTCATGGGACGGCTGGCCCACTCACCAGAAAGGTCGATAGTCTGGCCCTGGTACTCGATGACCTCGGGGTTGCCGATGGCCTTGTTGGCAGCCTTGATGACACCTTGGGCGAGTGCCTTCATGCCCTCGAGGTCGGAGAAGGCACGGTAGGCCTCCATCGTGGTGAACTCGGGGTTGTGGGTAAGGTCCATGCCCTCGTTGCGGAAGATACGGCCGATCTCGAACACGCGCTCAAAGCCGCCGACGATGCAGCGCTTGAGGTGCAGCTCGGTGGCGATACGCAGGTAGCACTCCTGATCGAGCGCATTGAAGTGCGTGATGAACGGCTTGGCAGTAGCTCCGCCCTGGATGGTCTGCAGGATAGGGGTCTCGACCTCCATGTAGCCGTCGGACTCCATAAAGCGACGGAAGGTGGAGAGAATCTGCGAACGCTTACGGAAGGTCTCGCGAACGTCGTCGTTGGCGATCAGGTCGACATAGCGCTGGCGATAGCGGGTCTCCTTATCGGAAAGACCGTGGAACTTCTCGGGCAGCGGACGAACGGCCTTGGCAAGCAGAGTCGCGCTCTTAGGGGCAACGGAAAGCTGGCCACGCTGGGTGCGCACGACCACGCCGGTCACGCCCAGGATGTCGCCCAGGTCGAGGGCCTTGAGCGTACTCCAGGCAGCCTCGTCCATGTCGTTGATGCGGCAGAACAGCTGAATCTCGGCAGTCGCATCGCGCACGACGATGAACATGATCTTGCCCTGACCGCGCTTGGCGACCACACGGCCGCCGATCTTCACGACGTCCTCGGTGTCCTCGCCATCGGCGAGCTCGGCGTACTTGGTCTCGATGTCGGCGACGTAGTCCTCAAGCTCAGAGTGCTCGGGATAGGGGTTCTGGCCCGCCTCGAACAGGGCGGCGCGCTTGGCCAGGCGGGTGGCGCGCTCGTCGTTGAGCGTCGATGCCTGATCGGCGGCGTTCTGGTTCTCTGCCATAAGTTAGCTCCTCAAACTAAAACGCTCCCCAGGATTCGGTCCCAGGGAGCGAAAACATACCTTTACGCGGGACCGTGGTCTAGCGTGCGATCTTAGCGATGGTGTAGACGCGGGTCTTGCCGGAAGGCGTAACGACCTCGACAGAGTCGCCCTCGCCATGACCAATGATGGCGTGACCGACCGGAGACTCGTTGGAAATCTTGTGCTCGAGCGAGTTGGTCTCGGTGGTACCGACGAGCGTGACTTCCATGACCTCGCCGTTGGGATCAATCAGCGAAACGGTGGAACCGATGGAGACGGTCAGGTCGCCCGTGGTGGCAGCAACCTGAGCGTTGGCGAGGATGGCCTGGATCTCGGCAATACGAGCGGCGTTCTGGGCCTGCTTGTCCTTAGCGGCGTCGTACTCGGAGTTCTCCGAAAGGTCGCCGAACGCGCGGGCTTCCTTGATGTCCTCGACGATCTCCTTGGCGTAATCGCCCTCACGCCAAGCGAGCTCCTCGACGAGCTTCTGGCGGCCCTCAGCGGTCAGTACGATCTGGCTTGCGTCCATACGGATATCTCCCCAACTCTGATCAAACAATCAACTGTCAACAAAACGAAAAAGACCGGCTAGCCTGCGGGCAAGCCGGTCAGGTGCTCACCCCAAAGGGATGGGACTACTCTGCGTCCGCGTCGCTGTCCTCTGCCTGCTTCTTCTTGGCAGCAGCGAGCTTGGCCTCGAGCTCAGCGATCTCCTTGTCCTCCTCGGACTGCTCGACCACGACCTCCTCGGCCTGCTTGGTCTCGGCCTTATCGTCGCCCTCCATACCCTCGCGGATATTCTTGACGGTAGAGCCGAGGGACTTGCCGAGCTTCGGCAGGTTCTTGGGCCCGAAGATAATCAGGACAACGACGAGAATAATGATGAGCTCAGGAGCCCTCAGTCCAAACATGTAGACCTCCACAATACAGCGAGACAAGCTCGAATGAGTATACCGCGGGTATCGCGGTATCACAACAATAGCTAAAAAAAGGGACCGCAAGAAGCGGTCCCTCCTCATGCTCTGGTCGGGTTGACTGGATTTGAACCAGCGACCCCTGCGTCCCGAACGCAGTGCTCTACCAAACTGAGCCACAACCCGTTAGCTCGACTATAGTAACAAAGATATTCGCCGCGTGCTAGAGAAATTTTTATTTCTTTGGCGCGTCGATTTGAACCGTGTTGGGAATAAGCTCAGTCGCGCAGACCCACCAGCCATTTTGCTGGGCAGCATCGGCAAGCCTTTCGGCCGTGGCAGCGGTGTCGCAAATGGCAAACGAGCAGGCACCCGATCCGCACACATCTACAGCAACGGTTCCGTCCTGTTTACGCAGCCAGTCGAGGACCGTTTGAATCTGCGACTCCATCTGTGCGGAAATGACACCAAGGTTGTTATGGATGAGTGCATATGCCGTCTCGGCATCACCAGCACGCAAGGCAGAAGCTATCGCGCCGGGCTTGTCCGCAGGCACCGAGGCCTCGTCAAAACGTCGATAGGCTTCAATTGTCGAAACACTTGCCTCGCGCGGCTTGACCAGCACGATGGGCGTCGCGGGCAGCGCGGGGTACTCAGTTGCCAGCACGTCTCCCCCACCTACGTAGAACGCAGGACTCGCGTGCAAAAAGAACGGGACGTCGGCACCGATGCCTCGCGCAATGTCGTCGAGCGCTGGGTCGGTGCAATCAATGCCCCAGAGCTCCGCCAAGGCGACAATGACCGCGGCCGCATCCGTCGAGGGGCCGCCCAAGCCGGCGCACAATGGAATGCGCTTCTCAATCGTCACGCAGATGTTTGCCTCGCGACCATAATGCTCGGCCATAGCAACCGCAGCCCGATACGCCGTATTCTTTTGCATGGGAAAATCTGATGCCGGAACCGTCTGGACGGTCAGCGCCTGCGCCGGCGTGACCGTCACGGTATCGGAAAGACCGACGGCCGCCATCAGGGAATCGACCCTGTGGTAGCCGCGGTCATCGCGCTCGGTATGAACCCCCAGGTAGAGGTTAATCTTTGCCGGCGCGGAAAGAGTCAGGGACCGATCGGTCACCGTTAATGCTCCTCGAGCTGATTGCCGAGCGGGGTAAAGATACGCTCGCCGCTCTCGGGGTCGAACAGCTCGACCTGACCGGTGAGGACATCGATATACTGGTAGGACTGACGCGACTTGCGGCCGCGACGCTCGTCAACCTCGACGATAAAGACGGCGGGGTGAACGCTCTTGATGGTGCCCATGCGCTCGACAACGCGGGTGCGGCCCATGTTGGCCTTCACCTTGACGCGATCGCCCACCATATCGGTCAGCTTCTCGTGGATGTCGTCGACGTGATTGACTTCCATCTCTTCCATGAACAGGGCCTCCAGAAGGTGCAATTCAAAAAGGGGATAATACCCCTAAGATAGACAAAACTCTAATACTATAGCACCCTGTTGTGGCCATACGCAAGTAGCTAAATGAGCCCCGTCCCAAATACGTACCAGACGACAATCTCGCATGACCAGTTGTTACGTGGTTTGGTAAAACCGCGTAACCTAAAGGTTGTCGGTGTCCAGGACGATGGTGAATGGGCCATCGTTGACCAGGTCGACCTTCATGTCGGCGCCAAAGATACCGTGCGCCACATGCTCAACGTCCTCGCGCACAAGCGTCAAGAAGTACTCGTAGAGCTCGTTGGCGACATCGGGGGCGCCGGCATCCGTAAACGATGGGCGGCGACCGTGGCGGCAATCGGCGAACAGCGTGAACTGCGACACCACGAGCACCTCGCCGTCGACATCGGCAAGCGCCAAGTTGGTCTTGCCGTTCTCGTCCTCGTTGATACGCAGCCCGCGGAGCTTGCCCCACAGCTTGTCGGCCTCGGCACGCGTATCGCCATGGCCCACACCAAGCAGCACCAGGTAGCCGCGTCCAATGCGACCCACGCACTCGCCGTCGACCGTCACGCCGGCGTTGAGCACGCGCTGCACCACCGCACGCACGGCCTACTCCTCGCCCGTCAGTTTGGCGGATAGGTGCTCGAGCGCATGGAATCGATGGCTGATGGCGTTCTTCTCGTCCGCCGTCAGCTCGGCCATGGTCTTGCCCGGCGTGTCGACCGGCAGGAACAGCGGGTCGTAGCCAAAGCCGTGATCGCCGCGGCCCTCGTGCGCGATAACGCCCTCGCAGGCGCCCTCACCATAGGTGACCAGACCATCCGTGTCGATGAGCGCGACGACACTCATAAAACGCGCGGTGCGATCCTCGTCTGCCACGCCTTCCAAGTTAACGAGCAGCTTGGCGTTGTTGGCGGCATCGTCGCCGTGAACGCCCGCGTAGCGCGCGCTATACACACCGGGCTCACCGTCCAGCGCGTCGACGACCAAGCCCGAATCATCGGCAATGGCCATAAGGCCCGTCTCCTCGACCGCAGCCTGCGCCTTGATGATGGCGTTCTCCAAAAACGTCGTGCCGTTTTCCTCGGGGTCCTCAAAATCGCCCAGCTGGCCGAGCGCCACAAAGCGCACCTCGGGCATGACCTTGCCCAAAATGGCCTCGATCTCGGTGAGCTTATGGGCGTTGCCCGTTGCCACGACGATGGTCGCCGCCGGGTCGAGGGTGTCGATGTCAATCTTCTCAAGTGCCATGACTGGCCTCCTTGTCTCTATATCAATACCGCGCCGAGGGCAACGAGGGACTCCGCCTCTCCCCTCTCAATCAACGGCAGTCTTGTGTCCAGACGTCTCCACAGGTAAAACCTACCAAAATAAACCTGTCCCTTTTTGGCAGATTAGGCGATGGCTTGGCGCTGAAGCTCGATGAGCTCGGCGATACCCTTGTCGCCCAGGTCGAGCAGGGCGTTGAGGCGTTTGCGGTCAAAGGGCGCCTGCTCGCCGGTGCCCTGGAGCTCGATCATCTCGCCGGTGTCGGTGGCGACGAGGTTCATGTCGACCTCGGCATGGCTGTCCTCGGAATAATCGAGGTCAAGCAGCGTATTGCCGTCGACAACGCCCATGGAGATGGCAGCCACCTGGCCGATAAGCGGGATGCGCTCGATCTTGCCCGCCTCGACCCACATGGCGAGGGCGTCGCGCAGCGCCAGCCAGGCGCCGGTGATGCTCGCTGTACGCGTGCCGCCATCGGCCTGAATCACATCGCAGTCAACGGTGACGGTGTACTCGCCGAGCGCCTTCATGTTGACGACGGTACGCAGACTGCGGCCAATGAGGCGCTCAATCTCCATGGAGCGACCCTTGCGGTTGGCGTGCTCGCGCTTGCAGCGCTTGCCGGTCGACGCCGGCAGCATGGCGTATTCCGCGGTCACCCAGCCGGCCTTAGCCCCCTTGCGCCAGCCCGGCACGCCCTCCTCGATAGTGGCGGCGCACAGCACGCGCGTGTCACCGAACTCGGCCAAACACGAGCCGTGGGCGTGCTTCATGACGCCACGGGTGAGCTTAACGGGGCGCAACTCGTTGGCGACGCGACCGTTGGCGCGGTTGACCTGCATGTACTCCATAGAAATTTCCTTTCGGCAAAAGATGTGGCGAAGGCTTTGGCGGCTGCCTTACATCTATTTCAGCTCATCGATATCGATATGTTCGATGCTCTTGAGCGGCTGACCAAAGATAAAGCTGCCCGCCACCGCAAACTCGGCAATGTTATCGGCCGTCGTGGCAAAACGATGCTGCGGCTCGGCGGCGTCGCCCGCCAGCTGCTCGCGGCGCGTGAGGATATCGGTCAGCTCGCGTGTGGTCTCCTCGGCGGAACTCACGACGCGCACCCCAGGCCCCAGCGCATGCCGGATAGGTCCCACCAACAGCGGGAAATGCGTACAGCCGAGCACCACGGTATCGATACCGTGGTCGCGCAGCGGCTCAACCGTGGCACCCACCAGCGCACGCACGGCAGGCGTATCGAAGATGTCCTCGTTCTCAAGCCACTGTTCCTGCAGATGTGCACCCGAGGCGAGCTCGTGTTCGACAACCTCGACAAAGCTCGAGGCAGGACAGCCGTATACATCGACGCCGGCATCTAGATCCTGAATGGCGCGCGTGTAGGCGCCCGAGCGAATAGTGAGGTTGGTAGCGAGCACGCCCACGCGACGCGTACGCGTGCTGTTGATTGCTGCACGGGCACCCGGCGCGATCACGCCGATCACGGGAACGTCGAGCACTTGCTGAGCCAAACGCAAGGCCGCGGCGGTCGCCGTGTTGCAGGCGATGACCATGATCTTAACGTCGTGCCTCGATAGCCAGCGGCCCGCCTGCAGCGCAAACGAGCGAACCTCGTCCTCGGTGCGGGTGCCATAAGGGCAGCGCTTAGTGTCACCGAAATAGTAGACGGACTCGTGCGGAAGTGCCGTTGCGATCGCGCGCGCGACCGTCAAGCCGCCCAGGCCCGAGTCGAACACGCCGATCGGACGCGTGTCCCCGGCCATATTATCGATATCGGACATTACCTCACCAGATTCTCTCTCGAAAAATGCGACCAATCGTGATGCGTCGCGCTACGAACGGGCTGCGACCAGCAGCTCGGCCGTTGCCACCCAACCGTCGACAATCTTGCCGCGCGTAATATAGGCATTGTCGCAGGCGTCCAAGAACTCCGGGGCACCGGCGCTCGTCAGGCCATTCTCGACCAGGCAGAACGTGCCCACGTGATCGGCCATGTAGAAGTCGGACTCGGAATCGCCGAGCGCGAGCGTCTCCTCGCGCTCGATCCCTAGGTGCTCGCAGAAGCGCGCAATGGCGACGCCTTTGTTGAGGCCCGCGGGGTTGATGTTGAATGCGCGACCGTCCTCGACGCGATCGAGCTCGAGCGTCGTCGGCTTGGACAGATGCGTCAGGTGACCGTTGCAGGCCCACACCAGGCCGCAGCCGGCCTCGTCCAGGATGGCCTGAACCTCATCGTCGGGCACATCGCCGCGCATGCCGACGGTGACCTCACGGTACTTGTAGCCGGTCGACATGTCGTTGTGATACTCGATCTTGTGCGGCCAGCGGGCGAGGATCTTCTCGCACACGCCGGTCTGCTCGATCACCTGGTGCGGCGTGAGGCCGCAAGAGGGGTCGTAGGGCATGTCGCCGGTCAGATACTCCCAATCGTTGGCTTTGAGGTCGTACATGACCAGGCCGCCCATCTCGCCGATGTAGGAGTTGAGACCGAGCACGCGCGCGTCCTCGTGGATCATGGTACGGTTGCGGCCAGAGGTGGGAACCACCTGAATACCAGCGCGAGCGAGCGCCACGACGGCCTCGACGAGTTTGGTCGAGGGGTTGCCGTCGTTGTCGCGCAGCACGCACGAGCCGGGTGCAAGCATCGTGGCATCCAGGTCGGTAAAGACGTACTTGACCTTGGCCAAGCGCTCGCGCATCTCGCCCGAAAGCTCAGCGACGGTCGGCAGGGTATTGTGGGACATGGTTACTCCGTTTACGTAGAAGGGTTTGGACTTGGACGGCATGTTTTGATTGAGGGAACACGCTTATGGCGACAGCGCACTCAGGGCGCCGCCGCCATCATGGTTCATTAGTCAAACTGGGTAACATCGATCAGGCGATTGGCCAGCGAAAGGTCGCTCTCGATGGGCACGAACTCGTCGCCCACGTGCATGAGCTCCTCGTCACCCTTTGCCAGCAGCAAGACAATGGTGGGAGCATCGGGGTTGACGTACTCCTCGCGCGCCGCCTTGAACGCCGCATGCACAGCGGCTTCGCGATCGAGGATGATCTTGTTCGGCGTATCGTCGGGAACATGTTCGGCAAGCTCGCGACAGACCTTCATCGGGTCCTCGTGAGCCGGGTCCTCATTGGCAAAGATCATCAGGTCGGAATACGGTGCGGCCTCGCGCGGAAGCTGCTCGCGGCGCTCCTGCGCCTTGCCGCCGGCAGCGCCAAACACCGCAATGACCGGACTAGCGGGAAACGCGCGCTTGACCGACGAGAAAAGCGAGCGGAACGAAAGCTGGTTGTGCGCGTAGTCGACGACACAAATCACGCGGCCGTCCTTCGACTCCACGACCTCCATACGGCCCGGCACACGCAGTTTTGAGAGGCCCTTCTTGATGGCATCGATACCGATGCCGATCTCGCGCGCAGCGGCGATAGCG
Source organism: uncultured Collinsella sp. (assembly GCA_900543515.1). Classification (GTDB taxonomy): domain Bacteria; phylum Actinomycetota; class Coriobacteriia; order Coriobacteriales; family Coriobacteriaceae; genus Collinsella. The sequence goes on from UQRW01000027.1 coordinate 9,125, forward strand.
ACCAGCGCGTTCTCCACGTTAAAGTCGCCCGCGATACCCAGCAGGACCTTCTCCCCCGCCTCGGACTCGTCGGCACACAAGCCATGCAAGTTGAACTCGATGCTAAAGCCGACCATGCGTACGTCGCTCGCCCACAGACTTGCCTCGGGATGCTCGACGCCAACGGTCACCAAGCGCTCGGCCGTCGACGCTGCCTCTAGCACACGGTCAACCTCTTCGGTGCCTAGATTCACCACGGCGGTCTTTGCCTGGTCAAAGATCCTGAGTTTGCTCTCAAAATAATCCTCAAACGTGGGGTGTTCGATCGGCGAGATGTGGTCGCGGCCGATGTTGAGGAAGCACGCCACGTCAAACGGCAGATTCTCGACGCGTTGGTACTTGAGCGCCTGGCTCGAAACCTCCATGACCATGGACTGGCGACCGGACGTGCGGCAGTTGGCGATATGGCGCCAAACCTCGGGGGCCTCGGGCGTGGTGTTGGTGCTCTCGTAGCACTCGATACCATCGTCGGTACTCACCGAGCCGATCATGCCGCAGGACTCGCCCGCCGCCTTGATGATGGACTGGAGCATAAAAGCGGCCGTGGTCTTTCCCTTGGTGCCGGTGATGCCCACGATCTTGACGTCGTGGTCGGGACGGTCGTAGACCTCCGGCGGCAACAGGGCCATGGCCGTGCGAACACTATCAACAACCAGCATCGCAGCACCGCTCTCCTTCGCCAGCGGCTCCAGAGACTCGACCAGTGACTCCTCGCACACAAATGCGACGGCGCCCGCATCGAGCACCATGCTCAAAAACGCGGGCTTAAAGGCAGCACCTTTGCAGAAGAACACGTCACCTGCCGAGACCGCGCGCGAATCAAACGAGCAGCCGGTCACGGCACGCTCGTCAACCTGCTCTGATGCGCGCAGCTCGCCGCACACATCGAGAAGCTTGGCAAGCGTATCGACCGTGGTCACGGTCGCGGAATCCGAATGGTGCATCTTTCACCTTTCTCAGCCATTTGGCAGGGACGGTTTTATAGTAACTGAAACGCACCCACGCAAAAACGGCTCCCGGAGGAGCCGTTACGCGCAGGCGTTCGTAAGCCGAGGCTAGGCAGCCTGAACAGCGGGCTGGTCCTCGTCGATAAAGAAGCGCTTGTACCACACCAAGAACACGAGCGGCGTATAGATCTTGCGCTGGAAATCGCCCTTGCCCGCAAAGTGCAGATCGAGCAGGTGCATGAGTTCGTCGGTATCGAAGAACTCGCTTGCCCACGGCGCGGTGAAGTACTCCTTGACATAGTCGTACCACTTTTGCTCGCGCAGCCAGTAGACAATCGGCACCGGGAAGCCCACCTTGGGACGGGTGGCCCACTCATCGGGCAGCGACTTGTTGGCAGCGTGGCGGAGTACCTGTTTGTTGCCGTTCTCGTTGATGCGGTAGCGGTCGGGAATGTGCTCGGCGAACTCCATGACTTTGCGGTCCAGGAAGGGCACGCGCAGCTCCAGCGAGTGCGCCATGCACATCTTGTCGGCCTTGAGCAGAATGTCGCCCGGGAGCCACATGTTCATGTCCAGGTACTGCTTCTTGACCAGTTCGGGCTGACCCTTCACGCGTGCGTAGATGGGTGCAGCGAGCTCAAAGGCGCCGTCGCCGGTGTTGTACTCGGGCTTGAGCACGCCGTCGACCTCGCGCTCCGGCCATACCAGAGCCTGTCCCAGGAACGACTTCTCGGGGATCTCGGCACCCTTGACCAGGAAGTTATGTCCCTTGAAGTACGGCATATGCAGCGCCAGGTTACCGAGCGCGCGACGGATGGGCAGCGGCACCATCTTTTTGTACTTGCGCACCGGGACCGTGTCCTCGTAGTAGGCGTAGCCGCCAAAGAGCTCGTCGGCGCCTTCGCCCGAAAGCACGACGGTAACGTCCTTGCGGGCCATCTCGGCCAAGAACCACAGCGGCACGGAAGACAGGTTGGACTGCGGCTCGTCCATGTGATACTGGATGTCCTCGAGCGCACCGAAGAACTCGTCGGCGGTAATCATCTTGCGAACGTTCTCGACGCCGAGCTTATCGGAAAGCTCCTTGGCGTAGTTGGTCTCGTTGAAGTTCTTGTAGTCAAAGCCCACCGAGAAGGTCTTGTCGGGCATGAGGCAAGCGGCGATGTAGCTGGAGTCGACGCCACCGGAGAGGAACGACGCGACCTTGACGTCGGCGATGCGATGGGCCTCGACGCTCTCGTGCACGACCTCGTCCAGCTCGTCGACGTACTCCTCGAACGGCTTCTCGACGGCAGAGTAATCGCAATCCCAGTAGCGCTCGATGTTCATCTTGCCGGTCGGGATATCGACGGTAAAGTAGTGCGCCGGCGGCAGCTTGTAGACACCCTCGAAGAAGGTCTCCTCGGTTGCCGAATACTGCAGCGTCATGTACGGACGCAGGGCCTTTTTGTTGACCGCCTTGTGGAAGTGCGGGTAGTCCAGGAAGCTCTTGATCTCAGAACCAAAGAGCACGCCCGGAGCGCCGTCGCCCGCATCGGCCATGGGATAGTAGTAAAGCGGCTTGATGCCAAAGATGTCGCGGGCGCCAAAAAGCTTGTTCTTCTTTTTGTCCCAGATGACGAAGGCGTACATACCGCGCAAGCGATCGAGTACGGCCTCGCCCCACTCCTCGTAGCCGTGCAGGAGGCTCTCGGTGTCGGCGCCGCAGTGGAACTTGTAGCCCTTGGCCTCGAGCTCGGAACGGAGTTCTTGGAAGTTGTAGATCTCGCCGTTAAAGACGATAACGACGCTACCGTCCTCGTTAGCCATGGGTTGGGCGCCAGCCTCGGTCAGGTCGAGGATCGACAGGCGGCGGAAGCCGAGGGCAACGCGGCCGTCGATAAACTGACCGCCCATGTCGGGACCGCGATGGACGATGCGGTCCATCATCTTGGTGAGCACCTCGGATTGGTTATCCGTCCCACCGACAAAACCGACAAAACCGCACATATACTATCCCCTCTGCTGTTGCTGGGCATTAAATCGAATCAGTAGCTTTTGAGTATACCCGAGGGCGTAAAGAGGGGCGGAATGTTCAGGCAATCTCAACTGAATCAGCTCCGCTGTGACACGCGCCAGTTACCTTTAATGGATATGAGGTGAATGGGGCGATTGTTTTGCTATACTCTCTCCGCACGGGCGATTGGCGCAACGGTTAGCGCAGGTGCTTTACACGCACAAGGCTGGGGGTTCGAATCCCTCATCGCCCACCACTGAATTGGAAACGGTCCTCGAAAGAGGACCGTTTTTGTTTGGGCCCATTTCATGGGATTCGAACCCGCAAGGGTGCGGAGCTGAGGAAACGCGAAGCGTTTTCCAGCGCAGCACGCGAGGGCCGTAGGCCCGAAGCGAAAGCGGGCGGCGTCAGCCGCACGCGGACATCCCTCATCGCCCACCACTGATTTGATAGGCTCCCAGCAATGGGAGCCTTTCTTTTTTGGGCCCAGTGCATGGGATTCGAACCCGCCAGCACGTCTGTCACAAAGGCCGTGGCCAAATAATGGCAAAAATGAGTACTGCTACTTTGCTTGCAACATATAAAAAGATAGCGTTTGCTTAAGTTACGCAACATATGTCCATTATAAGGACTAACAGTTAGATCACAATCGTGCATTCATCGCCATTTCGACTTGCTATCTGGCCTTATTAGTCCAAAATTGCTGCTACCAAATCGGTAGCAGTACTCATATTTAATGTTTTTTGACCAGCGGGTCTCCCTGCCTTAGCAAATCTAAGGCAAAACGGGCTCCAGACCGCTGAATCATGCCACATAGGGCACGCCCGCAGTCCGGAACCCGGTCCAAATTGAGTTATTGCGCTGCGTTAGACCAAGACACCCGACAGGATCTCGATCAGACTGTCCACGTCGGCTTCCTCGCAGACGAGCGGCGGCAAGAAACGCAGCGTATGAGCACCCGTAGCGTTAATCACGGCACCGGCGGCCAGCGCGCGGGCAACAATATCATGTGCGTCGCCCGCGGCATCATCCAAATCACAGCCGAGCATCAAGCCGCGGCCACGTACCTCGGTCACGTGCGGCAGCTTGGCGAGCTTTGCCTCCATATAGGCACCCACCTTGGCAGCATGCTCGGCATAATCGCCGCGCACGAGCGCGGAGAGCGTCGCGGCACACGCCGTGATGGCCAGGCAGCTACCGCCAAAGGTCGAGCCGTGGTCGCCCGGCTTAAACACGTCAGCAATCTCCTTCTTTGCCACGACGGCACCCATGGGCACGCCGTCGGCAATGCCCTTGGCAAGGCTCATGATGTCGGGCTCCACGCCATAGGTTTGGAACGCAAATGGCTTGCCGGAGCGGAAGATGCCGCACTGAACCTCGTCGGCGATAAGCACGGCGCCCACTTCGTGTGCCAGGTCGCGCGCTGCCGCCATAAACTCCTCGGTCATGGGGTGCACGCCACTCTCACCTTGGATCGGCTCGAGCATCACGGCGCAAATATCACTGCCCAGCTGCTTAAAGATCGCACGCAGCTCATCGACATTGTTGGGCGTGCAGGCCACAAAGCCACCCGGCAGCGGACGGAAACTATCCTGCAGCCAATCCTGCATGGTGGCGGCAATGGTCTCGAGCGTACGGCCGTGGAAGCCGCCGCGCATGCACACGATGGTGTTGCCGCCGTTACCGGCACGCTTGGCGTACAAGCGCGCGAGCTTCATCGAGCCCTCGTTGGCCTCGGCGCCGGAATTGGCAAAGAACGTCTCCCACACCTGCTCGCCCGCAGCCGGGGCACCAAGAGCAGCTGCCGTGGTCTCATCGCCGGCGGCAATGGCATCGGCAAGCACGCGCGCACCATCTACGTCGTCGTTAGCAAGCTTGGACAGCAGCGCCGCGACCTGTCCGCGCTGCTCGATGTAGAAGTAATTGGAGACATGCATGAGCTTTTTGGTCTGTGCCTCGAGCGCCGAGAGCACAGCCAGGTTGCCATGACCTAGGCTGCACACGCCGATGCCGGCAAGAAAGTCGAGGTACTCACGGCCATCGTCGCCGGTGAGCTTCATGCCGTGGCCCTCGACAAACTCGACCGGAGAGCGGCCAAAGGTATGCATAACGTAATGGGATTCAAGCGATTGCTGAGCTGCAAGTGACATGGGATGCCTTTCGTTGAGCGCCGGACGGCGCGGGGCTATGGATGCAGGAATGGGGCGGCTGCGGGTCAGCTAGACCGTCTGAAGCTTCTCGACCTCGTCGAGGTTCTCGGTCAGACGCGCAGCAAACGTCGAAAGCGGATGCGGATGCGTATCGAACTCGTAAGCCGTCTCGGTGGAATGGATCACGGTACCGACGCCGGCATCGGTCAGCAGCTCCAGCAGCAGCGAATGCGGCGTGGTGCCGTTGATGATGTGAGCACGAAATACGCCGCCGGCAAGCGCATCGACGGCCGCGCGCAGTTTGGGAATCATGCCCTTATCGACCTCGCCGCCGTAGAGCATCTCGTTAACCTCGTCGAGCGTTAGGTTGGAGATAAGCGAGTCCTTGTCGCTAAAGTCCTTGTACAGGCCATCGACATCGGTCAAAAAGATCGCCTTATGCGCGTGGAGCGCCGCAGCAACGGCACCGGCGGCGGTATCGGCGTTGATGTTGAAGAAACCGCCGTCCTCCCCCGCCGCGACGGTTGCGATGACGGGGATGTACTCGCTGTCGAGTAAGCGCTCGATATAGTCGGTGTTGACGTGCGTCACTTTGCCCACGCGACCGAGCTCGGGGTCGAGCGGCTCGGCGATGAGCGTGCCGGCATCGCTGCCCGACACGCCCACGGCCAGGTTGCCGTGGTGGTTGATGGCAGCAACCAGCTCCTGGTTGACCTTGCCGCCCAGCACCTCGCGCACGATATCCATAGTCGCCGGCGTGGTCACGCGCTGGCCGTTCTTAAACTCGACGGGAATATCGTAATGGCTCAGCGCCTCGTTGATAGCCTTGCCGCCGCCGTGCACGATGACGGGGCGCATACCGATGATCTTGAGCAAAACGATGTCGCTCATCACGTCGCGGCGCAGCTGCTCATCAACCATGGCGGCTCCGCCATATTTGATAACAACCGTCTTGCCGGTCAGGTTCTTAATCCACGGCAGCGCTTCGAACAGCAGCTGCGCGGTTGCTTCGTTGGATTCGCTCGAACGACAATCGCGTGCGAATTTCATAATCTGCCTCGTCTTTCATATCGTTATCGCGCCGTGCTCCGCTGTCCGCAATCGCGGCAAGATGCGCAGCGTGCCCGGAATCTAGGAACGGTAGTCGCCGTTGATGGAGATGTACTCATGCGTGAGGTCGCAGGTCCACACGGTCGTTGCCGCGTCGCCTGCGCCCAGGTCGGCCGAGATCACGATCTCTGGCGCCTCGAAACGTCGTAGAGCCTCGTCCTCGTCAAAGGGAACAGTCAGACCATCGCGACAGACAGGCATGCCCATCATGTCGATGGAAACGTCTTCCTGATTAAACTTCACGCCGCACTTGCCGAGTGCCATAGCAACGCGACCCCAGTTGCAGTCGTGGCCGGCGATGCAGGTCTTAACGAGCGGCGAGTTGGCAACGGCACGGGCGGCGATATCGGCTTCCTCGTCGTTCACGGCGCCGGTAACGTTGACCGTAACAAGCTTGGATGCGCCCTCACCATCGGCGGCGATATTGCGCGCCAGGCTCTCGCACACCTCGTGCACAGCAAATGCCAACTCGTCAAAGGCATCGGAGCCCTCAACGATAGGCTCGACATCTGCGGCAGCGGCGCCGGAGGCAAGCATGATGCAGGTGTCGTTGGTCGAGGTGTCGGAATCGACCGTTACCTTGTTGAAGGTCTGTTTGACGGTCGAGAGCAGCAGGGCATGAAGTGCCGCAGGCTCGACGGGGGCATCGGTGGTGATAACTGCGATCATGGTGGCCATGTTGGGCATGATCATGCCCGAGCCCTTGCACATTCCGCCTACCGTATAGACATTGCCCGCATGACCCGCAGCCTCACTGACGTAGGACACGGCGTACTCCTTGGAGTGCGTGTCGGTCGTCATGATGGCGCGAGCGGCATCGGCGCCACCGTGAGCGGAGAGCGCCTCGTAGGCAGCAGGAATGGCAGTCTCAAATGTGTCGATGGGCAGAATCTGTCCAATCACGCCTGTGGATGCAACTAGGATCTGCTGGGATTCACAGCCGATGACCTGCGACGCGATGTTGCAGGTCTCGCGCGCGCATGCAAGGCCGGTCTCACCCGTGGCGGCGTTGGCATTGCCAGAGTTGATCGAAACGCCGGCGATGATACCGTAGCCCTTGTCGGCACCGCCCAGGTTGGCACGGCTCACCTGCACGGGCGCCGCGCAAAAGCGATTGGTGGTAAACACGCCGGCACCGGGACAGGGTTTATCGGGCACGACGAACGCGTAATCCAGACGCTCGGGGTTCTTGCGGAACCCAGCGTGGATGCCTGCAGCCTTAAAACCAGCCGCAGCCGTAACGCCACCCTCGACGGCGCGAATCTTGATATCAAACAGCTCGGTATTCATCGTCTTTATGACTCCTTATGTCAAACAAAAAACGGACATCGGTTGGTGCGCCATGCCAGTCGCAATCATGAGACCGGCTTAAGAGTGGCGCCCCACTCGATGCCCGACTACCAAATCGTTAACAATCGAATGTGCTACACCGGGCACGCCACTGTGGGCAAGCCTCGTCGCTCGTCAAAGCCAAAGACGATATTGGCGCACTGGACTGCTTGGCCCGCAGCGCCCTTGCACAGATTGTCGATGGCGCCCGTCGCCACCAGCACGCCCGCGCGCTTGTTGAGCGCGAGGCCAATCTGGGCGGCGTTGGTGCCGACGACCGAAGCCGTCTTGGGCTGCTGACCGGCATCGAGCACGCGCACGAAGGTGCGACCAGCGTAGAACTGCTTGTAATAGTCGACAACGTCCTCAAGGGTCAAGGTATCGATAGCCTGCGGCGTAAGCGGCATCGTCACCGTGGAGAGCAGGCCGCGCTTGAGCGGTGCCAGATGCGGGGTAAAGACGACGCGATCGGTTAAGCCAAGGATTTGCTCAATCTCGGGCGTGTGGCGATGTTTACCCACGCCATAGGCTTCTAGGTTCTCGTCCGCACTGCAAAAGTGGGTGCGGGCGTTGCAGGACTTGCCGGCACCCGTCACACCGCTGATGGCATCGACGATCACAGGGCCACTCTGGGCAACCCAGCCGGCACGCTCGGCAGGAGCGGCAGCAAGGCTCGTTGCGGTGGGATAGCAGCCGGCGCAGGCGACCAGCACGGACTTGCCGTCAGCATAATCGGATGCGGCGGTCTCCAAGTCCTGGCAGAACAGCTCGGGCAGGCCAAAAGCGCGGGTCTTGAGCAGCTCGGGGCTCGTGTGCTCGGCGGCATACCATGTCTCAAAGACGGACGCGTCGCTCAGACGGTAATCGGCCGAAAGATCAAAGCAGGAGACGCCAGATGCAAGCAGTGCGGGCACCTGTGCCATGGCAGCCGTGTGCGGCACGGCCAAAAAGACCGCGTCGCAGCTCTTGAGCTCGGGGGCGTCATGCGTGGTGAAAACCAGGTCGCTCACGCCAGCAAAGCTCGGATACGCCGCGGACAGCGGCTGGCCGGCATCGGCGTTGGACGTAATGGCAACAAGTTCAAACTCGGGATGGCCAAGCACGAGGCGAATGAGCTCGGCTCCGGCATATCCAGCCGCGCCGACGATTCCAACCTTCAAAGACATATCAGACTCCTTGTCTGCGATTTATGCACCGATGCGCATTTCTCAGCAGTCGTTATGAGGTGGGTTGAAACTTTAGCACCAAAAGATGCATGAACACGTAAATGGCTTGTATGTTCATGCATTGAAACATTCCCGACACATTCGCTTGAAGGAATTGACAAATTGAGCGGGCCCCGTATCGACCGGCACTCCTTACGGCGCCGGGCAACACGGGGCCCGTCCATGCGAAAACTAAGTTGTTAGGATGAGCCAGCTGGCTAGAGCTCGACCGGCACCCATTCGTCGTGATTGCAGATAAAAGCCTCAGGATCCTCGACGCTAAAGAAGACGAGCGTGGGGTCGTTAGGACCCTCATAGTGCTCGCCCAGGCGCTCTAGATGCTTCCACCCGGCTTCGCGCATTTCGTCTAAAGCCCGGTCATCCAAGCCGGCACGCCCGCGCAAGATGAGCCAGCCATGGCCCGGCCACCAACTCGTGGCCTCAAAGCGTTGGTTTTGCAGCAGCTCCTGCCACACATCTTTAGTGCGCGCTGTCACAAACCACAGCTTGCCGTCCTGAATCTGTGCAAACGAGAACGGACGCACATGTGGCTGCCCGTCCACGCTCGTCGCCAGATACCACGCCGGCACCGACGTCAGATACTCCAAAACCGTATTCAATCCGTCCACGTTTCCTCCTGTACTAGCTAGTTTGGGAGCCTGGATCGTGCGAGCTAGAGCTCCAGGCGCTCCTCGCTGCCGTCGATATCGCAGAACCGCGCGGCAATGTTGCGGACCGAAAAGAACGCAAGGCGGCCGTCGTTGGCACTCTCGTGTTCCTCGCCAATGCCCACCATGTGCTTAAAACCCGCTTGACGCACCTTGTCGCTCGCAACTGCGTCGTCCTCAAGTGCGGCTTCGCCGGTCAATACGATCCAACATTCCCCCGGCTTCCAGCCCGATACCTCAAACTTGGGATTCGCACTCAGCTCCGCCCACACGTCCTTGTCGCGCGACGTGCAAAACCACAACTTACCGTCATCGACCATGGCAAACGAAAACGGCCTCACGCGAGGCTGATGCCCGTCCGTCACATCGGTCGTGGCTAGATACCACGCCGGAATGCGCCTGAGATACGAACAGGCGCGCTCAAGCTGAGCCGTGCGGTCGTTGTCGGTCATAGGGACCCCTTTCTTGCGCTCGAATCGCGCCTAAACAAGTTGAAGGTTGATGACGATGACGCAGATGAGCAGCAACGCCGTCACCACCGCCGCCAACGCATCGCCGCGGCCAAATGCAAGCGCATGCAGGCGCGTGCGGCCCTGCTCGCCGTGATAGCAGCGTGCATCCATGGCGGCAGACAGCGTCTCGGCATGGCGGAACACGCCCGTGAACAGCGGAATCGCCACACTGCCGAGCATACGCACGCCGCCGAGCGGACCGCCCGTCACGCGCGCGCCGCGGCTTGCCTGTGCATCGGCCGTCTGCTTCATCTCGGTGGCAAACTGCGGCATAAAGCGTAGCGCGATACCCATGATCATGCCGAGCTCGTGCGCAGGAAGTCCCACACGCGCAAACGGCGCGAGCAGGCGCTCAAAGCCCGCGGTGAGGTCGAGCGTCGGCGTGGTGAGTGTAATGGCGCTCATGCCGGCCATCATCAACGTCAGGCGGCACGCCATAAAGGCGGCAGAACGCAGTGAGCCCTCGCTTATCTGCAGAAAGCCGAGCTGCCACAGGATGCGCCCACTCTGATCGGTAAACAAGTTGAGCACCGCGACCACGACGACGATTGCCAGCAGCGGCGCCATCGACGACAGAACGCGACGAACCGGCACCCGAGACACGGCATAGGTCAGCACAACGAAAATTGCGACCGGGGCCAGTCCGCGGAAGCTGCTGACTGTGAGCGTCGTGATCAGAAACACAAAGCCCAGGAGCAACTTAGTTCGCGGGTCCAGGCGGTGAATCGCACTATCGCCGGGATAGTAGCTGCCAAACGAAAACGCCTCCATTAGCAGCCCTCCTCTCGCGCGACCGTCTTGGATTTAGCAATGTCCGCGACGTTAGAAGGACCGCCCGAGCGACCGATTAGCAGGTCCACCAACTCGCCTGCCAGCGACTCAACCGTATAGAGCCCGCCGCGACGCAGCGGCACGCCCACCTCCGTAAGCGCCAGCGCCATACGCTGGGCGGCGGGAACGCCCAAGCCGATTGATTTAAGCTCATCGGCATGCGCAAAAACCTGAGCGGGCGTGCCCTCGGCAAACACCGCGCCTTCGTTCATTACGACGATGCGGTCGCAGCAATTGGCCAGGTCATCCATGCTGTGCGAAACCATGACAACAGTCAGGCCCTCGCGATGGAGCCGATCGATGAGCCCTAGGAGATCCCTGCGGGCAGCCGGATCGAGCCCCGCCATGGGTTCATCGAGCACCAGGACTTCGGGCTCCATGGCGAGCACGCCGGCGAATGCCACACGCCGTTGCTGACCGCCCGAAAGCTCAAAGGGACTCTTGTCGCCGACCGTGGAAAGATCGAGGCCCACGCGCGAGAGCGATGACTCGACACGACGGTCGACTTCATCTTGCGGCAAGCCAAGGTTGTGCGGACCAAACGCCACGTCCTGCGCCACGGTTTCGGCAAACAGCTGACGCTCAGGATACTGAAACACCACGCCGACCTTGGCCTTAACCGCAGTGGCGTCTTTCTTGTTTGATAGGTCGAGCCCCAGCGCGCAAACGCTTCCCTCCTGGGGACGAATCAAACCGTTGAGATGCTGGACCAGCGTCGACTTACCCGAACCGGTATGACCTGCCAAACCCAGGAACTCGCCGCGACGCACCGTCAGCGATACATCGCGCAGCGCCCACGGGCTGCTGGGGTCGTTTCCCCAGAGAGCCTGTTTGTTCGATTTGCCCGCAGTGGCCGAGCGCTTATGCCAGCGGCGGCGCTCGCGCGGACTGAGCGAATAACTGTACGAAACACGGGATAGCTCGATGACGGGCTCCGACGCGTTGCCCTCGTTGTCTACCGGAACAGTGCCGTCAGCGATTTCCAACTGGGATACGGAAGACTGCCCCGCGATGTCTGCCCCACTTCGCTCGGCATAAGCCTGCGCAATCTCGGCGACCATATCCGCCTCACGCACCTGTGCGCAAACGGGCACGCCCTTCGCACGAAGCGACCTGCCCAGACAGCACGACGCCGGCATATCCAGGTTGAGCTGCGCAAGTTCGTCTGCCCGCGTCAAGATTTCCTCGGGCTTACCGAGCATGGCAACGCGCCCCGCCCGAAACACCGCGACACGATCGGCCTCGGCGGCCTCTTCCATAAAGTGCGTAATCATCACGATGGTCATGCCGCGAGCGTGCAACGCGCGGCAAGCCTTCATGAGGCCCTTGCGTCCACGCGGATCGAGCATCGAGGAAGCCTCGTCCAATATGAGCACGCGCGGTTCCATGGCGAGCACGCCGGCAAGCGCCACGCGCTGCTTTTGGCCGCCCGAAAGCGCATGGGTCTCGTGGCACTCAAAGCCCACCAGGCCCACGCCCTTCAGCGCCTCGCGTACGCGCTGCGCAATTTGCGCCGATGGCACGCCAAGGTTTTCGGGACCAAACGCAACGTCATCTTCGACAAGCGTTGCCACCAGCTGATCATCGGGATTCTGGAATACCATGCCCGCGGTCGAGCGAATGTCGTAGACCAGCTCGGGATCGGACGCATCCATGCCGTTAATGCGCACCGTGCCCGCATCGGGCTGCAGCAGCGCATTCAGATGCTTGGCAAACGTCGACTTGCCCGACCCATTGCCACCGAGGATGCAGAAAAACTCCCCGTCCTCGATGTTCAGATCGACGCCGTCGAGCGCCGGTGCGGCACCGTCATAACTAAAGGAAACGCCCCGACACTCAATCATGCGCGGCCTTTGACCTGGTCCTTTTTAGGCGTGATGAGGTTGGAAACCGCCTTGTACACCGCAAGCGTCAATACCGAGTTAAGCACGGTCTTGATAAGGTTGAACGGCAGTACGGCAGGAATCATGAGCGGGGCGATCGCATCGACCGAGCCATACCAGAACCATACGCCAATGGTAAGGTTTGCGACCATAGACAGCGCTGTAGCGGCAATGACGCCGAGCACCAGGCCAATCACGGCACCCTTATAGGTGTGCATCTTCTGGTAAACGATAGCCGCGGGCAGAATATAGCCCAGCGTGGCAACCAAGTTCATAAGCGCACCGACCCAGTCACCCGTGGTGAGCGCATGGATAACGATAGCCATAGCGGCAACAGCGGTGCCGGCACTAGGACCGTACGCAAACCCGCACACCATCGCCGGCACCAGCGACGGGTCATACGTCAAAAACGGCGCCGAAGGAAGGATGGGCAGCTGCACGTACATAAACAGGGCACCCAAGGCGCACATCAGCGCCATGGTAACGAGCTGTTTGGTGCTCCACCTATTCGTGTTCTCAAAATGGATATGCTGCGACTGTTCAGACATAAGATCACCTGCCTCTTTCATCCGGACTCTAACCGTTGGTACTGGAATCTCACCAGTTCAGCCGGCATGCGAACCAACGCACACACGGGTCGCGGACTCATCGGCTCGGCCGCAGGCGTCTCGCCTGCACCACGGCGCCCCTTTGGCACCGCCCGATTTACCGCCAGTGGGGAATTTCACCCCGCCCTGAAACAGCAATTGCAAGTGTAGCACCAGTAGGCTTTCGCGCAAGTATGCCATGGGTAATTTATGGCGGGGACCAGTTACCGCAACAACCACGTTCCCCACCCGTCCCAAAGTAACGCGCCTTTCGCGGCAAAGCCGCGAAACAGCGACCGGGACACGTATCCCCATCAGCCACGATCTCCGCCCACGCCGACCTCAAGGCCGTAAACGCAGGGGATCCGGGGGCGTGACGGGGCTTCTCTCCGGAACATTCCGCAGGACGCAAAGAGGCTCCGCAGCGCGAAGCGCGATGCGGAGCCTCTTTGCATGTCCGAGGACGTTCCGGAGAGAAACCCCCGTCACGCCCCCGGATTCCCGGTGGGAGTTCTAGACCTTGTCGGCCTTAGTACATACCGCCGCCCTGCTGACCAGCGGTAGCAGCAGCGATAGCGTCCTCAAGCTGAGTGTTCTTGGGCACATCGGAGACGGTAGCCTCGGTGATGAGGATCAGGCTGGCGACAGAAGCAGCGTTCTGAAGGGTGACGCGGCTGACCTTGACGGGGTCGAGGACGCCCATCTCGATCATGTCGCCCCACTCGCCGTTAGCAGAGTTGAGACCCTGGCCGGCGGGCAGCTCGGCAACCTTATCGACCACGACAGCGCCCTCAAAGCCAGCGTTCTTGGCGATGGTAGCGACCGGAGCGGTCAGAGCCTTCTTGACGATGTCGACGCCGATCTTCTCCTCGGGGTCGTCGATCTCGACAGCATCGAGCGCAGGAGCAGCGTCCATGAAGGCGACGCCGCCACCGGCGACGATACCCTCCTCGACAGCAGCGCGGGTAGCCTGCAGGGCGTCCTCGACGCGATGCTTGATCTCCTTGAGCTCGGACTCGGTAGCAGCGCCGACCTTGATGACGGCAACGCCACCGGAGAGCTTGGCCAGGCGCTCCTGGAGCTTCTCACGGTCGAAGTCAGAGGTGGTGTTCTCCATCTCACCCTTGATCTGAGCGATACGAGCGTCGATGGCCTCCTTGGAGCCAGCGCCGCCGACGACGACGGTGTTGTCCTTGGAGATGGTGACGGACTTAGCGGTACCGAGCATATCGGCGGTGATGTCAGCGACCTTCACACCCAGCTCGTCCAGGGCAGCCTGGCCACCGGTGAGGACGGCGATGTCCTCGAGGATGCGCTTGCGGCGATCGCCGTAGCCCGGAGCCTTGACGGCGCAGACGTTGAGGGCGCCACGGATCTTGTTGAGGACCAGGGTAGGCAGAGCCTCGCCGTCGATGTCCTCAGCGATGATGAGCAGGCCACGGCCAGCGCGCTGGACAGCCTCGAGAACGGGCATGATGTCTTGAACGCTGGAAATCTTCTGGTCGGTGATGAGGATGTACGGATCCTTCATCACGGCCTCCATGCGGTCGTTATCCGTGACGAAGTAAGCGGAGACATAGCCCTTGTCGAACTGCATGCCCTCGACGGTGTCGATGGTGATGTCGAACGTCTGGGAATCCTCGACGGTGATGACGCCGTCCTTGCCCACGACCTCCATGGCCTCGGCGATCTTCTCGCCGACCTCGGGGTCACCGGCGGAGATGGTACCGACGGAAGCGATCTGCTCCTTGGTCTCGACCGGCTTGGCCTGCTTCTTCATCTCGGCGACGGCGGCGTTAACGGCCTTGTCGATGCCGCGACGGATGGCCAGCGGGTTGGCGCCAGCGGCGACGTTGCGCAGACCGTCGTTGACGATAGCCTGGGCGAGCAAAGTTGCGGTGGTGGTGCCGTCACCCACGGTGTCGTTGGTCTTGGTGGCAACCTCCTTCACCAGCTGAGCGCCCATGTTCTCGATGTTGTCCTCGAGCTCGATCTCCTTGGCGACGGAAACGCCGTCGTTGGTGATGGTCGGGGCACCGAACGTGCGCTGCAGCGCAACGTAGCGACCCTTGGGGCCCATGGTGACGGTAACGGCGTCGGCCAGAGTGTTGACGCCCTTGGCGAGCTTAGCGCGGGCATCGGTGTTGAACGTAATGTTCTTTGCCATGGTAGGTAATCCTCCAAAAGAAATGTGACTCGCGTCGCCGCTTCCGAGTCCTATGCGGCGGGCGCGTTCAAAGACGAATCAGAGATTCTGACGAGACTAGGCCTCAACGACAGCGTAGATGTCGTCGGCGCGCATCAGCAGATACTTCTCGCCGTCGACCTTGACCTCGTTGCCACCGAACTTACCATAGATGACAACGTCACCGACCTTGACGTCCATGGGGATGTGCTCACCCTTGTCGTTGACCTTGCCGGCGCCAACGGCAACGATGGTGCCGCGCTGCGGCTTCTCCTGAGCGTTGCTGGCGATATACAGACCAGAAGCGGTCTTCTGCTCGGCCTCGTCGGGCTTGACCAGAACACGATCTGCAAGCGGCTTCAAAGACGACATGCTTGTCTCCTCCTTTTTGGGCCGCGCGGTTATACCACGCGAATTAACCCTTTTTGTTTGCGTACGCGTTGAATGGTACCCACGAATGGCGGGTTATACAACACGGAGTCAAAAAATCTTATTTTTTGGCACTTAGATTTTCTGAATGCCGGGGGATAACTTAGCGGTGGCCCCCGTGTGGCTCCGGAGGGGCGGGGCATAAGGTTTCCTGCTCGGGCAGTCCTGCTCGCACGAAGGCCACATTAAGTGGCCTTCGGCTCGTGCGGAACTCGCGATAAACCTTATGCCCCGCCCCTCCGGAGCCACGTGGGAGCCAGGTTAACTAATTCGGACCCGGCATTCAGAAAAGTCAGTACAGCAAAATGGCGATGCGAATGGGATTCACAAGAAAGGGGGCACGTTGTCGAAACGTGCCCCCTTAAGTTGCGGTGGAATATGGACTGTTTTTGGCTGTTGGGGTGTTATTTAGTCCGTATTTCACCGCAACCGAGGACGGAATGTGGGACTAACGCTCGTAGATGAGGTTGCCTGCCAGGTAGGTGGCCTGAACCTTGGTGGCTTGCAGTTCTTGGGGGTCGATGGTGAGTGGGTTTTGGTCCAGGACTACCAGGTCGGCATACTTGCCGGGCTCCAAGCTGCCGAGGTTTTGCTCGTCGCCCGCTGCATAGGCGCTGCCCAGGGTGTAGTTGCGCAGGGCCGTTGCCGCGTCGATACGCTCGCTCGGCAACCAGCCGCCCTCGGGCCAGTGGCTTTTGGGGTCCTGGCGCGTGATAGCCGTGTAGAGCACGTTCATGCTGGTAACGGCTGTGATGGGACTATCGGTACCGAAAGCTTGGCGGATGCCGCGCTGCTTATAGGTCGCAAACGGCCACATGATGCGGCTGCGCTCCAGGCCCAGGTCGCGCTCCGGACCACCCGGGTCGAGCGTGATATGGCAGGGCTGGCTCGAGGCGACCACGTTGAGCTTGCGCAGGCGGTCGATGTCCTCGGGCAGGAGGTTCTCCAGATGCTCGAGCGTGTTATGGCCGTGCTGGGGCAGCCCGTACAGGTCGGAGGCCTCCTCAAAGATATCGAGCGCGGCATGAATCGCACCGTCGCCGATGACGTGGATGCGCACGGTGTGGCCGCGCTCCGCGGCCGCCAGAACTAGCTTGCGCATGCGCTCGGCGGGAACCGTCAGACGGCCCTGGTCGCCCGGGAAGCGCGGATTGGTATAGGGCTCGGTGAGATATGCCGTGTGTTCGCTCGACACACCGTCGAAAAACTGTTTAAAGCCTGGCGCCGAGAGCAGCGCGCTGTTTGCGTAGCGGGTCTGGAGTTCTTCCAAGCGCGACTGGTCATCCAGCAGCGTGGGGAACAGATGAGCTCGGATGCCCAGCTTGCCGGCTGCCTGCAGTTTGTCGTAGACGTCGTCGCGGATAAAATCGCAGCCCGGCATGGGCATGAGCGACATATCGCAGATCGAGGTGATGCCCTGCTCGGCCATACGCCTCATTTGATCGGCGTAAGCGCTTGCGATGCGATCCTCCCCCAGCCACTCAAGGCAGCGCGGTAGCAGCTGCATAGCAGCCGCCTCGTGAGCAATGCCCGTGAGCTCGCCGTTTGCGTCCTTGTCGTAACTGCCGCCCGCTGGCGGCTCGCTGTCGCGTGTGACGCCGAGCGCCTCGAGTGCGCGGCTGTTGAGCCAAAGCGTGTGCCCGTCGCCCGAATACATAACGCAGGGACGATCGGGGAATGCCGCATCGAGCGACGCCTTGGTAGGATGCTCGGGCGGATCCCAACGGTAGTCGCGCCAGCCCTGCGTCACAACCCAAGCGTCATCGGGCAGGTCCCGGGAAAACTCGAGCGCGTGCTGCACTAGCGCAGCCTCGGACGTGCCCATATCCATGAGCATGTACGGCGAGGAACCGACCGAGGTATGGAAGAAGTGCAGATGAGCGTCATGAAAGCCGGGGCAGACAAACTGCTCGCCGTAGTCGATAACCGACGTGGCGGCAGGCGCGGCGGCAATCACGTCATCGGGCGCACCGACTGCGACGATATGGTCGCCTGCGATGGCAATCGCCAGCTCGCGGGCGGTATCGATGCCGTCTTGCGCGGTAAAGACGTTCTTGGAGCGGATAATCCGATCGATATGTTGCATGGGCATCCCCATCTCTGGCAGGAAATTCAACACCCCCGAGTGTACTCCCCCGCCCTTGCAACAAAACCCCAAGCGGCAAACGGCAACTTTACCAGCCCTAGCGGCAGGTGGCATACTGGAGAGAGCCTGTACGATTTTGCGATCAACCCAGCAAGGAGCAAATCGACCATGACGATGACCAAGGCACAGCAGATTATGGCGGCGACCGAGGCTCGCGCGGCTGACGACGTCACCGCAGCCATCAAAGATATCGCTACCGAGTTTGAACCCTATATCATCAAGCAGCGCCGGCACTTCCATAAGCACCCGGAGCTGAGCCTCGCCGAGGAGCGCACGACCTCCGACATCGCCAACCAGCTCGATGCCATGAATATCCCCTACGAGCGTCCCCTTAAGACGGGCCTTGTGGCGACCCTTCGCGGCACCGCGCCCGACGCCTATCGCGAGGACGGCACGCCACGCCGCCGCATCCTGCTGCGCGCCGACATCGACGCCCTGCCCGTCACCGAGCAGACCGGCGAGGAGTTCGCCAGCGTCAACGAGGGCTGCATGCACGCCTGCGGCCACGACTGCCATATCGCCATGATGCTCGGCACGCTGCAAATCCTGCGCCATATGACCGACGACATCCACGGCGAAGTCCGCATCGTCTTCCAGCCCAGCGAGGAAAACGGCCAAGGCGCCAAGCTCATGATCGGCACGGGCGTGCTCGACGGCGTCGATGGCGCCTACGCCGCGCACATCTGGAGTGAGGTCGACGCCGGCACCGTGAGCTGCGAGCCCGGACCGCGCATGGCCAATACCGACTGGTTCCGCATCGATGTCCGCGGCACCTCGTGCCACGGCGCCATGCCCCAGCGCGGCCACGACGCCGTCATGGTGGCCGCCGAGATCGTCAATGCCCTGCAGACCATCGTTTCGCGCGAGATCAGCCCCTATGAGCCGGCTGTCATCACCGTCGGCGAGCTGCACGGCGGCACCGCGCGCAATGTTATCGCCGGCACGGCCTACCTCGCCGGCACGGTGCGCACCTACGGCGATTCGACCCACGAGGAAATGCCGGAGCTTATGCGCCGCATCGTGGAGCATACCGCGGCCGCCTTGGGCGCCGAGGCAGAGCTCACCGACTACACCATCGCCAACTACAAGGTCGAAAACGAGGTCGCCTCGAGCGAGCGCTGCCGTCAGGCTGTAATCAAATGCCTGGGTCCCGCAGGCGAGGGCCATTACCGCGGCACGCTTTCGGGCGAGGACTTCTCGGAGTACCTGCGTCGCGTGCCAGGTGTGCTCGCCTTTGTCGGCGCGCGCAATCCCCAGATCGGCGCCACCTATGCCCAGCACTCCTGCTTCTATAAGATCGACGAGAGCGTGCTCGCCAAGGGCTCCATGGTAGCCGCTCAGTATGCCATCGACTTTTTGGCCGAGCCCACGCAAGAAGAGCTCGACGGCCCCACGATCGCCGCGGTTGCCGAGACCAATCCCGACCTGGCAGCCAAGCTGCGCTCTGCCAAGGCAACGGCCGCCGAGGCCCGCGACGCCATGCACGATGCCCGTACCGCCCGCCATGCCGCAATCAAGGGCATCCACGATGCGCGGGCTGCCGCTCGCCACGAGGAGAAGCACGACGAGTAATCGATTCGCTGGCATCTCGCAGTCATAGCCACATCGCGATGTCAAAGCGGG
>UQRW01000028.1 GCA_900543515.1 uncultured Collinsella sp.
AATCCAAGGGTTATACCCTAAGAGCAAACCACCCCTTTTAGGGGTGGTTTTGATTTCGACTTTGTAAACTAGAACCTCCAATCTCTTTACGTTCCCTTTACGATTGCCTCCAGCGCAGCAGGTATCCTTTTAGAGAAGTATGACAGCCGTATAAACGCGGGCTGTAGCGGCGATGCCGCGGTACTTGTGTTATTAGGAGGCTTTAGTATGGCAGCACGTGCGGACAAAGTTTCGCGTGTCGACCATGATGGAGTTACGTTGGTGGAGGGCGCGACATCCGATGTTCGCTTTGCCTTCACCGAGCGCGCCGGTGGCGTTTCCGAAGATGCGTACTCCTCACTCAACTTGGGCTCGCATGTTGGCGATGACCCCTTTGCTGTTCAAGAAAATCGTCGTCGTGCGCTCGAGGCTATGGGTGCCGCCGAGTGCGAGCACAACCTGCTCGTTCCCAATCAGGTCCATGGTGATCATATCGTTGCGGTGACCTCGAACGGCGCCGATGACCTTGAGGACGTTCGCGAGCAGATTGCCGAGGGCTGTGATGCTATCGTCTGCACGGCGTATAACGTGCCCGTGCTGCTCTGCTTTGCCGACTGCGTTCCCGTGGTGCTGGTGGCCCCCGGCGGATTTGCCGTGGTGCACTCCGGTTGGAAGGGCACGATTGCACGTATTTCCGCCAAGGCGTGCCAGGCGCTTTGCGATGCTGCCGGTTGCGATGCGAGCGACGTTTCCGCCTATATCGGCCCCCATATCTTGGGTGACGAATATGAGGTATCCCAGGAACTCATGGATCGCTTTGCCGCCGAGTTCTCTTGCATCGATGCGAATACCTCTCGCATGCTTGATCTTTCCGCTGCCATTCGCGAGGCGCTGGTAGATGTCGGTGTCGACGCGGATAATATCGTGGATACCCAGCTTTCGACCGTGCGTCAGAACGACCGCTTTTATTCCTACCGTAACGAGGACGGCACCTGTGGGCGCCATGCTGCGATCGGCGTGATGCTATGAGAAAGATCGTATCGGTCCTGAGCGCCGCTGTGCTTACGCTTACGCTGTGCGCCTGTTCTTCGGGATCTTCTACCTCTTCCATTACCGTGGCCGGCTCCACGACCTGCCTTCCTATCGCCGAGATTGCGGCCGAGGGCTTTAAGGAGGAGACCGGCATCGACGTGCTCGTTTCCGGTTTGGGTTCTTCCGCTGGGATCGAGGCCGTCAGCGCCGGCACGGCCGATATCGCCAGCTCCTCCCGTGGACTCAATGCCGACGAACAGGATCTGGGCCTGACTCCCATCGTCATTGCCCACGACGGTATTGCGGTCATCGTGAACGACGACAACCCCGTCGATAACCTCTCGACCGAGCAGCTCCGCGATATCTACGCCGGCAAGATTACCAATTGGAAAGAGGTCGGTGGCGAGGACCTGAGGATTCAGGTCATCAACCGAGACGAGGCGTCCGGTACGCGCGAGGCCTTCCGTACCATCGTGATGGATGGCACGCCGTTCGATCGCCGCTCGGCTGTTCTTTCGGGTACGGGCCAGGTGCGCGACGTGGTATCTCGTTCGCGTGGGGCCATCGGCTACATTTCGCTGGGCTTCGTCGATAGCCTCAACGCCAAGACCTCGGTCAAGGCTGTCTCGGTCAATCATGTTGAGGCGTCCGAGAAGACGGTCGCGAGTGGCGGCTATCCCATCTCGCGCGACCTTTACTTCTTTGTGAAGGGTGCGCCTTCGCAGCAGGCGCAGGATTACATCGACTACGTGACGTCCGAAAAGATGGACAAGCAGATTCGCGAGGCGGGCTTTATTCCCGTCACCAACGACGAGAAGGGGAGTGAGTAGCATGGAAGCACAGGAAAACTCCCAGACTGAGCAGAATGCTCAGGCACCCAAGAAGCGCGAGCTGGCGCTCGTATCGCGCAGTACCTATATCAAGGAGAAGGCGCTGCAGTGGATCTTCTTTGCCTGCGCGTTTTTGGCGGTCGTTACCGTCATCCTGATTTTTGTCTTTACCACGTACTCGGCGCTGCCCGTCTTTACTGACATCGGTCTGGCGGACTTCTTTAGCTTTACGTGGGCGCCTTCCGAGGGCCACTACGGCATCTTGTCGCTGCTTGCCGGCTCGGGTCTGGTGACCGTCGGTGCGCTCGCCATGGGCGTGCCGCTGGGCGTGGGTACGGCCGTTTACCTGGTCGAGATTGCCAGCAAGCGCGTGCGCAAGCTCATCAGCCCCGCCGTTGACCTGCTGGCGGGCATACCCTCCATCATCTACGGCTTCTTTGGCATGATCATCATCCGCCCGTTTATCGCACAACTGACCGGCGGCCTTGGTTTTGGTGCGCTGACGGCGTGGTTTGTGCTCGCCATCATGATCGTCCCTACCATCACCACGCTCACCATCGATGCTCTCAATTCCATTCCCATGGGCATTCGCGAGGCATCGTATGCCATGGGCGCCACCAAGTGGCAGACCATCTATAAGGTCGTGTTACCTGCCGCCAAGCTGGGTATCGTGGATGCCATCGTGCTGGGTATGGGCCGTGCCATCGGCGAGACCATGGCCGTGCTCATGGTCGTGGGTAACGCCCCGGTTATTCCCGATAGCATTGCGAGCCCCATCTCGACGCTCACGAGCCAGATTGCGCTCGACATGAGCTATTCCTCGGGTCTGCACCGCTCGGCGCTGTTCGGCATGGGCGTGGTCCTGTTTATCATCTCCGCCACACTGGTGGGCATCGTCCGTCTGATTTCCAAGAAGAAGAGGGGGTAGGCTATGTCCGATTCCGTTGACGCGACGGTCGATGCGACCTCGTCGCGCGAGCGCATCAAGCGTGCCCTTTCCCACGGCAAGAAGGGCCGCATCAACAAGGACCTGTCCAACAAGATCATGCTTGGCGTGTTCCGTGCCGCTGCCTACATCACCACGCTGGTGCTGGTCGCTATCATCGCCTACGTGGTCATCAACGGCCTGCCACACATCTCGCTCGACTTTATCTTCGGTTGGCCCCAGGGCGTCAACGCCGAGGGCGGAATTTGGCCCACGATCGTCTCGACCGTCTACGTGACGGCGCTCGCCATGCTTATCTGCACGCCGATCGCTGTGCTGGCAGCCGTCTATCTGGCCGAGTACGCCAAGCAGGGCAAGGTCGTCGAGCTCATTCGCTACGCTGCTGACGCTTTGGCCTCGGTGCCCTCCATCGTTATGGGCCTGTTTGGCTACGCCTTGTTTGTCGAGGCTATGGGCCTGGGCCTTTCGATGGTCTCTGCCGCTCTGGCACTCGCGCTCTTGATGCTCCCCATCGTCATGCGCACCACCGAAGAGGCCATTCGCGCCGTTCCGCGCTATATCCGTTGGGGCGCGTACGGCCTGGGCGCCACCAAGTGGCAGGTTGTCTCCAAGATCGTGCTTCCTTCTGCCTTTGGCCGTATTGCCACGGGCATCGTCCTCGCCATCGGCCGTGCCATTGGCGAGACCGCGGTGGTGCTCTACACCATGGGCCAGGCCATCAACCTGCCTATTTCGCCGCTCGATTCCGGCCGCCCCATGACGGTTCACCTGTACCTGCTTGCCAACGACGGCATCAACATGAACGCAGCCTACGGCACTGCGCTCTTGCTGATGGTGATCATTTTGGCCTTCAACCTGTTTGCGCGCTTCCTGTCGCGTAAGCGTCGCTAGTTAAGGAGTCCCATGTCCGTTTATCAGTCCGCTCCCGCGTTGGAGCAAGCGGCCATTACGGCCAAGGATTTCAACTTTTGGTACGGTGACTTTCATGCGCTGACGGGGCTTGACCTCAACATCGCCAAAAACGCCATCACCTCCTTCATTGGCCCTTCGGGCTGCGGCAAGTCGACGTTTTTGCGCTGCATCAACCGCATGAATGACCTGATCGAGGGTACGCGCGTCGAGGGCACCATGACGCTCGACGGCAACGATATCTATGCCGAGGGTGTCGACCCGGTCGACCTCCGTCGCCGCGTGGGCATGATCTTTCAGCAGCCCAATCCGTTTCCCAAATCCATCTACGAGAATGTCGCCTTTGGCCCTCGTCTGCAGGGCGTGACTAGCAAAAGTGACCTCGATGACATCGTGGAAGAATCGCTCAAGCGCGCCAACCTCTGGAAAGAGGTATCCAATCAGCTCAACAAGGATGGTTTGGCGCTCTCGGGCGGTCAGCAGCAGCGTCTGTGCATCGCGCGCGTGCTTGCGGTGCAACCCGATGTCCTTCTGATGGACGAGCCCTGCTCCGCCATCGACCCCACGTCCGTCTCTAAGGTCGAGGATCTGATGGCCGAGCTGGCGCCCGAGATGACGATCATCATCGTCACGCATTCAATGCAGCAGGCAGCTCGCATTAGCGACTACACCGCATTCTTCTTGCAGGAAGTTGCCGGCGAGCCCGCTACGCTCATCGAGTATGGTCAAACCGACGCGATCTTCACCAGCCCGGTGGACTCGCGGACGGAAGACTATATCACCGGCCGCTTTGGCTGATCGGTGCGACTAGTCCCAAGCCGATCGGATCTGGTCCGGTGCGTATTCACTGTGCGGGCGGCATGACCGCACCCAACTGATTGGAGTGAACCATGCGCAAACTGTTTTCCCGTCAGCTCATCGAGGCCCGTCACGAGATGCTGAGCATCTACGAGGCCGTCGATCTGGCCCTCCACGATGCCGTGAAGGCCTATGTGACCGACGACCGCAAGCTCGCCACCAAGACCAAGAAGCGCACGCTTTCGATTGACGCACGCTGCGCCAACCTGGAGGCCGTCTGCTACAACCTGATTGCCACGCAGTCACCGGTCGCCTCCGACTTCCGCTTGCTGCAGACGATCATCTACGTCGACTTTAACCTGCAGCGCATGACCGATAAGGTTCGCCAGATTTGCCGCGCCACGCGTCATATGATCAAGGCCGACATCTCGCTGCCCAAGGAGCTTGTCGGCACGGTCGAGGCCGAGGCTGAGGCCGTCTACCAGGTGCTGGGCTCTTCGCTTTCTGCGCTCGTCACCAACGACATGTCCATCATCTGCAACTTGGCCGTCGAGGACGAGCCAGTGCACGCCGCCTACGAGAAGTTCTTCCGCACCTTTAACCGCATGGACACGGGCGATTTTATGGACGACGACAGCAACTATGACGACCTGCGCCGCGCCATCATGGTATCGCGCTATCTCGATCGCATCGCCTCGATTTCCATCGATGCCGCCTGCCGTCTGACCTTCCTGTTGACCGGACAGCGTATGACTGCCGGTGATATCGCCTGCACTGATGAGGATGAGCTCGAGAGCATGCGCGTGCCTTCGGGCGAGGGTGTTATCATGAGGCCCGCCGTCGATGCACGCTACGTTGCCAAGGTGCCCGTTAACGAGGTCAGCGAGGGTCTTCGCTACCTGCTCGATCATCTTGAGGATGAGGACGATGGCGAGGACGACGAGGAGTAAGTAACCCCGTTCGTCGAAAGATTGTAAATACCTAGGTGAGCGCGGCCTTGCACATGCGGGGCCGCGCTCTTGCGTTAGCATGGGACTACTTGTTTGGCTGTCAGCGGAGGCGATTGGCAATGGATAACTATTTGGACTTGATGCGCGCTCGCCGCGAGCAGATTCTGGAACGTTTTTATGCGGCGCTCGATCGCGCGGGCCGTCCCCACGACGCCGCGAGCCTCATTGCCGTGTCCAAGACCGTTGGTGTCGATGAGACCGTTGCCGCCATCCAGGCGGGGTATCGCCATTTTGCCGAGAACCGCCCGCAGGAGCTGGTTCGCAAGCTCACGGGTCTGGCGGAGCATCCGGAGCTGCCCGAGGTGCGCTTCGATATGATCGGCAACCTGCAGACCAATAAGATCAATGCGGTGCTGGGCTCAGCCGAGCTGATTCACTCGGTGGGTTCGCTGCATCTGGCGCAGGCGATCTCGAGCCGTGCTGTTCGCAAGATTGAGGCAGGCGAGCTCGTCGGCCCCCAGCGTGTGCTCATTGAGGTCAATGTGAGTGGTGAGGAGTCGAAGGGAGGCTTTTCACCCGATGAGATTCGCGCCGCCGCGGGTGAGCTTGCAGAACTTGAGGGAATTTGCGTACAGGGGCTTATGACTATGGCGCCCCGGGGGAATAAGGATGTGGCACGCCGCACCTTTGCGGGGCTTCGTGAGCTGAGGGATGAGCTGGAGGCGGCGCATCCCGATTTGAACCTGCCTGAGCTTTCCTGCGGTATGAGCGAGGACTTTGAGTCTGCCCTTGAGGAGGGCTCTACGCTCGTTCGCCTGGGCAGGGTAGTATTTAGCCCGGAGTTTGCAGTAAAATAAGGCTCTGAAGTGCGCACTGATTATCGGGGCGCCTGCACTAAACCGCGAGAGGACACAACCATGGGCTTCCTTGACGAGATTAAAAATAAGATGCACCTGGGCGGCCAGCAGGGTTACGACCAGGGTTATGGCCAGGACGACGACTACGGCTACGATGACGGCTACGACGATGGCTATCAGAACAACGGCTACAGCGGTGCTTCGGGCGAGGGCTTCTACACCCAAGACGAGCCGAGCAACGGCCTGCTTGGTCAGACGCGCCGCGGTGAAGCTGAGTCGGTTGCCGTGTATACGCGCTCCGGTCAGCTGGTCGGCGATGACTCCCGCCATGCCACGACGTATAACCCGCCTTCGCGCTCGCAGGACAGTGTTGCGAGCGGTTATCGTCCCGGTGCCTATGACACGCCGTCGAGCTACGCCGAGAATACCCGCGCCCGTGCCGCCGCTGCACCCGCGCCTGCACCGAGCGATGCCTCGGCCTATGCGAGCAATATCATCAACGCCACGCCGCAGCTGCCGGCCTATGTCCTGCGCCCCGAGAGCTATGACGACGTGGAGACCGTGGTGCGCCGCGTTCGCACCAAGCAGCCTGTCGCACTGATTTTTGTGGGCGTACGCACCGAAGTTGCCAAGCGCGTCTTGGACTTCTCTTACGGCTTTGCCTGCGGTCTGGGTGCCACGGTCAAGGAGGTGGGCGACCGCGTGTTCATGGTGCTGCCCGCCGGTTGCGAGGTCAAAGATTCCGATCTCAAGAAGCTTCGTGCCGACGGCTACCTTAAGTAAAGACAAGACGAGGAGATTCCCATCAACATCTACACTATCGTCCAGCTGGTCAACACGCTGTTCAACTTCTATTCCACGCTCATTGTCGTCTACTGCTTTATGACGTGGATTCCCATGAAGCAGGGTGGTTTGCTTCAGGATATTGCCGCGGTGCTTGATAGCGTGTGCGGTCCGTGGCTCAACCTGTTCCGTCGTTTCATCCCGCCGATGGGCGGTATCGATTTTTCGCCGGTCGTTGCGATTATTGCGTTGCAGTTGGTGCAGAGGCTGGTTCTGCAGCTTCTTATAGGTATACTCGTGTAGAACTGACTTAGTAACTTACGTCGGGCGTGTAGCGCCGAGGCGATGAAAAAGGAGACTTGTTATGGCTATTACCCCTGCAGACATCCAGACTCAGACTTTCTCTGAGGCCAAGCGTGGCTACGATCCTGCTGAGGTCGACGTCTTCTTGGAGACGCTGTCCTCCGAGGTTGACGCTATGCTCGCTAAGATCGTCGACCTTAAGGGTCGCCTGACTGCTACCGAGCAGCAGCTTGCCGATGCGCAGGCTCAGCTTGCCCAAGCTCAGGATGCCACCGCCCAGGCCGTTCCTGCCGCCCCCGTGGCTGCTCCCGCCCCTGACTTCTCCGCTCAGGAGCGCCAGATTTCCGCTGCCCTGATCGCTGCCCAGCAGACCGCTGAGACCATCGTCAACGATGCCAACGAGAACGCTGAGCGTATCCGCAACGAGGCTGACGCCAAGGCCCGCGAGGTTATCCGCCAGGCTCTGACCGAGAAGCAGGCCGAGCTCGAGGAGATCGATCGTCTCAAGGCTTCCCGTGAGGAGTTCAAGGCAGAGTATCTCAAGCTCATCCAGCACTTCATGGACGATGCCCAGAATTCCTTCCCGGCCGATCTGATGGCCTCCACGCCGGTCGGTTCTGCCGCTTCTCCTGCAGTGACTGTTCCCGCCGAGCCGCTGCCCGTCGCTGACCCGGTTGTCCCCGTGGCCGATCCCTTCGCCCCGATCGACAACTTTGCTGCCGACGACCTGGACTAACATTCGGCCTACAATTTAGTGCCTAGAAAGGACCCGCAGCTTGCGGGTCCTTTTTTATGACTGTGCCGGAGTGCGTAACATAAAAAACCGAGCCCTGCACATAATGGCGCAGAACTCGGCGAACGGGTGAGCGGTCAAGGGTAGGTTTTAAGGCATGTCCCAAAACCTACTTGAGGAGGAAGTCGGAGAGGGGAATGGTACGGGCCTCGCGATGCTCGGGATCGGCGATGTGGTCGGCAGGATATCCACAGACGAGCATGTGATAGGGATAGACGCCCTTGGGCAGATTGAACTGCTCCTGCGCCACCTCAGGCTTAAAATGGCATACCCAGCACGTTCCCAGGCCCTGCTCGGTGGCCTCCATCATCATCTGATCACACACGATTGAGGTGTCGATTTCACTAGAATTCATCTGGTCATACGGGCGCACCCAAGCGTCTTCGGTAACGCTACAAATAAGGAAGATGAGCGGAGCGCCAAAGATAGATCCATCACGAGCAAACCGAGGCTGACAAGCAGCAGCCTTCTCCAGAAGCTCAGGCGTATCCAGCACCATCACACGAGAAGGATGATTATTACAAGCAGAAGGAGCAATCCGCCCAGCCTCAACAATGGCATCCACCACAGCCTGCTCCACAGCCCGATCTTCAAACTCACGACAAGAATACCGACCCCGAGCCAGATCCAAATAAGACATACAAGCCCTCCAACAATTAAAAATCAAACAAACCCAAAGTAACCCAAACAGTACCCAAAGCAGCAATCAGCCAATCGCTCATCGAATACCAAAGTAAAACCCCGAGCAATCAAGGGCCATCACAGCAAAGGCCCCACCACGCTCAATCCCTCAGCCAAAGTTCCCAATGGTGGTACGTAAGGGAGCGGGCCCGACCACTAATACCTTTTGAACGACTCTGCTTGCAGCCGGAGTGAAAAAGGTATTAGTGGTCGGGCCCGCGACCGGTGGGATACGTACCCCCAATTAACTGTTCTTCATGACAATCGAATCCACGACATCGGCCACATTCTCACAGCAGTCGGCGCAGTACTCCAGGAAGGCGTACACGTCACGCCAGGCGATGACCTCGAGCGGATCCTTGCCGTTAACGTGCAGGTTGCGCATGGCGTTGATATAGAGCTCGTCGGCCTCGGACTCGATGGTGTTGATCTGGATGACCAGCTCGCGCAGCGTTTTGGACTTGCGGTAGTTGGGAAGCTCGACCATCAGGTCCTTCATGGCGCGGCAGGCATCGGTTACCTTGTGAGCGATGACGATGGCATCGGGGTGGATGCTCTGGATGTTGGTGAAGTAGACGCGCTGCACGACGCCTTCGATGCGGTCGAGCACGGTGTCGAGCGAGCAGCTCATCAGGTCCAGATCCTCGCGCTCAAGCGGGGTGATAAAGGCGGTGAGCAAGGCGTCTTCGAGCTCGTGGTGCTTCTTGTCTGCCGCATGCTCAATCGCATGCATCTTATCGAGCATGTCATGGATTTGCGTGGGGTCGAAGTTCTCAAAAATCTTGGTGAGCAGCTCGGCTGCCTGAACGGCGAGGTCAGCGCAAGCGACGTAGTTGTCAAAGTAGAACGAATCGGGTTTCTTTGCCATGGGTGGGTCCTTTCGAGGCGAAGACGGGTGGGCGAAGCATTGCAGTCCGGATGGACGCTCGGTTTGACTAGAGGAACATCATGAACAGCTTGGCCATGACAAAGCTGATGAGTCCGCAGGCAGGGAAGGTGAAGAACCAGGTGAACATCATGTCCTTGACGACGCCGAAGTTGATGGCCGAGAGGCGCTTGACGGCACCGACGCCCATAATGGCGCAGGTCTTGATGTGCGTGGAGGACACGGGGATGCCGGTAAGGGTGGCAAGCAGCAGGTTCGCGGCGCCTGCGAGGTCGGCAGAGAAGCCCTGATACTTCTCGAGCTTAACCATGCTCTGGCCGACGGACTTGATGATGCGCTCGCCGCCCACGCTGGTGCCGATGCCCATGGTTGCCGAGCACAGCAGCATAATCCAGATGGGGATGCCGGCATCGCCGACGCTCGTCTGGCCGCTGGCGAAGGCCACACCTAAAAAGAGCACGCCGATGAACTTCTGTCCATCCTGCGCGCCGTGCATAAAGCTCATGGCCGCGGCACTCGCGATCTGAGCGTATTTAAAGAAGACGTTGGCACGTCGCCTGTTGGCGGCGGCAAACAGAATCGAGACGAGTTTGCACAGGATCCAGCCCATGATAAAGCCCAGACCGATGGAGAGCGCCAGGCCGTAGATGACCTTCATCCATTCGTGGACGTTGACGCTGCTCGCGCCGCCGAGGGCGATAGCGGCACCGGTCAGGCCGGCGATAAGGCTGTGGCTTTGCGAGGTGGGGATACCAAAACGCGACGCTGTGGCGCCGTAGACGACGATGGAGAACAGTGCCGCGCAGAGGCACGCGAGCGCCATGGTGCTGTTTCCGCCAAAGTCGACGATATGCGAGATGGTGTTGGCGACGCTCGCGTTAAAGTGCGTCATGATGAGCACGCCGAGGAAGTTGAATGCGGCGCTCATGAGAATGGCGGCGCGGGCGGGCATGCAACGCGTAGTGACGCAGGTCGCGATGGCGTTGGGCGCGTCGGTCCATCCATTGACGAAGATGGCGCCCAACGCGAGGATCACGGTGACGGCAAGGACTGGGTTCGACACAATTTGGCCGAGGAAGGTTGAGAACGTTACGTCCATATATGGGCTTTCTCGAAGTTTGCAGACACGTTACAAAAACATGATAAATCGTATCACCTCCTGTGGGTTTCTTTACCGAGTTCTGATGGGAGAAGTGAACTTTTTGGCACTAAAATTGAATGTTAGCCCTGTTGACCGCGGGTGTTCTTTTTGCTAACACGCCATGCGGACACGTGCGATTACTACGACACTCCAAAACCACAGTCTGTTCGCTTTACAACATGCAAACATGCGTTCGATAATAGGAGGCATGGAATATCGACAGACAGATGGCAAAACTCGACGCGTGCACAAGCAGTATGTGGACGTTGTGGCTCGCATCCTCGCGGGCGGACAAGTCGTGCCGGTTACCGTCTGCTGGGTCGACGGTCGCTGCTTTACGATTGACGAGATTGTCTCGACCACTGGGTTTGGCCTGACGGTCCACGGCATTCGTACGGCAACCTATAAGGTGCGTTTTGGCGGGCACGCGACCGAGTTGTATCTGGAGGACCAGACGCGCGAACGACCAGATGGCTCGCAGGCCCATCTGATACGTTGGTGGGTCTGGGCCTTTGATCGTACGCTCGAGGGCGAGCGCCGTGGGTAAGGACATATGGCATTCGGGTACAATGACAGGAATCTTGTCACCTACGGCGCTGTCGCGGCGCTTTTGAAAGGACGAAACTATGAACGATATCCAGGGCTATCAGAACGGCCCCATCGAGAGCAGCGCAAGCCGCGCCAAGGAGATGTCGCCGCGCGCGTACAATCTCACCATGTCTGCCCTGATCTTCTTGGGCTTTTGCGCCATGGGCGCCGGCGCCTACTTTACGAGCACCATGTCGTTTGCGCGCATGATGATGAGCGGCGCCGCCTTGCCGCTGGTCTTTGGCTCGTTTATTTTGACCATCGTCGGCATGGTCATGATGTCGGCCGCCGCCAGCAAGCAGTCCGTGGGCCTGTCCCTTGTGGGCTACGTAATCTTTGCGAGTACCTTTGGCCTGACCGCGTCGTTTGGCCTTGCCAACTACGACCTGCCCACCATCAACACTGCCTTTATCGCCACGGCCGCCATCACCTTTGTCTTTGGCGCCTTGGGCGTGACGTTCCCCAAGTTTTTCCAGCGCGTGTATGGCATCGGTTTTGGCATTCTGCTCGCCACTATTCTGGTTGAGATCGTGCTGATGTTCATGGGCGTCTCGCAGACCATCACCGATCTGATCGTGATCGTGGTGTTCGCCGGCTTTATTGGCTACGACACTTATGTTGCCACGACGGTGCCGCCTACGCTGCCCAACGCCGTGCTTATGGCATCCAACCTGTTCGTGGACATCATCAACGTGTTCCTGCGCATTCTGAACATCCTTGGCCGTCGCGACTAGTGGCGAATTGCGGCGGTGCTTGCCGTGCGTGTAAATCGATGCGAAAGGCGGTCCTTCGGGGCCGTCTTTTTTGTACGCGGCGGGGTATCATGGATGGGAAAAGCCGATAGCGGCAGCGACAGGAAAGGTGGCCACGTATGGCAGACGTCGACAACAGGAACCGTAACCGCAGGTCCAACCGAGCGGGTCAGCCCAATCCCAAGCGCGAGGCCCGTGCCAAGGCCGCCGAGCGTCACGCGGCAACTGTGTCCGAAGCGTGCGCCAAGGATATCGAGCGTTCGCTTGCCGGTGTTCGCGAGTTTGACGGTATGCCTGCCGGCTTTGTCGCGGCGATGAAGGCCAAGGCCCAAGCGGTCGACGCTGTCGAGGAACAGGTTGCCGAGGAGTCTGAGGCCGCCGAGGCCGAGACCGCTGAGGTTGCGTCCGCCGAGACCGAGGTTACGGCCGAGCCTGCGCCCGCAGAGGAGGCCACGGAGACCGAGTCCGCGCCTGCCGCCGAGGAGCCCGCTCCGGTCCTGCCTGAGGTCACCGTGCTCGATGCCTCCGCCACGCAGGCCATCTTGGACAACGGTCGTGGCTATGCGCAGTTCTGCGACATGGCCGTGCTCGCCTTTGCCTCGTTCACCAACCCGGGCGGTGGCTATATTCAGGGTTATCTGGGCCAGGAGGCCACACTGTGCGCCGATTCGTATCTGTACAACGTTCTCGATAAGCAGCGCAAATGGTACGGCGAGAACCGTCGCCGCAACATCAACTGCGAGCTTTACCGCAACCGTGCGCTGGTGGTGCCTGCGGTGCGCTTCGACCGCAACCACGTGCATGCGTATGCCGACGTGATCGTGGCCGCCGCGCCCAACGCCAAGCGCGCTCGCCAGGAGTATCGCGTGGGTGACGATGCCCTGCTGGACGCCCTGCGCGATCGCATCCGCTTTGTGCTTGCCATCTGCGACGAGCTGGGTCGCGAGAAGCTCGTGCTGGGCGCTTGGGGCTGCGACAACAACGGCTTTGACGCCGAGGCCGTGGCCGAGCTCTTCCGCAAGGAGCTCGCATCGGGCGACTTTAAGGTCAAGCAGGTCTTTTTTGCCGTGCCCTCTACGCGCTGGGACGAAGATTTCGCCAAGTTCGAGCACGTGCTGGCAAACTTCCCCGAGCGCAACGAGGAGTCCTATGCCCAGGTTGCCGCTCGCGCTGCGGCTGCCCGCGCCGCCGAGCAGGCCCAGGCTGCCGCCGAGGACGATGAAGACGATGACGATTGGCGCAAGTACCTGTAATCGGTATGTGCTGACAGATAGGTCGATCCGGCGGGAGAGACTGCTCCCGCCGACTTTTTCTTTTTACTAGAGGAAGGGCTTACGATGAAAAACGTTCTGTGCTTTGGCGACAGCAATACCTACGGCTATGATCCGGCGGGCATGCGCGACGGCACCGCGGTACGCTATGCGCACGATGTGCGCTGGTGCGGCGTGGCCCAACGTGACTTAGGCGAGGGCTGGCATGTAATTGAAGAAGGCCTCAACGGCCGCACGACGGTACGCGACGACATGTGCCATCTGGACACCAATCTTAACGGCATCCGCGCACTTCCGATGCTGCTCGAGGCCCATAAGCCGCTGGACGCCATTGTGATCATGCTGGGCACCAACGACTGTAAGACGGTCTTTAACGTGACAGCTTCCGATATCGCCCGTGGCGCCATGGCGCTGATTCGCGCCGTCCGCGCGTTTCCGTGGACCGACGCTGCGCCTTGTCCGCGCATTCTGCTGATGGCGCCTATCAAGATTAAGCCGCAGATCGCCGACGTATATATGACCGATTTTGACGAGCATTCCGTAGAAGCCTCGGAGCATTTTGGCGAGTACTACGCACATGTGGCTGAGCAGTTTGGCTGCGACTTTTTGAATGCCGCCGACTTTGCCGAGCCGGGCGATATCGACTATCTGCATATGATGCCCGAAAGCCACGAGAGCTTGGGACATGCCGTGGCGGCCAAGCTCCAAGAGATGCTCGGTGAGTAGCACGGCCCCAAACCACCGCAAAGGTGCCTGTCCCCTTTGCGGTGGCTTGGACTGCGAATCTTAATACTGCCACATGTGGTTGACGGGGCCGGAACCTTTGCCCATGTCAAAGCCGGCGGCCAGAGCGCCGGTTAGGTAGGCCTTGCCGGCGTTGACGGCATCGGCAAGATCCATGCCCTGGGCCAGCGCGCAGGCGATGGCGGACGAGAGCGTGCAGCCGGTGCCATGTGTGTTGCCGGTCTCGATACGCTTGTGACGGAACCACGTGGTGAGCGGATCGCCCAGATGGTTGCCCTCGTCATCGAGCGGCGCGGGCTCTGCTAGCACATCGTTGGCCTCGTTGACAAAATGCCCGCCCTTAACGAGAGACGCGCATCCAAAGCGGCGGGTGAGAAGCATGGCGGCATTTTGCTGTGTGCGCTCGGAATCGACCTCGTAGTCGAGCAGCGCCATGGCCTCGGGAATGTTGGGCGTGATGACGGTCGCCAGCGGGAACAGGCGACGTGTAAGCGCTTCGGCGGCGTTCTCTGCGATCAGGCGAGCGCCCGAGGTGGCGACCATGACGGGATCGACGACGATATTTTGTGCGTCCCAGGCACTCAAGCGGTCGGCGATAACCTCGATAATCTCGGCAGAGGAGACCATGCCGATCTTGACTGCGTTGGGGCGAATGTCGTCAAAAACGGCATCGATCTGCGCCGCGACAATATCCGGGGAGATATTCTGCACAGCGGTGACGCCGAGCGTGTTTTGTGCGGTTATGGCCGTGATGGCCGTCTCGGCATACAGACGGTGCGCCGTGATGGTCTTGATGTCGGCCTGAATGCCGGCACCACCGCTGGAATCGGATCCTGCGATGGATAGAACGGCGGGTACCTTACTGCGATCCATGTTCGCTCCCTTGTTCGGTCGGATTCAAATGGGTCTTCTGCCTGCATTATAAAGTGCCCGGGCCGGCTGTATGCCGATCCCGGGCGGGTGGTGCAATCTTTACGTAAATGTAAGAAAATGTTCACATGTCAACAATTGACGAACACCTTGTGGCCGATTGTGGCTTCGGTGACGAGTTAGTCCTCCATGCCGAGGTCAATCGTCGTGCCTTCGAACACCTTGTTGACGGTGCGGACGGCGCACATCTTGCCGCACATGGTGCAGGTGCCCTCGGTGGCGGCGGGGGATTCCTCGTAGCGCTTCTTGCCGGTGACCGGGTCGAGCGCGCACTTCCACATGGCGTCCCAGTCGAGCTTGCGGCGTGCCTGGCCCATCTTGTCGTCCATGTCGCGGGCGTGGGGCACCTTTTTGGCGATGTCGGCGGCGTGTGCGGCGATCTTGGTGGCCATGAGGCCGTCGAGCACGTCCTGGGCGTTGGGCAGGCACAGGTGTTCGGCGGGCGTCACGTAGCACAGGAAGTCGGCGCCCGAGCTCGCGGAGATAGCGCCGCCGATGGCTGCGGTGATGTGGTCGTAACCCACGCCGATATCGGTCACCAGCGGCCCGAGCACATAGAACGGGGCGTTGTGGCACAGGCGCTTCTGCAGCTTCATATTGGCGGCGATCTCGTCGAGCGCCATGTGGCCCGGTCCCTCGACCATAACCTGGACGCCGGCGGCCCAGGCGCGCTTGCACAACTTCCCGAGCTCAATCATCTCGGCGGTCTCGGTGGCGTCGTTGGAATCGTAGAGACAGCCCGGGCGGCAGGAGTCGCCGAGCGAGATGGTCACGTCGTACTCGTGGCAGATTTCGAGCACCTCGTCGTAGAACTCGTAGAACGGATTCTCGTTGCCGGTGACCTCCATCCATCCAAACAGCAGCGAGCCGCCGCGGCTGACGATGTTCATAAGGCGGCCGGTCTCCTTGAAAGTTTTGATGACCGATTTATTGATGCCGCAGTGGATGGTCATAAAGTCCACGCCGTCCTCGGCGTGTGCGCGCACGACCTCGAGCAGGTCGTCCTTGGTAAGCTTGACCAGCGGCTTTTCCATGTAGCCGATGGCGTCGTACATGGGGACGGTGCCCACCATGAGCGGCGTCTCGTCGATGAGCTGCTGGCGGAACTGGCGTGTCTTGCCCGAGTTGGAGAGGTCCATGATGGCGTCGGCGCCAAAGTCCTCGGCGATCTTGACCTTCTTCCATTCCTCGGCGGCGTCGGCCTTGTCGCCCGAGATGCCCAGGTTCACGTTGACCTTGGTGGACAGGCCCTCGCCGACGCCAAAGGCGCGCATGCCCTTTTTGATGTGCACGATGTTGGCGGGGATGGCGATGCGGCCGTCGGCCACGCGTTCGCGGATGTATTCGGGGTCGCGATGCTCGCGCTCGGCGACCTCCTTCATCTGCGGTGTGATCTGCCCGGCGCGGGCGAAGTCGATTTGCGTGACGAGCTCGGGCTCGGTCTGTGTGCTCATTGGCACGGCTCCCTTCGTTGGCATTACCCATATCAGGTTTGCGGGTCAGGGCGGGCGCGCCCAGTCTCAGCCTGCCGTCTTGTCCTGCAAGCTCCCCGTTTATGTGGTGGGCTCAAGTATAGCCTGAATGGGTACGATTGGCCTAACGAGCGTGCCTGTGAGGAGGCGAACATGGAAGACAAGCATCTATATCGAGAGACGCAATGGGATGTATCGGCCGAGGAAAGCCGTGCGCACCATGGCCTTGTCGCGATTGGTTTTGCGGTGCTTGCCGTGCTTGTGATTGCCGTTTGTATCTGGACGTTTGGTGGTCGCGGCGGCACTGCCTGGGAGTTTGAGGCCGATGATAGCCTACCGATTATGACGGTGAGGAGTACTGGCGGTAATGCCAATACGCTCGCCATTCCGGGCGATTATTGGTACCCGCGCGATGAGTTTGTGCAGTTGCAGCTGAGTGGTGGGTCCATTCCAGGCGAAGAAATCGAACGCGTGACGTTTGACGCGGCGCTCAAAACACTGACGGTGAAGCTCAAAGATCAAGGAGATGTGCCCACGACCATGGATATCGCCCTGACGGAATGGCGTCTGGAGCCTCCGACGGGTGTTGCGGTGTCCGAGGTTGAGCACGTCAAGATTGTCTATCAGGACGGTTCGACAAACGGGATTGCAAAGGCCGACGGTCTAGCAGAATAGGTGTCGAGCCTAGCCAGCCAATTCATAAAAGTTGCGGTGGAATAGTTCCTGATTGTGCGATAAAAGGCTCAAATAGGAACTATTCCACCGCAAGTTATATAGAGAAGGCTGAGCGGGTCAGTGTTGGGTGCCGGCTCTAGAGCATCTGTTCGTTGATGAACACGAGGGTGCCTGGGCATGAGAGCTCGGGGGCGTGGCGATAGCCGATGTTGAACTCGGTGAGACGGCCGGCGTCCTCGACCTTGTTTTCCGCCATCCACCGCACCATGGAGCCGCGCGCCTTTTTGCTGGCGGTCGACCGTTGGATGGGCTTCCCGTTGCGGATACCCTCGCCAAAGAGGCACGTGACGGCTGTGGCGTCGCCCGCGAGGTGGGGCAGAACGGCTTTGGCATACTCTACGCTGGCGAGGTTGACGATCGTGGTGTTTGAGCCTGCCGGGGCGATAGCCCGCGCGAGCTTGTCGCTCCAAAACGCGTAGAGGTCTCGGGCATCGTCGACGGCGAGCTTCGCGCCCATCTCCAGCCGATACGGTTCGACGGCATGAAAGGGGCGTATGCATCCGTAAAGGCCCGAGAGGATCCACAGATGGTCTTGCAGCCATGCGAGCTGCGCGGCATCCATCACCTCGGGTGCCATGCTCTGGTATTGAATGCCGTGATAGGACATGACGGCGGGGGAGAGGTGACGGGTGAGTTCGGGATTGCCGAGATCGCTGTTTTTCAGGATGGGCCCGAACTCATGCAGAGTGTTGAGGCAAGGCCCCAGCAGTTTGTCACTCACGTTCCATAGCGCTTGTAGGCCGCCGCTGCCTTCATTTCGTTCGATATCTAGCAGTGCGCGGTGGAGGCGAGCCGTTTCGT
Organism: uncultured Collinsella sp.; assembly: GCA_900543515.1. GTDB lineage: Bacteria > Actinomycetota > Coriobacteriia > Coriobacteriales > Coriobacteriaceae > Collinsella. The sequence goes on from UQRW01000028.1 coordinate 18,182, forward strand.
GCGCAAAAGGCGGTATGCCCAGGACTTCAAAAGCATCTTGGGCCGCGCGCATTTGCTTGGCGGGCGAAATGATGACCTGCAGCATGAACTCTCCTCTGCCAAAAAGGAAGTTGCGGTGGAATACGGCCTGTTTTGGCCGTTTATGGGCCAGTTTAGTCCGTATTTCACCGCAACTGATGAGGGGCTGGTTAGGCACGCTCGAGGAAGGCCTTGTAGCCGCGGTAGGTCTCGTAGATATCGGCCTTGTTGGCGACTTCCCACAGGGCGTGCATGGACAGGACGGCAACGCCGGAGTCGATGACGTTCATGCCGTACTTGGCCATGATGTAGGCGATGGTGCCGCCGCCGCCCGCGTTGACGCGACCGAGCTCACAGGTCTGGAAGTCCACGCCTGCCTCGTCCATGATGTCGCGGATGAGGGCCACATACTCGGCGTCGGCGTCGTTGGAGCCGCCCTTGCCGCGGCTGCCCGTGTACTTGTTGAAGCACAGGCCACGACCCATGAAGGCTGCGTTCTTGGTCTCGAACTTGCCGGCGTAGCCCGGGTCGAAGCCGGCGGACACGTCGGAGGAGAGCATACGGCTGCGGGCGAGCGCGCGGCGCAGGGCCAGCGGGCTGTCTTCACCGGCGAGCGTCATGATCTCGGCGACGGTGTTCTCGAAGAAGCGGCTCGTCATGCCGGTAGCGCCTACGGAGCCAATCTCCTCCTTGTCGACGATGAGCGTGATGCTCGTGCGCTCGACATTGGCCACATTGATCTGGGCGAGCATGGAGGGGTAGGCGCAGACGCGGTCGTCGTGGCCATAGCCCAGAATCATGGAACGGTCGAGGCCCATGTCGCGGGCGGGGCCGGCGGGCACGACCTCGATCTCGGCGGAGAGGAAGTCCTCCTCCTCGACGCCGTACTGCTCCTTGAGGATGTCCAAGAACATCTGCTTGACGGGCTCCTTGGGAGCGTCCTTGTCGTCCTCATCGAACTTGACGGGACGGCCGCCCACGATCACGTCGAGGATCTCGGCGTCGACGGCGTCCTTGGCGGGCTTGGCCATCTGCTCGCTCGAGAGGTGGATCAGCAGGTCGGAGATGGTAAAGACCGGATCGTCTGCCTTGTCGCCGATGTTGATGTCGACGGTGGTGCCGTCCTTTTTGCAGATGACGCCCACGAGTGCAAGCGGGGAGGCCACCCAGTGGTAGCTCTTGACGCCGCCGTAGTAGTGCGTGTCGAGGTAGGCCATGTCGCCGGCCTCGAAGGCGGGATTCTGCTTAAGGTCCAGGCGCGGCGAGTCCACGTGAGCACCCAGGATGTTAAAGCCCTGCTCGAGCGGGGCGGTGCCCAGGTTGACGAGCATAAGATCCTTGCCGTGATTGGCGGCGTATACCTTGTCGCCGGCCTTGAGCACGCGGCCCTCGGCAATCACGGTCTCCAGATTGACGTAGCCCGCCTCCTCGGCCATCTTGATGCCGGTCTTGACGCACAGGCGCTCGGTCTTGTTCTCGCTCAAAAACTGCTTATAGCCGCGGCAAAGCTCCTCGAGCTCCTCGACTTGCTGTGGCGTGTACTTTTTCCATGCGCAGGGACGCTCCATGACGCAGGCTCCTTTCGGATCGATCGTGCTGGTTGATGTACCGTGAGCCATCGTATCACGCGCGGGCTCACGTTGGCGGGGGAGCTTGATGTGCGGTGGCCGCGGGGCGGGGAGCGTGTAAACTGGTGTGAGCAAACCGTGCCCAGCCCAAAGCGAGGTATTTAATATGTCTGACAAGCGCCGCACCTTTGCCGTCATCGACGGCAACTCGCTCATGCACCGCGCCTTCCACGCCGTGCCGCCCACCATGAACGCGCCGGACGGTCGTCCCACCAACGCGATTTTTGGCTTTTTGAATATGTTCCTCAAGATGATTGACGCCTTTAATCCCGACGGCGTTGTTGTGGCGTTTGACAAGGGCAAGCCGCGCGTGCGCATGGAGATGCTGCCGCAGTACAAGGCTCAGCGCCCGCCCATGGACCCCGATCTGCATGCGCAGTTCCCTATGATTAAGGAGCTGCTCACCGCGCTCAACGTGCCGATTCTGCAGTCCGAGGGCTGGGAAGGCGATGACATCCTGGGTACTATGGCGCGCCTGGGCGAGCAGGCCGGCTGTGACATGCTGCTGGTGACCGGTGATCGCGATATGTATCAGCTCGTGACCGAGCACGTCAACGTGGTCTCGACTCGCAAGGGCCTGTCCGACGTGGCGATCATGACGCCCGAGAGCGTGGATGACCTGTATCACGGCATTACGCCGGCGCTCGTGCCCGACTTTTATGGTCTGAAGGGCGACACGTCCGACAACATTCCCGGCGTGCCGGGCATCGGCCCCAAAAAGGCGAGTGCACTCATCGCGCAGTATGGCAGCTTGGACGAGGTCATTGCGCATGCCGACGAGGTCAAGGGTAAGATGGGCGAGAACCTGCGTGCACATATCGACGATGCGCTGCTGAGCCGCAAGGTTGCTACCATTCGTACCGATGCGCCCGTCGAGCTCGATTTTGAGGCGACGTCCTTCCCGGCGTTTTCTGCCGACGAGGTGTCTGCGGCACTGGGTACGCTCGGCATCACCGCTATGCAGAACCGTTTCTTGGCGCTGATCGGTGACGAGGGTGGCGCTGCTGCCGCTGCTAGAACGTTTGAGATGCCCACGATTGAGCGCACCGCTGCCGGCGATGCCGAGGCGCTTGCTTCCGTGGCGTCCGAGGTTTCGCGTGCGATCGAGGCGGGCGAGTGGGTCGCCGCCGTGGTGGACGACGACAAGGAAGAGGGCGCGCTCTTTGGACTGACGCGCACGCTGTGGTTGGCGACGTCCAAGGGCCTGTTCGCGCTCGAGGAGGGCGACAGCTGTGCGGCAGCTGAGGTTGAGGGCTTCAACTTTGCCCACGGTGTTATTGCCGGCGTGCTCGCGCGTCTGTTTATGGAGGGTCGCGTGGCGAGCCCGGATATGAAGGCGCTGTTGCACGAGCTTTCGCCCATCGATTCTTCTGAGCCCGAGCTCATGGATCCGCTGGCAGTCGATTCCACGCGCATCTTCGACACCGTGGTTGCCGCCTACCTGTTGGATTCCGACCGCTCTGAGTTTGACGAAGCGTATCTGGCCGATACCTATCTGCAGACGGCGCTGCCTGCGGCGCGCGGTGCAGAGGGTGCCGGCGAGGACGCTCCGGCGCCTGCCGCCCGCACGGCGGCCTTGACGCTGGAGCTGGTCGCACCGCTGCGCGACCACATGGCCCGCGAGAACGCCGCCAACGTGTTCGACGGCATCGAGATGCCGCTCGTGCCGGTGCTTGCCAAGATGGAACGTGCGGGCATGCTCGTGGACCCCGACCGCCTGCACAGTCTGTCCGAGGGTCTGGCGACCCAGATTACCGAGGTCGAGCGAAGCATTCGCGACCTGGCGGGTGACGAGACCTTTAATATTGGCAGTCCCATGCAGCTGTCGCATGTGCTCTTTGATGTGATGGGGCTTCCGACCAAGGGCCTCAAGAAGACTAAGCGCGGCTATTATTCGACCAACGCCAAGGTGTTGAGCGACCTTGCCCGCGACCACGAGATCGTGCGCCTGATCTTGGACTGGCGCGAGAAGTCCAAGATCAAGTCAACCTATCTGGACACGTTGGGCCCGCTACGCCGTGGTGACGGCCGTGTGCACACTACGTACAACCAGACCATCACGGCAACGGGGCGTCTGTCCTCGAGCGACCCGAACCTGCAGAACATCCCGACGCGCTCGGAGCTGGGTCGTACCGTCAAGACGGCGTTTTCGGCAGGCGAGGGAAGCGTCTTTTTGGCGGTGGACTACTCGCAGATCGAGCTGCGTCTGCTGGCGCATCTCTCGGGTGACGAGCATCTGGTGCGCGCCTTCAACGAAGGCGAGGACTTCCATGCCGAGACGGCCGCGCGCGTATTTGGCGTGCCAGTGTCCGAGGTGACACCCGACTTGCGCAGTCGCGCCAAGGCCGTGAACTTTGGCATTGTGTATGGCCAGCAGGCCTACGGTCTGTCGCAGTCGCTGCATATCTCGATGGCCGAGGCACGTGGCATGATCGACCGCTACTACGAGGCCTACCCGGGCGTGCGCACGTTCCTCGACAACGTGGTGGCGCGCGCCAAGCAGACGGGCTACGCCGAGACCATGTACGGCCGCCGTCGTCATATTCCGGAGCTCAAGGCCAAAAACCCGCAACTCCGCGGCTTTGGCGAGCGCACGGCCATGAACCATCCCATGCAGGGAACCGCCGCCGACATCATCAAGATCGCGATGGCCCGCGTAAGCCGCCGCCTGGAAGAGGAAGGCTTTGCCGCCCACATGATCCTGCAAGTGCACGACGAACTGGACTTTGAGTGCCCCATCGACGAAGTCGAGCGCCTAACCACCATGGTCCGCGACGTCATGGAGCACGTAGTAGACCTCCGCGTCCCCCTAATCGCCGAAGCCAGCACCGGCATAACCTGGGCCGACGCCAAATAGGGAAGTGCCCACAACCCTAAAGTAACCAAACCAGAAGGGGGCTCCTTGCCAACAAGGAGCCCCCTTCGTTCAATTAAATTCAGCCTAAGTATCTAGACACTCAAGACGCCATCTAGGCGGCAAACAAGTAAACCTAGGGCCTGGCCGGGCGGCACAGGTTAACTTTTCGTAGATTCCGCACGCAAAGAAAGCCACTTAATGTGGCTTTCGTCTTGCGCAGGACCTGACCGAGCGAAAAGTTATCCTGTGCCGCCCGGCCAGGCCCGATGGGACGGCTACCGGGCCGCCAAGATAGCGTCGATGAGCGTCAGTACGCCCCCGTCGTTGTTGCTCGGAATGCGCCACTTGGCGTGCGCGTTCATGTGCTCCTCGGCATTGTCTACGATAAAGCTGTGACCGACGCGCTCCAGCATGGGGATGTCGTTGTACGTATCGCCCACGGCGGCGGCGTCGGCGATATCGATGCCCAGGTGTTCGCACAGGTGCGCGACGCCGGCGCCCTTGTCGACGCCCAGGTTCATAAAGTCGATCCACTCGCGCCCAGCGTTGGTGACGTAGAGTTTGTCCGAGAACTCGGGGCTATAGGTCTCGCGGAAAGCGGGCTCGGCGTCGTAGCCGGGGAAGAAGACCGAAATCTTGTTGGACTCGAAATCAATGCCCTCAAAGCTGTCGACGTAGTTGATTGTGTTGTAGTAGACGCTGATCTCGTCGTGGTATTGATGGTCGCGGGCAAGCACGTAGAACTCGTCGAAGCAGCACAGGACGGGGACAGCGCGAGGATCCTCCGAGGCACGGTTCAAGACCTGCTGATACAGCTCCACGTCAATATTGCTCTTATAGATATAGCTGCCGCGATAGATCACGCAAGCTCCGTTGTCGGGACAAAAGGCGAGGCGGTTCTTGATGCCCTCGAACATCTCCTCGAGCTTGGGGGCGGGACGTCCGCTGGCGGGGCAGAATACGATGCCGGCGTCGGCGAGCTTGTCCAGGCGCTCATCAAGACCCTGGGGCAGCACGCGCTCGTCGGTCAGCAGCGTCTTGTCCATATCGACGGCGAGAATCTTAATGTTTCCGATATTGGCGTCCGATTCGTAAGTTTGCATAAAAATGCGCCTTTCGTTTCGAGATTGTTTCAGACGTTATAACCATCAACTAGTAGTCGAGCGTATTTTCGCAGGAATGGTGCGTATTTGCACCACGCTTCACAAAGTAATGAAAAAACTTTTCAGAAATTTGAATTTGTCGCTTGTGCTGCGGGCACTTTAGCGTAATATAGCGACCGTCGAAAACGGAGACGGAAAACAACCGCTTACCGAGTAAAAGGTACCGTTTACGATATTTGAATTGCGCCCGGCGATACGTGAAAGGAGAGGCAGATGCAGTTCGTAAAGATCATCACCACTGCAGACAATGCCATCCGACGCCAGCGCGCAATTTCCCGACGACGATAACAATCGTCTCTGTCCGCATGGGGCGAATTGCCTCAACAGAGTCATTTTGAGGTCGTTGGGTCTTAGCACGACATAGCCGCATGTTTCTAGGGCATGCCTGTGATGCATTCTGCTGAATAACCTGATATTGCACGGTTTTTGACCTCAAGGTGACTTGCAACTGACCGATGTTCTAACTAGCTACCAAGGGCGAAAGGAAACAGCCATGAGCAAGGAAAAAGTCGTTCTCGCATATTCCGGTGGTCTTGATACATCCGTATGTGTCAAGTGGCTCCAGGACGAGAAGAATCTCGATGTCGTTTGTGTCTGCGGCAACGTGGGCCAGGAAGAGACCGGACTGGATGCCAAGAAGCAGAAGGCGCTCGACCTGGGCGTTCTCGATTGCCAGGTGCTCGACCTGCGCGACGAGTTCTCCGATGAGTTCCTGACCAAAGCCATCGCAGCAAACTCCATGTACGAGAACAAGTACCCGCTGCTCTCCGCCCTGTCTCGCCCGCTGCTTGCCAAGAAGCTTGTTGAGGTCGCCCACGAGTTTGGCGCGACCTACGTCGCCCACGGCTGCACCGGCAAGGGTAACGACCAGGTCCGTTTTGAGGCCGCCGTCAAGGCCCTCGACCCCGAGCTCAAGGTTATCGCCCCGGTTCGCGAGTGGGACCTGAAGTGCCGTCCCGACGAGGTCGCCTATGCCCACGCCCACAACGTGCCGGTTCCCGAGGGTGCCAACGACAACCCCTACTCCATCGACGACAACCTGTGGGGTCGCGCCATCGAGTGCGGTCACCTGGAGGACCCTTGGAATGAGCCGCTCGATGACGCTTGGGTTATGACCAAGAACCCCGAGGACACGCCTGACACCCCGACCTATACCGAGATCGAGTTTGAGGCCGGCAAGCCTGTCGCCGTCGACGGCAAGAAGATGAAGCTCTCCGAGATCGTCATCGCCCTCAACAAGATTTCGGGCGACAACGGCTTTGGCCGTCTTGACCTGGTCGAGGATCGTCTGGTGGGCCTCAAGAGCCGCGAGTGCTATGAGGTTCCCGGCGCCCTGACGCTCATCACCGCCCACAAGGCGCTCGAGGACATCTGCGTCGAGGGCGACCTGCTCAAGACCAAGATCAAGCTCGAGCAGGATTGGGCCACCGCCGTGTACAACGGCCAGTGGTACAGCCCGCTCAAGAACGCGCTCGACGCCTTTATGGCCGATACCCAGAAGTTCGTGACCGGCACTGTCCGTCTGAAGTTCTTTAAGGGCAACTGCCATGTCGTCGGCCGCAAGAGTCCCTTCAGCCTCTACGACTACGGCCTGGCTACCTACGACCGCGACACCACGTTTGACGAGAAGGCCAGCGCCGGCTTTATCGAGATCGATACGCTGTCGCTCAAGACGTGGGCAAAGGTCCAGGGCCCCAGCTCTGCTGCCGCCCAGGCCTAGCGCCTCCTTCCCTTGGTATCCGCGCGGCCCATCCGCGTGATACATAACGGGCGCACGGGGTCCCTACCTTTCGTTATGCTTGCTGACACTTCTTAACATCGGTGGCCCCTACGTTCCGCCCGCATATATGATGCCGCGTCTGCGGCTGAGTCCGAGCCCCGCCGGGGTTGTCCGGCGGGGCTCCTTCTATCAATTTGGCGGCTCTGTGCCTATATATATGAGGAGTATCCATTATGTTCAATGCTATCGCGCATGCTTTGCTTGCCCTCGCGCCCGAGTTCGATGCTGTAAGGGTCGAGGACGTTCCTATGAGCCTGAAGGCCTGGATCGATGGTTCGCAGGGCAACATCCGGAGGGAGACGTTGGGCGCCAAGTGCATGGTGCGTCACTTCTTTGCAAATTAGCCACATGGCCCCGCGCGCGGCAGGGAGTGTGTAAAACTAGCGGTTGATAAATCGCTTTAGCGACAGGGCACATTGCTTTGGACGCTTGTTTTGGTATTTGGAGAAAGGAGACGGTTCCATGGCTCTTTGGGGCGGTCGTTTTGAGGCGGGCGTGGCCGAGGTCACGCAGGAGTTTGGCGCGTCGCTGCCGGTCGACAAACATCTCTATAAGCAGGATATCGCCGGCTCTAAGGCGCATGCCAAGATGTTGGCCGCCCAGGGCATCATCAGTGCCGAGGACGAGCAGGCGATTGCCAAGGGCCTGACCGGAATCGAACAGGATATCGATGCCGGCAACTTTACCTTCGACATCAACGATGAGGACATTCATATGTCCATCGAGAGCGAGCTGACGCGTCGCATCGGCGAGGCTGGCAAGCGCTTGCATACTGGGCGTTCGCGCAACGACCAGGTGGCGACCGATACGCGCCTGGGCGTCAAGGCGCTGGCCAAGGAGCTCATGGAGGCCAATCTTGAGCTGCGCCATGTGCTGGTGGATGCGGCCAAGAAGTACGACAAGGTGATTCTGCCGGGCTACACGCACATGCAACATGCTCAGCCCGTGCTGCTGTCGCATCACCTGCTGGCGTATTCCTGGATGTTCGCGCGCGACTTTACGCGTTTGAAGGCCGCCTTTGATGCTGCCGACAACTGCCCGCTGGGTGCCGCTGCGCTTGCCGGTACGAGCTATCCGCTCGATCGCCAGATGACGGCTGCCGAACTTGGCTTTGCGGGCGTGATCCCCAACTCGCTCGATGCCGTTTCCGACCGTGATTTTCTGCTCGATCTGCATTACGCCGGATCCGTCATGGCGATGCACCTGTCGCGTCTTTCCGAGGAGATCGTACTGTGGTCGAGCTCCGAATTTGGCTTTATCACGCTTTCCGACTCGTACTCCACTGGCTCGTCCATCATGCCGCAGAAGAAGAACCCCGACTTTGCCGAGCTTATCCGCGGCAAGAGCGGTCGCGTGTACGGCAACCTGGTGCAGCTGCTGGTAACCATGAAGGGCCTGCCGCTTGCTTATAACAAGGACTTGCAGGAGGACAAGGAGGGCGCGCTCGATACCGCCCATACGCTCATGCAGTGCCTGTCCGTTATGGCCGGAATGATTTCGACTTGGACCGTCAACGAGGATGCCATGGCGCGCGAGTGCGGCGTGGGGCACCTTGCCGCCACCGATGTTGCCGATTACCTGGCCAAGCGTGGCCTGCCGTTCCGCGAGGCACATGCCGTGGTGGGCCATCTGGTCCTGATGTGCGAGAAGCGCGGCTGCAATCTTGAGGACCTGCCGTTTGAGGTGTTCCAGGAGGCAAGCCCGCTCTTTGAGCGCGACATTACCGAGGCGCTCGATATCCCGTCGATTGTCGCCGCGCGCACGACCGAGGGCGGCACCGCTCCTGCCGCCGTTGCCGTGCAGTTGCAGCGTGCCGAGGCACAGCTCGTGGCTGACGAGGGCGTGTTTGGATCGCTGACCAAGGTCGTCGAGATGGGTCACGGGGCAAAGTAGAGGTTTGGCTGAAGCCGTTTTGGCCATGTATTGATAAATCGTTTTCGCTTTACGGGCGCCTGCTGATGTGGGAGCCCGTATTTTGTTGCTATGGGGGAGGGGCTTGTCGAGAACTTCTGTAGGACCTTTGGGCAGGTTGTGAAGGGGATACGTTCGCGGGCGGCAACCGACCGCCTGCTCTGTTCGGCGCGGTTGATGGGCGGTCGGATGGTACTCTAATCGGGCTTCGAAACAGAAGTGACACATATGGAGCGCTTTAATAAATTGCAACGTTTCAATAAACAGCTTTTTGTTTAACTGCAGCTAAAACTCTGTTACGATGCAGTCTAGGCGGGTGCCGGAATGGGACTTGGGCACGCGCGAACCTACTTGAAAGGCTACTTTTATGGCTATCGAGAAGACCTTCATCATGATTAAGCCCGACGCCGTGCGCGACCGCAAGATCGGCGAGATCGTTGCTCGCATTGAGCGCAGCGGCCTTGTCATCGAGCGCATGGAGATGACCACGCTCGAGCGCGCTACCGTCGAGGAGCACTACGCCCATCTGGCCGACAAGCCCTTCTTTGGCGGTCTCTGCGACTTTATGACGAGCGGTCCGGTCGTCAAGATGGTCGTTTCCGGTCTCTCCGCTGTTGCTAAGATGCGCACCCTCATGGGCGCTACCAACCCGCTTGAGGCTGCTCCTGGTACCATCCGCGGCGACTTTGCCGTCGATGTCAACGCCAACGTGATCCACGGCTCCGACTGCCTGGAGAACGCCGAGATTGAGATCAAGCGCTTCTTTGGCTAAACCAGCTTTGACTCCTTAAAGCTGTTAGCGTGTGGCTTGGGCGC
>UQRW01000029.1 GCA_900543515.1 uncultured Collinsella sp.
AGCCGGAGAGCACTTAATGTGCTCTCCGTGCGAGCAGGACTGTAGAGCAGGAAACTTCATATGCGACCCTCTCGGGCGCAAGCAAAAGGGCGACCCCTGTCCGGAGTCGCCCTTGTTGAGCTGCTTATGTGTAGCTGTTACTCAGCGTCGTGGTGACGGCGGGGCTTGCGGCCTCCGTTGTCGCCGGGGCGGCGCGGACGGTCGCCGCGCTCGGAGCGCTCGCGACGCGGACGCTCACGACGCTGGAAGTGCTCGCCGTCGCCATCGGAGGCACCCTCGGCGCGAGCCGGGGCCTCGGGCTTATCCAGACGATCGAGCGAGATCTTGCCGCGATCGTCGACCTCGATGACGACGACCTTGACCTCGTCGCCCACGTTGAGGACGTCCTCGACCTTCTCCACGCGGCCCTTGGCGACGCGGGAGATGTGCAGCAAGCCGTCCTTACCGGGCAGCAGGTTCACGAAGGCGCCGAAGGGCTGGATGGAGACCACGCGACCGGTGTACTCCTCGCCCGGCTCGGGAACCTTGATGATGAGCTTGATGCGCTCGACGGCCTGGTCGACAGACTCGCCGGTGCCGCCGACAAAGACGGTACCGTCCTCCTGGATGTCGACCGAAGCGCCGGTCTCGTCCTGGATGCCGCGGATGACCTTGCCGCCGGAACCGATGACGTCGCGGATCTTGTCGGTCGGAACCTGGATGGAAACGATGCGCGGAGCGGTGCTACGCGTGGTGTGGCGCGGCTCGGGGATCACATCGAGCATCTTCTGCAGGATGAAGGCGCGACCCTCCTTGGCCTGCTGCAGGGCGCGGGCCAGGATGTCGAAGGTGAGGCCGGTGGCCTTGTTGTCCATCTGCAGGGCGGTGATGCCCTCGGTGGTGCCAGTGACCTTAAAGTCCATGTCGCCCAGGAAGTCCTCGAGACCCTGGATGTCGGACAGGACCACGGTCTTGCCCTCCTCCTGGATCAGACCCATGGCGATACCGGAGACCGGGCGCTTAATGGGCACGCCGCCGTCCATAAGGGCGAGCGTGGAGCCGCAGGTCGAAGCCATCGAAGAGGAGCCGTTGGACTCCATGACCTCGGAGACGACGCGGATGGCGTAGGGGAACTCGTTCTCGTCGGGAAGCACCGGAAGCAGGGCACGCTCGGCAAGGTTGCCGTGGCCGATCTCGCGGCGCTTGGGGCTGCCCATGCGGCCGGTCTCGCCGGTGCAGAACGGCGGGAAGTTGTAGTGGTGCATGTAGCGCTTGCCCTCGGTGGGCTCGATGGTATCCAAACGCTGGCCCTCGTTGAGCATGCCGAGCGACAGGACAGAGAGCACCTGGGTCTGACCACGCTGGAACAGGCCGGAGCCGTGAACGAGCGGCAGGTAGTTGTCCTTCACCATGATGGGGCGAATCTCATCGGCGGCACGGCCGTCGACGCGCTCACCGGTCTCGACGACCATGGTGCGCATGGCCTTCTTCTCGAGCTTCTTGAGCGCCACGGGGATCTCGCGCTCCCAAGCGGCCTGCTCCTCCTCGGTGAACTCGGCACGGATGGACTCCTTCAGAGCCTCGACCTTGCCGATACGGGAGAGCTTGTCGGCGTCGCGAAGGGCGGCTGCCATCTCGTCGTAGTGGGCGAAGATGCGCTCCTGGACCTCCTCGACGGGCTGGTCGAGCGGGTACTCCTTCTTGACGATGGGGCCGTTGACCTGCTCCCACTCGGCGACGAACTCGTCCTGAGCCTGGCAGAAGGCAGCAAGGGCCTCCTGGCCAAACTTCATGGCGGCGAGCATGTCGTCCTCGGAGATCTCCTCGGCGCCGGCCTCGACCATCGAGATGAAGTCGGCAGAGCCGCCCAGCTCCAGGTCCAGGTCGGAGTTCTCGCGCTCCTCATAGGTGGGGTTGACGATAAACTCGCCGGTCTCCACGTTGCGGCCGATGCGCACGCAGGCAAGCGGGCCCTCGAAGGGCACGCCGCCAAGCGTCATGGCCAGAGAGGCACCCATGACGTTGATGACGTCGAAGGGGTTGACCTGGTCGGCGACGAGCGAGGTGGCGACGATGTGCACCTCGTTGCGGAAGCCGTCCGGGAAGCTCGGGCGAATCGGACGGTCGATCATGCGCGCGGTAAGCGTGGCCTTCTCGCTGGGACGGCCCTCACGCTTGAGGTAACCACCCGGGATGCGGCCGGCGGCGTACATCTTCTCGTTGAAGTCGACGGTCAGCGGGAAGAAGTCGTAGTTCTTGCGCTCCTTGGAGACGACCACGGTGTCGAGCATCGTGGTGTCGCCCTGCTTGACCAGGCACGCGCCGGTAGCCTGCTTGGCAAGCTCGCCCGACTCAAAGGTGTAGGTCTTGCCGTACAGCTCAAAGGTCTTGGATACGAGTGTCATTGTTCTCCTTTACCCCACAGGCCCCTTGCCTGCGGGCTTCTCATGTGACGCGGGCCCCCTGCCCCCGCCACGCTTCAGAGCGTGATTGTTCACGCCCTTACACAAAAAGAGCGCCCCGCTGCGCAGGACGCTCTTAGCATGTACAAATCCTACTGGATGTTGTCGCGGATGCCCAGAGCCTTGATGAGCTCACGGTACTCGACGATGTCGTTCTTCTTGATGTAGGAGAGAAGACGACGACGGCGGCCGACGAGCATGAGCAGGCCACGACGAGTGTGGAAGTCCTTCTGGTGGGACTTCATGTGCTCGGTCAGCTCCTTGATGCGCTCGGACAGGATGGCGACCTGAACCTTGGGGTTGCCGGTGTCGACCGGGGTGTTACCGAACTGGGCAGTCAGCTCAGCCTTGCGCTCTTTGGAAACAGTCATTGTTTCACCTTTCGTTTCTTGTCGCCCGCGGGCGACATTATTCGCCTCGGACTGGGAAGCCGCCGGTGGAGCGAGCATCCAAGGTCGAGGTACCAACAGGTCGGTATGTTACCACAAGCAGCCCACGCCTGCGCATCATCACCGACCCAACATGAATTCCATCGCACGGAGGCGCTGATCGGTGTGCGTCGCAGCCCAAACATGCGAAAGCCCCAACAAAAAGGCAGCGGTATGGGGATCGACCCTCTCGGCCATGAGTGCATCGAAGGTCATGGACATGAGGACGCGCAGCCACGCGACCTCACCGGTCGACACCAACTCGGCACCCGGAACGCTCGACGCGCACGACCCGCACATGAGACCGCCCGCCCGGGGAGAAAAATACGACAGCATGGGGTCTCCGCACAGCACACAGGCCGAAAAATCGGGTCGATAGCCAACATGCGACAGCAGCTTAAAGACATATGCAGCCACAAGTAGATCCATATGCGCCGTGTCGAGCCCGCTGCCCACCAGGGCAAGCGCTCGCTGCGTGATGGCAAAGGTAAATGGATCCTCGGCGTCCTCAAACGAGCACACGCGCGCGACCTCGGCGATCGCGCTTGCGGCACAGGTCGTCTCGTAATCGGGCGCAGCGCCGAGCGGCGCCTCCATAAGCTCGGCCTGGGAAACCACGTCGAGCGACCGTCCATGCGCGAGCAGCATATCGACGGTGCAGAACAGCTCGCAGCGCGCAGCCAGGCGCCCACCGGGTTTGCGGGCGCCCTTTGCCACGGCACGAACCTGCCGACCGCGCTCGTCAAGCATCGTCAGGATCAGGTCCGTCTCTTTAAGCTTCGTCTTATCGAGGACGAGCACCTTCGTGCGATATGTCCGGGAGCCTGCCATGCGCGCCGCGCGCCCTTAGTCCTCGGCGAAGTAATAGATAAGTGTTCTATAGGTCATCATAGTGCTCCATAGTGCGGTTATACATTTCTGTAGGTCTCCATAGTAGTGCATATTTCGGTAATTATGGTCTGAGTTAGGACGCGAACCGTCCGCCTGGCAAAGAAATGCGCCCCTTCGTTTAAGGTGAAGGGGCGCATTGGCTTCAAGCATTTTTATTAGTACCTGCTGCCAGGCGTGCTGGCCGCTCTCTCGGTCGGGCGAGACGCTATTTGCGGTTAATGAAGAGGCACATGGCGAGCATGCCGACAACAGTTCCCAGCTGTGCGCCTAAAAGCATCATGATGATGTTGCCTAGCATATAAGCTCCTGACTAAGCCGCATAAAGATTGCGCTTGATTGCCTGGACGACCGCCCTGTTGGTGTCAGGGCCATGGTAGCCATCGGCGCCTGACGATCCGACCGAAATGCCATGGTTCATGAGCCATCGCTGGTGCTGCACGATTGTCCCGCTGTTCACCTGGCGCGCCTGCACGCCGCAGAACTCCGGGTATATCTTGCAGCCGACCTTCTTCTGCAGCGCGAGCATCATGTCCGAGCCGACGCCCTTGCCGGTCTTCGCCCGCTCAACGCCGCCGTCGGTGGCCCAGAAGTAGGTTTTGTTGACGAGCCGCTGGCCGGATATCACTCCGTCTACGGTTGTGCCGAGTTGCTTCTGGATGGCGCGATTGAACTTGGGTCCCCAGTAGCGGGTATCGCCCAAATCCGGGTCGGTGTTATCGGCTACCTCGGTGTTGGTGCCGTTGAGCGTCTTGCCGTCCGACTTCCAAACGAGTTTGCCATTCCACGGTTAGCTGTAGTATGGCTTGATGTTCGACTCGCGCCCATTCTGGTCGCCCTTGGTGCCGGCGACGGTGCCCCTCTCGGAGATAGAGAATTGCGCCAAGAGGTCGCCGCGGGCGGATCCATACGGCGAAACGCACACCGCCGTGTGGTGCCTCTCATTGAGATAGATATCGCCGCGATTGGCGCTGGCCTTCCCCATCGCCTGCCAGACAAAGAGGCCGGTCTTGAGAAGCTCCGACTTCATGTTGCCGGTGTAGCTGGCGCCGAACGTGTTGATGCCGATCGCGCGCAACGCCGTGATGACAGCAGACGAGCAGTCGCGGTCGCCACCGGCGATTGTCACGGTCGTGCCGTCGGACAGTCTGATCATCTCGGTGGTACCGTTTTGACAACTCATAAGGTAGTTGTTAATTGGCAACTTTGCAATAAGATTTTTGTCTATCGGCAATTTTTTTCGGATTGAGTACAATTCAATCGACAGAAGGAGGGTCTCATGGCATTCACCGAAACCCTAAAAGCCGTAATGGATGCGAAGAACCTAAGGTCCGTAGACAATACTTCAGACGAAATCACTGCGCCATATTTGTCGCGTCTTTTAAAGGGAAAGGTCAAGGAGCCAACATGGCAGAGAGCCTTGATGATTATCAATTCGCTCGGTATGACAGTTGATGAGTTCTGCGATCTCGAAGCAAAGCTAAATGCTAAGCATGATTCAACCCCTCAAGACAAGGAGGAATAAGCATGGATAACGACACGCTGCTTTTCAGGGATAAAGGTGCCGGAGTCTTCAAAGAGATCTGCATCTACCCGAACCGTATCACCACGCTGAAGAAGAACAATTTCTTCGGCACGCATACAGAGGTGACCTACCTGAATGACGTCACCGGCGTCTACAGGATTAAGGGCAAACAGGTGATTCTGAACAACAGGTTGCGGACGGGCTATGGCTATAGACTGAGCAGCCATTCACAGGCAGAGGAATTCATCAGGGTTCTGAACTCAGTCATGTAGCGACTAGCCACAAAGAAGCGCCCCACCAACCCGCCAAGACCGATGGAGCGCTAAACAATCCCAACCGCATTGCTAGAGTCGGCTATGCCCGACAGGAGGGACTTTTCTAATTATGACACGTTCGTCATGGGGGACGAAGACCAAAATCGCCAAGAATAAGTGGCGTATCAGGTGGTGCGAATGGGACGGGCTCAATCGAGTACGCAGATCTAAGACGCTCTGCCCCTGCACATCTCGCGAAGCCGACGATGAGCTGCGCCGCCTTTGGCAGCTCCACCACTTGCCGCCCAATGAGCGCGTTGTGCCGTGCCCTACATTCAAGCAGTGCTGGGACGAATGGTAATTCCCGCAGCTGGAAAAGCAGCTTGAGACTGGAGATATGTCACGCAGCACATTCGTCAACTACCGCAGCGCATGGAGGTCAAAGGTCTCGCCGAAATGGGCAAACAGGGCCATGAATAAGGTACGGGTTGAAGAATATCAGCGTTGGTTGGACAAGTTCACCGCCGCGCAGGCTCACGTCTCGCACATCATCGTTCTCAACCTCGTCAACTGTGCAAGGCTTCACGATGTGGACGGCATTTCTTTTATCGATGCAAAATATAAAATGCCCTGTGAAAAAAGAACGCAGGCGACAGCGGGCTAGAAGTCTACACGGTGGCTGAAATCGACAGCATCATTGAATCGTTACGAGATAGTCGCATCGAGGGCGTAGTGATTCTAATGGCTAAAGGCTCATGCCGTGTCGGCGAAGCAGCGGCAGCGGCGGTAAAAGACATTACGTTTGATGACCACAATGGCCGTACATACGCCGTCTACAACCTTTATCACCAGCATTCTCAAAACAACAGCTTTGAGCCGCTTAAGACGACAGAAAGCCGCCGTCCAATTATCATCCCGCCGCCGTGGAGCTTGCGGCTCGCCGAGATAGCAAAACAGCGCATCGAAGACCAAGAGCTATACATCTGCGACAAAGGCACGGGAAAGCCGATGGATCACAAGAGGATTACAGGTGAGTGGCTCGGCTATTACAGGAATGGAACGATTGATTTGCGCTACCTAACCATGACCAAGTTGCGCAACTCATGGGCCACGGCAATGCTTTGGAAGTACGGTATTCCAGCCCAGATGGTGGACAAAATGATGGGTCACGCAGCGAAGAATATTCTCAGCAAACACTACGACCACCCCGACAAAGAACTGTTCATCGAGACGGTCGATAAGGCGTACTTCGGAAATTAGTTAGGTACCCTTAAGGACAAGTTAGGACGCAAAACCTTTATGCAAGCGTTCTACCTGCAGGTTTGTTAAATTACCTTAGTCCTCGGCGTTGTAGCCAAAGCGGCGAATCTGGGCCTCGTCGTCACGCCAACCGGCCTTGACCTTCACGTCCAGCTCCAAAAAGACCTGCGTGCCAAAGATGCGCTCAAGATCGCGACGGGCGTCGATGCCGATATGTTTGATCATCTCGCCGCCCTTGCCGATGATGATGCCCTTTTGGCCCTCGCGCTCGACGTAAATGGTGGCGTGCACGCGCAGCACCTTCTTGGTCTGCTCGAGCGCATCGCAAATCACGCCAACGGAATGCGGGATCTCGTCGCGGGTGCGGCGCAGGACCTTCTCGCGCACAAACTCGGCAACGAGCGTCTCGTCAGAAGCGTCGGTACCCATGTCCTCGGGGAACCAACGCGGACCCTCGGGCAAAAAGTGTGCAACGGTCTCGATAAACGCATCGACGTTGAAGTTCTTGACCGACGACGTCACGATCTCATCGTCATATTCCATGAGCTCGTGGGCGGCCTTAAGCTGCTCCATGACCTGTGCGGGATCAGCCTCATCGGCCTTGGTGAGCACCAAGACCTTCTTGGAACGGGCGCTCTTGACGCGCTCGGCAACCCAGGCGTCTCCCCTGCCGATCGGCTTGGTGGCATCAATCAAAAACGCGACGACATCGACATCGTTCAGCTCGAACAGCGCGCTCTTGTTGAGCTCGGACCCCAGGCCGTCCTTGGGCTTGTGAATACCCGGGGTATCGACAAAGACCAGCTGGTAGCCGGGGCGATTGACAACGGCGCGCATGCGACGGCGGGTGGTCTGGGCCACCGGCGAGGTGATGGCGACCTTTTTGCCATAGCAGGCGTTGAGCAGCGTGGACTTACCGGCGTTGGGACGGCCGACCAGGGCCACGAAGCCGCTGCGGAAACCGGGCTCAACGTCTCCAAAGCCCGCGAGGCTGTCGTCCTCGTCGCACAGAGCGTTGAGCTCCTCGTCGCTCATGCCCTCAAACGGGTCAAACTCCTCGACATCCTCATAAGCCTCTGTCGCTTCGGCATCCACCGCATCCAGGGACTCGTCGTCCAGAGTTTCATCGATAGGCTGCATATTGTCGGACATGAAAATCCCTTTCTAAATAAAGTCGAGCGCGTGGGCAAATACCAGCAATCCCACAATCGCGGCGGTGATGGAAAGTACGTATACGGAGGCGGCGGCGATATCCTTCGCACGCTTTGCCAGCGGATGAAGTTCCTGGGTCGCCAGGTCGACGATCGCCTCCATAGCGGTATTGCACAGCTCGCCGTGAATCACCAAGCCACAGCAGATGATAACCGTGGCCCATTCGGCAATATCGAGCCCCACGATGCAGCCGGCAACGACGGTACAAACGCCCGCAGCGAGCATAACCTTAATGTTGCGCTCGGTCTTGACGGCGGTGACGAAGCCCTCCATGGCGTAGGAGAACGACTTTAAGAAGGAAGGATGGTCCTTGTTCGATCCGGGAATCATAGACGGCTCCTAGTCGTGGGCGTGGTTGGTGATGGGGCCGACGTGGACCAGCTTGGGGTCCTCACCGCGCTCAAGCGCCAGATCGCGCAGGATGGCGTCCTCGCGGGCCTCCATGACCTCGGCCTCGTCGTCCTCAATATGGTCATACCCCAGCAGGTGCAGCATGCCATGCACGAGCATCAGACGGCACTCGTCGGCAGGGCTATTGCCAAAGCCGGGGGCCTGGCGGGCAATGACCTGCGGGGCCAAGATGATATCGCCGAGCTCGAGCGTCTCATCGGCGGGAATATCCTCATCAAAGGCAGAGTCGCATTCAAACGAGAGGACATCAGTGGTACGGTCGATACCGCGCCACTCGTGGTTGAGCTCGTGCATCTCGTCCTCATCGACATACGAAAGAGAAATCTCGACTTCACGTTCAACGCCCTCGGCGGCAAGCACGACCTCGCAGATGTGCTCTACCTCCTGCGCGTCGAGCAGCGTATCGAGCTCGGCATCGTTGCTGATCAATACACTCAACGGGACTCCTTTCGGTCGTGCACGCGCTTCTCGCGCACATCATCATAAGTATCGTATGCCTCGACGATACGTCCCACCAAGGCATGGCGCACCACGTCGGCACGCTCGAGGTGCGAAAATGCGACATCATCGACACGGCCCAAAATCTTCTCGACATCCGCCAAGCCACCACGACGACCCACCAGGTCACGCTGGCTCAGGTCGCCGGTAATCACGAACTTGGAGTTGAAGCCCAGGCGCGTCAGGAACATCTTCATCTGCTCGGGCGTGGTATTTTGTGCCTCGTCGAGCACCACGAAGGCATCACTCAGCGTGCGGCCGCGCATGTAGGCAAGCGGGGCGATCTCGATCACGCCGCGCTCCATAAGCTCATCGGTGCGCTCGCGATCCATCATGTCAAAAAGGGCGTCGTAAAGCGGACGCATGTAGGGATCGATCTTTTCCTCGAGGGTGCCGGGCAAAAAGCCCAGATTCTCCCCCGCCTCGACAACCGGACGCGTCAAGATCAGACGGCCCACCTCGTGACGCTTGAGCGCGGCAACGGCGAGCGCCATGGCCAGATAGGTCTTACCGGTGCCGGCAGGACCCAGGCCAAACGTGATGGTATGCGTGCGGATGGCATCCACATAGCGCTTTTGGCCGAGCGTCTTGGGGCGAATGACGCGACCGCGATACGAAAGCAGCACGTCATCGCGAAGCGACGTAGCCTCGTGCTCACCGTCGCGCAAGACGGCCAGGCAGCGAGAGACATCGTCGGCAGACAGCGTGCGCCCGGCGGCCGCCTCGCAAAAAGCGTGCTCGAAAAAGCGCGCCACGAGTTCGACCTCGTCCGGGTCGCCGCTCACGGAGATGCTATCGCCACGGGCGACCACATGAGCGCGAACCAAACTCTCGAGCGCACGAAGGACGCCGTCGCCGGCGCCCAAAACGCGCGAGGGATCAATCCCCTCGGGAACGGTAAGTCTAATCTTCGAGGCTTCCATGAACCTCCCTGCGTGCATGGACCAAGCCGGAATCATCGACTCCGATGATAGCAACATCGAGCAGGCACGGGGCTGTAAGTCCACAGGTATCGTCAAGACGGGCATGATGGAACGAGCCGAGCGTCAGGTTGTCGCCATACTCGAGCACGGCACGCTCGACCGTGCCCACGCGACGGCGAGCGTCGGCAATAGCGAGCTCCTGTGCAGCGGCCCGCATACGGCGGCTGCGCTCGGCCATAACCTCGGGCGGAACCTGGTCGGGCATGTCGGCAGCAAGGGTACCGGGACGCTTGCTGTAGCGGAACACGTGCATACGCGAGAAACCCACACGGCGGCACAGCGCCAGCGACTCCTCGAACTCCTCGTCCGTCTCGCCAGGGAAGCCGACAATAACGTCGCAAGAAAGTGACGCCTGCGGCAGATTGGCGCGAATCATACGCACCGTGTCCTCAAAGGCCTCCGCACTATAGGGACGGCCCATGCGATGCAGGGTCGCCGTGCAGCCGGACTGCACGGGCAGGTGCAAAAACGGGGCAATACGCTGCGGAAAGCGCGCCATAACCTTAAGCAGGCGCTCGGAGATATCCATGGGCTCGACCGAGGAAATGCGCACATGCGGAATAGACGTGCGCTCCATGATGGCCTCGAGCAGTTCATCGATTTCGACGTGCTCGTCGGTCGCGCTCTTGCCATCGTAGGCACCCAGGTTCACACCGGTCAGCACCACCTCGGGCACGCCGGCCTCCTGGGCCTCGCGAACTTGCTCGAGCACGGACTCGACGGGCACGGAGCGCTCGGGGCCGCGCGCCTTCCACACAATGCAATAAGTGCAGCGATGGTTGCAGCCATCCTGAATCTTCACGCCCAGGCGAGAGCGACCGAGCGCATCGACCACCTCGCCATCGCTGCAGGCGGGAACGCTATCGGACTCAACACCCAGCACCTCGCATACACGTTCGGCGACATCTATCTTGGACGGCTCGGCAATCACGCGATCCGAAAGCTCCGACAGCTCCTCGGGATGCAAATTGACCACGCATCCGGTCACGACCACATAGGGCTCGTTTGGATGGGCCAGCGCATGACGGACGGCCTTACGGGTCTTAGCCTCGGCCTCGCCCGTAACGGCACAAGTGTTAATGACGATCAGATCGGCATCCTGGGGCTCCACAATAGCAAAGCCCAAGCGCATAAGATCGGCAGTGATACGGTCAGACTCAACCCGGTTGACACGGCAGCCGAGGTTGACGACGGAAATATGGGGTGCGAGCACGCGGGCTCCTTAATCGAGGATATCGTCGAGGGCACTCTTGATACGGTCGGTCACCGACTTCTTACCGGAAGCGACGTCATCGCCCATCTCATCGGCAAAAGCACGGAGCAGCTCGCGCTGCTTATTGGAAAGATTGGTGGGAACGACCACGCGCAGTTGCACGATCAGGCGGCCACGCGAACCGCCACCGCCAATGCGCGGCATGCCGTAATTATTGACGCTCACGGTGTCGCCGTACTGGGCGCCGGCGGGAACCGTCACCTTAACGACCTCGTCGGGCATAATGCCCTCGACCTCGATCTCGCAGCCGAGCGCAGCCTGCGCAATCGAGATATCGCTCACCAGGTACAGGTCGTCCCCGTTGCGCTTAAAGCGCTCATGGTCGGCAACGCGCACGTTGACAATCAGGTCGCCCGAAGGCTCGCCGCGAAGGCCGGCCTCGCCAAAGCCGCTCACGCGCAGCTGGCGACCGGTCGAAACGCCGGCGGGAATATCGATGTCGATCTTTTCGTGCGAAGGCGTGCGGCCTTGACCGTCGCAGGTCTCGCAGGGATGATCGATAACCGTGCCCTCACCATGGCAGTCGGGGCAAGGCGAGGAAGACTGAACCTGGCCCAGGAACGAACGCTGAACCGTCGTGACGTAGCCCGTACCGTGGCAGCGGCCGCACTGCTTTTCCTGTGCGCCCTCTGCCCTACCGGTGCCATTGCAGTCCTCGCAAGGAGCAAGGCGGTCATAGCTGATTGTCTTTTTGCAGCCGAGCGCCGCCTCCTCGAGCGTCACCGAAAGCGAGATGGCCATGTCTCGTCCGCGACGACGCTCACGACGGCTGCGGGCGCCACCGCCGGCACCGCCGCCAAAGAACGACGAGAACAAGTCGTCCATGCCCATGCCACCAAAGATATCGTTGATATCGACGTAGCCGGAGCCACCGGGGCCGTCGGCAGTGCCGTAACGGTCGTAGTTAGCACGCTTCTGCTCATCGGAAAGAACGGAATAGGCCTCGTTGAGCTCCTTGAACTTGGCCTCGGCCTCGGGGTCGTCCGAAACATCCGGATGTACGGTACGGGCCTTCTTTAGAAACGCACGCTTAATCGTCCGCGCGTCGGCATCCCTGTCGACGCCAAGCACCTCGTAGTAATCCCTATTTTCCGACACGACCGAATCCTTCCGACTTTCATTATTGTCACAGTGCGTCCTATACCCAAGCAGGGCCGACCGCAAACAGAGGGTTTGATGTTATTGCATTTGGTACGGCGAAAGCATGGCCCGTTGCGAGCAGCTCGCGAACCAAACCGACACGAGCGCGAACATGAAGCCGTTGGCAAAACCGTTGGCAAACTGCATCGCGCCGCGCTTCCACCACAGCAGGCTGCGATGAAGCACGCCGTCCGAAAGCACCATGAACAGGCCCATGGCAAACGGAATAAAGCACATCACGGCAAAGGCCGAGAACACGCCCGAGATGGCCGAGAGTACCAAAAACGGCGCCACGATGCCCATCAGGTAAAAACCGGTACGAGCTTTGCCTTCCAAGCGCTCGGCCTCAACATGGGCGCGGCCGACCAGATCGCCGCCCGCGGCACCGTTGGTGCCAGCATGACCCATGCCGCCAATGCGGACCTCGTCGCCATCGTGCGTGCCGGCAGGAAACTCAATCGTCTGCTCGGAGGTTACGCGAGTACGACCGCTGCCGCCGCAATCAGGGCAGGGGTCGGCCACGACCTTACCGGAACCGCCGCACTCGGGGCAGACCGACTGGAACGTGCCCGCACCAAACAGGAAGGACAGGTCGACGTCGATATGGCCGCGGCCGCCACAGCTTGGGCAGGTATGGGCATGCTCGGAGGAGACAGAGCCCGAACCGCCGCAGTTGTTACAGGTATCGAAGCGCGTGTAGCGGACGGTCTTGCGGGCACCGCCCTTTGCCTCCTTGGCGTCGAGCTTAATATCGACGACCACGTTGGCGCCGTTCTCGGGATTGTAGGCAGCCTGCCCGCGACGCGGCTGGCCCCAGGCGCCACCAAAGGGAAAACCGCCCTCAAAGGGATTGCCATAGCCCGCGCTGCCGGCGTAGCCGCCGCCATAGGGCGAAGCCGTAGGAGCGCCGGCGAAGGGGTTGCCCGAACGCATGGCGTCGTAGCGCGAACGCTTCTGCTCGTCCGAAAGCACGGCGTAGGCCTCGGAAACCTCTTTAAACTTTTCCTCGGCATCCGGCTCTTTGTTGACGTCCGGATGGAGCTTGCGGGCCTTTTGCTGGAAGGCCTTTTGAATATCACGCGAGGTGGCGTCCTTGGAGACACCCAGAATCTCGTAGTAATCTTTTTCGTTCATCGTCGCCATGCGCGGCAACCTCCTGCTCAAAGCAGCGTATATATTGCGGTAATTCTACCCGAGCGGTCTATGCTAGACCCCAAAACAGCTCGAACAGAACATTTCCATCGAGCCAACCTAGGTGTGTCGGCGCTAAACGGGCGCGGGCGCGGCCTGCGACGACATCTGCCGAAGTGAAGGATCCCTCATGGGCCCCGAGCGCCTCGGGCACCCACGTGGCAAGTCCCAATTCGAGCGCGTGATCGCAGGCAGCTGCCAACTCGCCCGTTGGGATGACGAAAGCTGCACGAACCAACAGGTCGGACGCGACACCGCGCGTCATGCGACAAGCGAGCATCAGGTCTTCAGCC
Organism: uncultured Collinsella sp.; assembly: GCA_900543515.1. GTDB lineage: Bacteria > Actinomycetota > Coriobacteriia > Coriobacteriales > Coriobacteriaceae > Collinsella. The sequence goes on from UQRW01000029.1 coordinate 13,798, forward strand.
GCAGCCTCGCGCTGCGACAGATATTCGGTCTCGAACGCCATCGCGTCATCGTCACGTTGCACCAGACGCACGCGGTACGCATCGCCTCGAAAAGACACGCCGGGGAACAAACCTGCGAGACGGTCGAAATCCTCGGCGTCGAGCATGCCCGCGGCAGAACGACCCAGGCCCAGATAGCCCCGTCCGGTCCAGTAGGCAATGTTATGGGCGCACTCATGGCCGTCGAGCGCATAGCTTGCCACCTCATACGGGTGATAGCCGGCGGCACCCAGGAGCTCGCGTGCCAAGTCCATGCACGAAGCCTGAAAATCCTCGTCGGGCTCGAGCGACTCGTCGCGGCACGCCATGCGATAAAGGGGCGTCCCCTCCTCAAGCGTGAGCGGGTAGACCGACACATGATGCGGGGCCGCCGCCAGCACGCCATCGAGCGTACGCTTCCAACTCGCTGCGGTCTGCCCGGGAAGTCCGCACATAAGGTCGCACGACACATCAAGCCCAGCGTTCTTGACCGTCGCGATGGCGGCGAGCGCCCGATCGGCATCGTGAATACGGCCGATGGCAGTAAGTTCGGCGTTATCGAGCGTTTGCACGCCCAGAGAGACGCGTGTGACACCAACCTTGACAAGTGCAGTAGCAAGCTCGGCGTTCAGCGACTCGGGATTGGCCTCGCAGGTAAACTCAACGGGGGCACACCACGCACGAATACGCCGCGCCAGCTCCACCAGGCGCTCCCCCGCCAGCGACGGCGTACCGCCACCAACATAGACGGTGCGGATCTGGTCAAGGGCATCAGCCTTGCCAAAAGCATCGAGACGCGCGAACAACTGCTCAAAATAGGCATCGAGCGCAGCGCTCAGGTCGCACGGAGCAAAACTGCGCGAGTCAAAGTCGCAGTACCGGCACTTTTGGGCGCAAAACGGCACGTGCACGTACAGTGCGGTAACGGCCACCCTTAAGCCTCCAGAGGATGAGGGGGCACCGATTCGCCGGCGGCAAGGGCGGCCTCGCAGGCCACCACATCGCGCTCGATCTCATCGACCAGTGCCATAAACTCCTCGTAAGTGGAACAGCGCACCACATGGGCACGCCAAGCGGCGGCATGGGGCATGCCTTTTAAGTACCAGCTTGCATACGTGCGGGCACGCGACATGAGCGGCAGGAGCTCATGCGTCAGCGTTAGGTGCTCACGCAGGGCGTCCAGGCGCTCGACCGAGCTGCGCGGCGGCACCGGTATGCCATCGAGCGCAAGAGCGCGAGCATCACCAAAGACCCAGGGATTACCGTAGATACCGCGCGCGATAAACACCGCGCTGGCACCCGAGTTGCGCAGATGCTCCGCGGCATCCTCGGCCGAGAACACATCGCCCGAACCAATCACGGGAATCTCAACGGCGTCGGCAACCTCATCGACGACCGACCAATCGGCCTGGCCCGTATAGAGCTGCGTGGCGCAACGACCATGCACGGCGACTGCGGCAGCCCCTGCGCCCTCAAGCATCTGGGCAAATGTCGCGGCATTGCGGTCCTCGGCATAAAAACCTTTGCGAATCTTGACGGTCACGGGCACGTGCGCCGCGCCCACCGTGGCCTCGACGATCTTCTCCGCCAGGTCGGGCGTGCGCATGAGCGCCGAGCCCTCGCCCTTGGTAACGACCTTGCGGGCGGGGCATGCCATATTGATATCGATGAGCGACAGGCGATCGCCAACGCGCTCCTCGACGGCAGCGACGGCGCTCGCAAACTGATCGGGCTTGGAGCCAAAGAGTTGCACGCAAATCTGCTGCTCCTCGTCGGCCGGTAGCACCAGGCGCCAGGTCTTGTTGCTGGCATAGGCAAGGCCCGCCACGCTCACCATCTCGCTGTAGGCAAGGTTGGCACCGCGACGGCGGCACATGATGCGGTAGGCAGGGTCGGTCACGCCCGCCATGGGAGCCATAAGGAACGGCTGCTCGGCATAGGCGCCCAGCAGCCGCTTGCTGTATTCAGAAAGCGCCATAGACCTACTCGTCCACCTTGAGGATCGCCATAAAGGCCTCCTGCGGGACCTCGACCGATCCGATGGCCTTCATGCGCTTCTTGCCCTCTTTCTGCTTCTCGAGCAGCTTGCGCTTACGCGAGATATCGCCGCCGTAGCACTTAGCAAGCACGTCCTTGCGACGCGCCTTGACGGTGGAGCGGGCAATGATCTTATTGCCGATAGCACCCTGGATGGGCACCTCGAACAGCTGACGCGGGATGATCTCCTTAAGCTTGTCGCACAGGCCACGGGCCAGACCATAGGCCTTGTCCTTGTGGACGATAAACGACAGCGCGTCCACCTCGTCGCCCGAAAGCAAGATATCGAGCTTAACGAGCTCGGAGGGACGGTACTCGTTGAACTCGTAGTCGAGCGAGGCATAGCCCTTGGTACGACTCTTGAGCTGGTCAAAGAAGTCCAGGATGAGCTCGGCGAGCGGCATGTCAAAGCGCATCTCGACCGATTTGCTCGTGAGATGGATCATGTCGGTTGTAATGCCACGGTGCTCGATAGCGAGCTGCATGACGGCACCCGTATACTCGGGCGGGCAGATGATCTTAGCCTTGAGGTAGGGTTCCTCGATACGCTCGATGCGCGTGGCCTCGGGAAGATCCTGCGGGCTACGGACATCAATCATCTCGCCGTCAGTCTTGTAGACGTGATAGTCCACCGAGGGGCTCGTGGCAATGAGGTCCAAGTTGAACTCGCGCTCCAGGCGTTCCTTGACGACCTCCATGTGCAGCAGGCCCAGGAAGCCCACGCGGAAGCCAAAGCCGAGCGCCACCGAGGTCTCGGGCTCCCACACCAACGACGGGTCGTTGACGTGCAGCTTATCGAGGGCGTCACGCAGGTTCTCGTAGTCCTTGTTATCGATCGGGAACAGGCCCGTATAGACCATGGGCTTGGCCTCGCGGTAACCAGGAAGCGGCTCGGGGCAGGGGTTCGACGCCCAGGTAAGGGTGTCGCCCACGCGAACGGCCTCGGGGTCCTTCAGGCCCGTGACCACGTAGCCGACCTCGCCAACCGTCAGCGCGTCAACCGGGGTCTCGGCAGGACGCTTGACGCCCACGCCGTCGACCAAAAAGTCGCCCTCTGCCTGCATCATGCGCAGGGTATCGCCCTTTTTGATGGAGCCGTCAAAGACGCGCACCGTGGCCACCACGCCGCGATACTCGTCAAAGTACGAATCCAGAATGAGCGCTTTGAGCGGCGCGTTCGCATCGCCCTTAGGCGGAGAGATCAAAAAGACGATGGACTCTAGCAGATCGTGAATACCCTCGCCGGTCTTGCCCGACACGCACACGGCATCATCGGCGGGAATCGCCAGGTCATCCTCGATCTCGGTCTTGACCTCGTCGGGATGGGCCGAGGGCAGGTCAATCTTGTTGATGGCAGGAACAATATCCAGATTGGCGTTCATAGCGAGCGTCGCGTTGGAGACGGTCTGCGCCTCGACGCCCTGCGTGGCGTCGACAACGAGCACCGCGCCCTCACAGGCTGCCAGCGAGCGCGAGACCTCGTAGGTAAAGTCAACGTGGCCCGGCGTATCGATCAGGTTGAACTGATACGTCTCGCCATCGTCGGCGTCATAGGACACGCGGACGGCGTTGGACTTGATCGTGATGCCGCGCTCGCGCTCGATATCCATGGTGTCGAGCAGCTGCGACTCCATGTCGCGCTCGTCGACGGTATGGGTGAGCTCGAGGATACGGTCACTGATCGTGGACTTGCCATGGTCGATGTGCGCAACAATTGAGAAGTTGCGGATGTGGGAAATGTCAATTGAAGTATTCATGCGGACTATCTTACCCGAGCGATACAAAAAATGGAGCCTGTTCCATAAAACAGGCTCCATTTATGCGCGTAATCTGTGTGGTGTGAAATTTACAACTTAGGCGTTGATGCTGTTCACGAGCTTGGCAAGACCGGACTTGCGGTTGGAAGCCTGGTTCTTGTGGATAACATGCTTGGCGGCAGCCATGTCGAGACGCTTGGTGACGGTCTTGAGGGCAGCCTGGGCCTTCTCGGCGTCGCCCTCGGCGACGGCGGACTGGACGTGCTTGGTCAGCGTCTTGAGCTCGGACTTGACAGCCTTGTTACGCATGCGAGCTGCCTCATTGGTGCGGATACGCTTCTTCTGAGACTTGATGTTTGCCACTTCTGGAGTTCCTTTCGAGTTCCTTGCAAAAAATGTATGACACCTCTGAGACACGGTGAGGTCATGCAAGCGCCTACTATAGCACGCTCCCCCTCAAAGGGATAGAACGAATTTGTCAAATAGGCAGGTATCATCACGATTTTCTCAAGATGTTCGTAATCCAGAGCAAAAGCGCGGTCTGAGAATCGGCCGAACCCTTGAGCGCGAGCTCCACATCGACCGCACCCTCGAGCGCTGCGACGAGCTCTGCCATCGAAAAGCGGCGAGCCCAGGTCAGGTGATTCTTGACCTGCCAGGACTGGAGCTTAAGCGTTGCGGCCAGCTCACGACCCTGTCCGCGCGCATCGAGCGCCTTGGCAACGATAAGCTCGCGAATACGGCCGCACAGCAATGTGTAAGTCCACACGTAGCTCTTGGCGGGCAGTAGATTGAAGAGCTCGAGCGAGCGGCGCATGTCACGGGCCGAGACCGCATTGAGAAAGTCCCAGGGCTGAACCTCGGCCGTACGTACAATCCAGCGCTCAACGTCGGCAAGCTCAATCTGGGGCGCCTCGACCATCTGGGCAAGCTTAGCCAAGTCGTTATCGAGCATGCGAGTGTTTTCACCCGAACGCGAGACGAGTTCCTCGGCGGCCGCCGTCGAGATCGACTTGCCATGCTGCGTCGCCATCTGCTGAACGCGGCGCGGTAGCTCCCAGCGCTTGGTGCCGGAGCAATCGATCACGGCCTTCTTGTCGATCTTGGCGATCGCCTTATACAGGCGCGTGTTCTTGGCAAGCGAGTCGGCGATGATGAGGCAGACCGTTGTGGGGCTGGGACTTGCGAGGTACTCGACGAGCGGCTCCGAGACAGCCTTAGCGAGCTTTGAGCAGCCATCAAGGATTACCAGGCGAAACTCGCTGCCCATCGGAAAGGTGTTAAGCGATCCGATAATGGACTCGATATCGGGGTCCTTAGTCATGTCGCGCTCGTCGAGGTTAAACTCGACCATACCCGACTTTTCCAGACGCGCTTTCATACGCGAGACGGCGTGATCGCGCTTGACTCCGTCGGTACCGACGATCAGATATGCCGGCAGCAGACCGGTTTCGGACATTGCGCTCCCCTCCCGCAGGCCTTCGTATTCGTTCCGTGCCATTCTAGCCCAGGGGCCCACCACACGCCAACGACGTCGTCACGGTCGCTGGCATCGCATCGCAAAGCCATTCTCAGTCGGCGTGACGGTAATGTCGCCGTGTTCGATGGTGCACGCGAACACGCCACCCGCTTCCTTCACGGCATCGATGCAGGCATCGGACGGATGACCGTATCGATTCCCCTCGCCCGCGCTCGCGAGGGAAAGCTCGGGTCTCAGAATCTCCAGCAGCGCGGCATCGACCGAAACCTTGGAGCCGTGATGCCCGAGTTTAAGGACATCGATATCCCCCACCTCCTGCACGAATTCCCGTTCCTGGTCGAGCTCGGCATCACCGGTGAGGAGCATGCGCAGGCCCTTGTCTTCCTGAACATAAGAGAGCAGCAGGACAAGCGAGTCCTCATTGCCCTCGCCATCCACGGACTCGAATGGCCACATCACGCGGGCGCAAAATGAGCCGATGTCGACCGTATCCCCATGGCGCACCTGCCGATACTCCACGCCAGGTCGGTTCAATACCTCGGCAGGAGCATCCTCCAGCGCATCTGCCGCCACGGCAATCGTTCCGACCGAAAACTGTTCGAGCACGGCAGGCAGACCACCCCAGTGATCCTCATCCCAATGCGTCACAAAGACGGCATCGATATGGTGCACGTTATTGCGAACCAACGCCGCCACCACGCGCTCGTCGAGCCCGCAGTCGACGAGCGCTACTGTGCCGCCCTGGCGGATAAGAATCGCATCGGCCTGGCCCACATCGAGCACCGTCACCGAAGGCGGAGCGAACCGATCCCAATAGGCGTACGGAATCGCAGCCAAGAACACCAGGCACGTAAGCCCCACCGCCATAGGACGTGCACGGGGACGCGGCCACCAGACCAGCAGAACCGCCAGCAAACACGGCACTAGGTAAATCCACATGCTATCGGGCGGCACACTCACGGATGCACCCGGCACGGCGGCAAACAGCTGCTCGAAGAACAACGCGCAACGGGCGGCAACCATGGGCACAATGAGCGCCCAAATCCGCAATGGTGCCACGAGCGAATAGGGAACCAGTACGATCGACACAGCGAGCAGTACGCTCACCACCGGACCGATGACCGCATTTGCCAGCGGAGCAATGAGCGAGAACGTACCGAAGGCAGGAATGGTAATGGGGAGCGTCGCCAACTGCGAGCACAGCGTGACGGAAAGCATGCTGGCAACGCCCGACGGCACACCCAACTCACCCAAAGCGTAGGTCGCATAGGGGCAAAAGCACAGAATGGCTAAGACGCTGGCACATGAAAGCTGAAAGCCCATCTCGAACAGCACCGTCGGCCGCAGTAGCACAAAGATGGACATGGTTACGAAGAGCGCCGATGCGCCGTGCCGGCGACGCCCTGCGCCGTTTACGACAAGCGTCGCGAACACCATGCAGCACGCGCGCACGGCCGAGGGAGACGCGCCCGTAAAGGCAGCGTAGCCCACAAGCGTTATCGCCAATATCACCCGCCGAAGACCACGTGAACACCGAGTCTTTTGCAATACGCCCTCAATTACAAACCCCACGATAGACAAATGGCTGCCGGAGACGGCGATAAGATGCGCCGTACCCGTCACCGAAAACCAGTCGCCCGCCGACTGGGCGCGCAGCTCGGCCGAACGACCGCAGACGACACCGGCTATGAGTGCACGCGCCGGGTCGGTCGCAGGCGCGATGGACGCAAGCAGCCCATTTCGTAGCCGAAGCAGCGGCCCCGGAGAGCCCTCATCGACCGACACAATCCGAACGGCTTTTACCTTGCATACCTCGCCTCGGAGCACGCGCGATCGTCCATACGCATCGTTCTCAAAACGCGAAACGCGACCGATAACACGCACGTGCGCCCCGACCTTGAGCTCGCGGTCGCACGATAGGCGAACCGTTGCCAAGTTCTTACCGTCCGCGCGTGCCTCGCAGGTATAGGAATACACGTCGTCGTTTATTGATGGATCACCCTGCACGACAAACTCGAGGCTGCTTGCCGCTCGACCGTCGAGCGCCTTCGAGGCGCTTAGCGCACCCACAGCCCACCAGGCCGAGACGACCGCTCCCGCCACGAGACCGACGGACGCGGCATACAGCCACCGCTTCAAAGGGGCAAGCCGCGCACATGATTGAGCCAGCATAACAAATACCGCCGCCGCAACGGGAATGGTCCATAGCGGCCCGACCGCTGGCGCCCGCTCCCTCAACAGCGCATCAGCGGCCATGTTGAGCACCAAGACGCAGCTCATGCACATGCCGGCACACAGGGTCATCGTCCACGGAAGCAGGGGCCGCGGAGGCATAACACGCTCGCGCTCGGTCGCACTCATACGCAGATGCAATCTTTGATTTTGGCAAGCTTCTTCTCGCCGATTCCCGACACACGCATCAGGTCGTCAACCGAGGCAAAAGCACCGTTCTTTGTCCGCTCATCGATAATCGACTGGGCCATGGAGGGACCGATGCCCGAGAGCGTCTGCAGCTCTGCTGCGCTTGCCGTATTGATGTTTACCAGGCCTGTTGCGCCGCTCACGCCCGATGATGCGGAAGTCCCACCATCAACACCGGCTTCCGCAATAGACGCCTGCTGCTCCCCTACCGTTGGAACGTGGATTTTTTGTCCATCAGTGACCTTAGATGCCCGATTGAGCCCCGTAACGTCTGCCTCGGGCGCCAGCCCGCCGGCGGCATCAATCGCCTGAGCCACCCGCGCGCCGTCCTTGAGACGATATACACCGGGCGACACAACGGCGCCATCGACATCGACATAGACCTCTGCCGCGGCAGAAGCCTTAGTCGAAGAACCTTCGGATGTCTTTCCGCTCGAGGCATCACCGGATCCCGGCTCCACCAACGAGTCCGAACCGTCAGTGCGCTCAAACGACACGGCGCCGGCACCGCCGCCAAGGTTCGCCATCGCCAAGCCGCTCGACATCGCAATGACGACCAGTATCGCCATCACCACTGCCTTATGACCGAGCAGCTTGTCCGCCAAGCGGTCCATCTTTTTGACCCGTTCGTGTTGTTCGCGCTGCGCCATAGCAAAACCTCCCAACACCATCGTGTCAGGAAAGGAGCCCTGTAACAGCCACGCCCCAAAACCGGTTTTAGCGGTCAAACCAAAAGCCGACCAAAACCTTGCACAAATCCGTCCATTTATTCAGGCACACGTCAGCAAATGAACACTTAGCCACAAAATGCCCAGATAGCAAAAGACCGACGATGCAGACGCATCGTCGGTCTATGCACAAATTTACTCGTGATCTTGGTAAATCTCACGCGGAGCAAGCTCCGAATGTTTGCGTTTTAAGGTCTTAGGGGCCTTATACGTGTTGCTCTCAAAGTCGATGTACTCGGTCTGCTTGAGCAGGCGCTCGATCATCTCCTCGTGATCGAACAACTCCCAGGCCTCATGCACGGCATCGAGTTTAGCGTGCGTCTCGGGACGACGCGGCATAAACAGCGTGCAGCAGTCGGGAGCGGCCTCAGTCGAGATATCGAACGTACCAATCTCCTCGGCGCGCGCGATGATCTCCTGCTTGTCCGAACCGATGAGAGGACGGAACACGGGAATCTTCACGGCCTCGTTAACGGCCATGATATTCTCAAGCGTTTGGGAGGCAACCTGTCCAAGCGATTCGCCCGTCACGATGGCCTTGGCGCCCTCGATGTGTGCAATGCGCTCGGCAACCGAATACATAATGCGGCGATACATGATCACGCGCAGGTTGCTGGGACAGGTGACCGAAATCTCACGCTGGCAGTCGCCAAACGGCACCACGTACAGGCGGCCGATCTGGACACCCGGCTCAAGCGCACGGATGATGTCCTGCACCAAATACTCGCTCGTGTCGGGCGTCTGCGGACGACCTGAGAAATGTACCGGCACGCACACCGCGCCGCGACGCGCGAGCATCCAGGTTGCCACCGGAGAATCAATACCCGACGACAGCAGCGTCACGACCTTGCCGGCAGAACCCACCGGCAGACCGCCCACGCCGCGCTCGGAGCGCGCGTACACATAAACGCTACCCTGGACCACCAGTACGTGCACCATCGCATCGGGGTCGTGCATTTGAACCTTTTTATCGGGGAAGGCCTCGCACAGCACCTCGCCCACCTGACGATTGATGTCAATCGAGGTGAGCTCATAATCGGTATTGGAGCGCTTGGCGTGCACCTTAAACGAATCGAAGGAACCAAACTCGCGCAGCGCCTTCACGGCGGCGGCACAGTACTCCTGAGGGTCGCGATTGGTGTGATACGCCAAAGACACACGAGCAACGCCGGGAACGGTGCGAATGACACGCGCCGCCTCGTCGGCCTGATGCTCGTTAAAGGTCACGAGGATATAACCGGAAATTCGAGACACGGCATTCACGGAAAAGGCGGCCAAGGCCGCCTTGATGTTATCCATGAGGATATGCTCAAAATGTGCGCGGTTCTTACCCTTCAGTCCAACCTCGTGATAGTGGACCAGGCAGACGCGAGCCGCCATTTAGGCTTCAGCAACCTTGTGGCCGAGCGCCTTCTCGTAACGGGCCTCGTCGTAAGAGATGTCGCCGTCGACAATCTCGTCCATAGCCATCGAGATGGTGTCGGCACCGGAAAGCCCGATGGTGATGTCATCGACATCCTGGACGGCAAGCACGCGGTTGTGCTGGCCACGCAGCATGCTATTGATATCGCAGGCGCGCTTGGAGGCAAGCGAAGCGAGCAGGAAGCGGTTGTGATCGGTCTTCTCCAGAAGATCGTCAATGCAAGGCTTTACAACGGACACGGACCTCAGATCCTTTCATGCATATCGAGAACGCGAACGAGCTCATCGGTCGCGCGGTCGAGATCGTCATTAACCACGACGTCGTCGTAGCGGTCGGCAAGGGCAAGCTCATCGGCGGCGTTTGCCATACGCAGCTCAATCGTCTCGGGCGTCTCGGTACCGCGACCGACTAGACGCTCGCGGAGCACCTCAAGCGAAGGCGGCTTGATAAAGATCAGCACGGCCTCGGGGAAACGCTCCTTCACCTGCAGGGCGCCCTGGACATCGATCTCCAAAATCAGAGATGCGCCAGAGGCGAGCTTGGATGTGACCTCGCTCACCAACGTGCCGTAGCAGTTACCGTGGACCTCGGCCCACTCAACAAACTCACCGTTTGCCACGCGGCGGTCGAACTCCTCGCGCGTCAGAAAAAAGTAGTTGACGCCGTCGACCTCACCTTTGCGTGGTGCTCGCGTGGTAGCCGAAACCGTCAGGCCCAAGTTCGAGCGGCGCTCGCGCACACGAGTGACGAGCGTACCCTTCCCTGCGCCTGACGGTCCAGAAATCACAAAGAGCTTGGAATCCTGAGCGCTCACTTATTTGGTCAGCTGCTCGAGGAGCTGCTCGCGCTGACGGACGCCGAGGCCCTGGACGCGACGGGTAGCGGAGATACCGAGCTCCTCCATGATCTTGGCGGCCTTGGCCTTGCCATAACCAGGGAGAGACTCGATGAGGGTGGAAACCTTCATGCGGGAAGCGATGGGGTCATCGGAGTTGAGCACGGACTCAAGGGACTTCTCGCCCTTCTTGATCTGCTCGCGAAGCTCAGCGCGGGCGTGACGTGCGGCAGCAGCCTTCTCAAGAGCCTGCTTGCGCTGCTCATCGGTAAGCTGAGGGAGTGCCATTCGTACCTCCAAATAGTTGGGTTATATCTGATTCAATAATTGGCATTTTAGCACGTAGAACGTGCAAAATGCCCAATCGCGGCTCCATAGGTTAGACGATACCCGCAAAAAGTGCAATATACTGCGCCCAAAGTTAAGCCCCTGACCTGCGATTCCACACAAAGGATGGGAAAGTTTACGCAGGCACAGGGGCTATTTTGTGCTAATGAGACCCAAAAGTGGTGACTTAGGGGAATCTTTTACGCGACGTTTTCGACCAGCTCGGCGACGATGGCGTCAAAGGCGGCAACCGGATCGTCGGCGCCGGTGATGGGACGGCCCACCACAATGTGGCTTGCGCCGCGCTCGATAGCCTGGGAAGGCGTCGCCACGCGGGACTGGTCGCCTAAGGCGGCGCCCACCGGACGCACACCCGGAGTCACGATCAGGGCATCAGGACCCAGCAGCTCACGCATGTCGTGAGCCTCCATCGGCGAGCACACGATGCCATCGATGCCACTGGCCTGAGCGAGCTTTGCCAGGCGGGCGGCCTCCTCGGCCACCGGCGACTCGACGCCAATCTCGCTCAAGGCATCCTGATTCATGCTCGTGAGCACGGTGATGGCAACGAGCTTGGCGCGGTCCTCGCGTGCTTCCTCGGCACCCTCGCGGCAGGCAGCGAGCATGGCGCCCGAACCCAAGCCGTGAACCGAGAGCAGGTCGGCACCGGCAAGCGAGGCCGAGCGGGCGGCACCGCGAACCTGATGCGGAATGTCATGGAACTTAAGGTCAAGGAAAACCTTAAAGCCCAGGTCCTTAAAGGTCTTGACGATCTCGGGGCCCTCAGCGTAATAGAGCGTCATACCAACTTTAAGCCAGGCGGCATGGCCCGAAAGCTCGTGGGCGAGCTCGAGCGCACGCTCGCGGTCGCAGTCGAGAGCGACGATTACGCGGTCGCGGGCATCGGTCTCTAGCATTCGAAAGCACCTACCAGTTCGTTGATGTCCTTCACGCCTTGGGACTCAGCCCAGGCCTCGAGCTCGTGCGCGATCTTGAGCGAAGCGCACGGATCGACGAAGTTGGCCATGCCGACCGACACGCAGGTGGCGCCGGCCAGGATAAACTCGGCCGCATCCTCGCCGGTCATGACACCGCCGACGCCGTTGATGGGGATATCGACGGCCTGGGCAACCTCCCAGACCATGCGCACGGCGATGTGGTGGCACAGCGGGCCCGAAAGGCCGCCCTTGGGCTTGGCCACGCGGGACTTGCGGGTATGGACGTCGATGGCCATGCCCTGAATGGAGTTGATGACCGAAAGGCCGTCGGCGCCGGCAGCCTCGAGGGCCTTGGCAATCTCGGCGACGTTGACCGGCGCCATCTTCACGAACAGCGGCTTATCGGTCACCTTGCGGCAGGCAGCCATAACGGATGAGGCGCCCTCGGGCGTAGAGCCCATGGCGGCACCGCCGGCGGCGATATTAGGGCAGCTCACGTTGATCTCGTAGCCGGCAGCCCAGGGGCACAGCTCGACATACATCTCGAGCGCGCGGACAAACTCGTCAACGGAGTGGCCGGCAACCTGACAGATGACCTGGCAGCCGTCCTTGGACAGCTGTTCGAGCCACGGACCGGACTCGCGAGCAAAGGCGGCCACGCCGGGGTTCTGAAGGCCCACGGAGTTGATCATACCGCCGGGGATCTCGGCCATGCGGGGCGCGGGGTTGCCGGGCCAGGGCTCGGCAGCGCAACCCTTGGTGGTGATGGCGCCCAGCTGGGAAACATCAAAGAAGTTCTGGAACTGCCAACCGTAACCAAAAGTACCGGCTGCGGTGTTGATGGGGTTCTGCATCTTGACGCCGCCGAAATCGACGGCCATGTTCACGGTACCCACTAGAAGACCACCACCTTGGAAGCATCGAACACGGGGCCGCACATGCAAGCACCCTTCATACCGTCGACCGTCTCGACATTGCAGGTGTTGCAGGCGCCAAAGCCACAGCTCATCATGCGCTCAAGCGACACCTCGCAGTACGCACCGGCCTCGGCGGCAGCGGCGGCGACTTTCTTCATCATGACAGCGGGGCCGCAGCTGGCGACGTAGTCGTAGCCGCCCTCGCCGAGCAGCTCGGCGGCAGGATCGGTGCAAAAACCGTGCGTGCCGAGCGAGCCGTCGTCGGTGCAAACGTTGACCGTGGCGCCCAGCGCGCGGAACTCATCGACACCCACGGCCTTGGAAGCGGTGCCAAAGCCCAGGCACACGTCAACATCCACGCCCTGCTCGGCAAGCATACCGGCAAGACACAGCACAGGCGGAACGCCGATGCCACCGGCGACGAGCAGCGCCTTCCTGGTGCCCTCGGGAACAAGCCAGCCGCGGCCGCCAGGGCCCAACAGGTTGGACTTGGAGCCGGGACCCATCTGCGACAGACGACGGGTGTCGTCACCCACGACGGCGTACCACAGCTCGACGGTGCCGGCCTCGGCGTCGGCGCGGTAGTAGCTCAGGGGCACGCGAAGCAGCGAGGACGCATCACCGGGTACGGCGATGTTCACAAACTGACCGGGCTTGAGCGCACTTGCAAGCTTGGGGGCCGAGATGACGAGCGAGAAGACGCCGTCGGCAATCTCCCGGTTCGAGACGACCTCGAAGTCGTGCATGCGTGCAGTGGAAGGTGTGGGCATAAACGCTCCAATCCCCCATGCGGTTGCATGGTCCAAACGAATAGAAAGCGCTGCACCACCTCTGGTGTCGCCATCAAGCTTTGTCAGGATTACTCCGTCTACACCGATACGGTCATTGAAGGTAGTTGCCACGTTAACTGCTTCCTGTCCAGTCATCGCATCTACGACGAGCAACGTCTGCGTAACGCCAGCTGCCTCTTTCACATCTACAAGCTCCTGCATCATGGATTCATCAATCTGCAGACGGCCTGCGGTATCAAGGATGACCACGTTTTGTCCGTTATTCTTTGCATGTTCGATTGCTGCCTTTGCAATGTCAACCGGACTGTGATTTGTTCCCATTG
>UQRW01000030.1 GCA_900543515.1 uncultured Collinsella sp.
CGCCGAATGCTCGCCATCGAAATTTATCGATGGCCTATTTCAGACTGTAATGGGGGGATTATTGGTGCCCTGCATCTCCATAAACTCAACGCTTACGAAGCGCGCGCCGTTCGTGTTAGGGTAGTTCCACCACATAAGTAGTCGCAGACGCACGTACCACGGGCGGGCGAGATGAAGTCCCAACAGCTCCATCTTGCCCGCCCGTTTTTGTTGCGTGGTGCCGCGGCGTAACACAGAAAGGACAATGCCCTTTATGCCTATCAACAAACGAGAGAGCCTGCTGTTCACCTTTATCATGTGCTTTTGCATGGTGCTCTGGATGAGCATCTACAACGTTGCCCTGCAGCATGGGGCCATCAACGGCGAGGTCGTTGCCGCTGCGTGGCTCGGCTTCCCCGTTGCCTGCATTTTTGCCATGTGCTGCGACTGGTTCGTCGCCAGCCCGCTCGCCAAGGGTTTCGCCTTTAAGTACTTGGTCACGCCGGGCAAGAGCTCGCCGCTTGCCATGACGCTCGCCGTCAGCTCCTGCATGGTCGTTCCTATGGTCATCATCATGTCGCTCTACGGTGCGTGCGAGGGCCTGTTCCACATGCCCGGCGGCCCGCTTGCAAACCTGCAGATGCTGCCGACGATGTGGCTCATCAACATCCCGCGCAACTTTATCATGGCCCTGCCCTGGAACCTGCTAGTGGCCGGTCCGATTGCTCGCTTTGTCTTCCGCCGCGCCTTCCCCATGGGCACGGTCTTTGCCGAGCCGCACATGGAACTCGTGCACATGCCGGGCGCTCCCACTGCCGAGGAGGTTGCCAACATTTCCGAGGGCATGGACGCTGAGCCCGCCTGCTAGACAGCAGCTCAAAACCAAACCGCCAAACGGACCGGAGCGATTCCTTTTTTGTAGACGTTGTCGCGCGGCTACGGGCAGGAAAGGTCCCAACGGTTAACATATACTCCATATGGGTAAAGAGACCAAAGCGCTGCCGCGGGGCGGCGCTTTGCGTTTGAAAAAAACTAGCTCGTCTAAGAGGAACTAGCATGTTAGACCGTTTTACCGATCGCGCGCGTAAGGTCATGTCCATGGCCAAGCAGGAGGCGCTCGATCTTCATTCAAATAAGGTGGGCACCGAACACCTGCTGCTTGCGCTTGCCAAGGAGGATGAGGGCATTGCCGCCGAGGCACTGCGCTCGCTTGATATCTCCTACGACGACATCATGGACACCCTCAAGGAGGTCCAGACCACGGTTCCCGAGCCCAGTGAGGAGACCGAGGCGGCTAAGCTCGCCTTTACGCCGCTCGTCATTAGCGTTATGGAGCGTTCATTCCGCGTGGCGCGTGAGAATAACCAGACCTACGTGTCGACCGAGCACTTGCTGATTGGCATCGTCGAAGAGGGTAACGGCATGGCCATGGACATCCTCATGCGCCTGGGTGTGTCGTCCGCCTCCATCAAAAAGGCTATCGAGAAACTTACCGCCAAGGACCAGGACAAGAAGCGTCCGCTCGCCGGCGCCGGTGCCGGGCGTCCCGGTGCGGGCCTGCCGTTCTTTAGCGGCTCGGATACCTCTCAGCAAAAGGGGAGTGGCACCGATACGCTTAAGCAGTTCGCGACCAACCTCACGCAGAAGGCGCGCGACGGCGAGCTCGACCCTGTAATTGGTCGCGAAAAGGAAGTCCAGCGTATGATGGAGATCCTTTCGCGTCGCACCAAGAACAATCCGCTTATCTTGGGCGACCCCGGCGTGGGCAAGACGGCCATCGTCGAGGGTCTGGCTCAGCAGATTGCAGCTGGCAACGTGCCCGAGAACCTTATGAACCAGAACATCTGGACGCTCGACCTGCCGGGCCTCGTTGCGGGCGCCAAGTATCGCGGTGAGTTTGAGGAGCGCCTCAAGAACGTGATCCAGGAGGCCACCGAAGCTGACGACGTCATCCTGTTTATTGACGAGATGCACACCATCATCGGTGCCGGCTCTGCCGAGGGCTCCATCGACGCGAGCTCCATGCTCAAGCCCGTGCTCGCGCGCGGTGCCTTCCAGATTATCGGCGCCACCACGGCCGAGGAATTCCGCAAGTACCTCACCAAGGACCCGGCTTTCGAGCGTCGCTTCCAGACCATCGATGTCGAGGAGCCGAGCGTCGAGGACACGGTCAAGATCCTGACTGCGCTCAAGCCGCGCTACGAGGAGCACCACCATGTGCGCTATACGCAGGGTGCTATCGAGGCCGCCGCGAACCTCTCCGACCGCTACATCCAGGATCGCTTCCTGCCCGATAAGGCCATCGACCTCATTGACGAGGCCGGCGCCCGCGCCCGCATCGCCGCCAACCGCGCGCCCGAGCCGGTGCGCGAGGCCGAGCATCGCGTGGAGGAGCTTAAGGCCGCCGCGCAGGAGGCCACCGAGAGCGACGACATGAACAAGGCCGCCGAGATCACCGAGCAGCAGAAGGCCGCCGAGATTGAACTCGCCGAGGCCAAGGCCGCCTGGACCGCCGAGCTCGACGCCAGCCCGCTCACCATCGATGTGAGTCAGATCGCCGATATCGTGTCCGTGACTTCGGGCGTGCCGGTGTCCTCGCTTACCGAGAGCGAGAGCCGTCGCCTGCTGCAGGCCGAAAGCGTGCTCAAGACGCGCATCATCGGTCAGGATGAGGCCGTCGAGGCCGTTGCCAAGGCCGTGCGCCGCAGCCGCTCGCCGCTCAAGGACCCGCGTCGCCCCGGCGGCAGCTTTATCTTCCTGGGCCCCACCGGCACGGGCAAAACCGAGCTCGCCAAGACGCTCGCCGAGTATCTCTTTGGCAGCAAGGACGCGCTCATCAGCTTCGACATGTCGGAGTTCGGCAGCGAGTTCGAGGTCTCCAAGCTCATCGGTAGCCCCCCGGGCTATGTGGGCCACGACGAGGGCGGCCAGCTCACCAAGGCTGTTCGCCGTCACCCGTACTCGGTCGTGCTGTTCGACGAGATCGAGAAGGCGCACCCCGACATCTTCAATATCCTGCTGCAGGTGTTGGAGGAGGGCCGTCTGACCGATAGCCAGGGCAAGACGGTCGACTTCCGCAATACGGTGATCATCATGACGTCAAACGTGGGCGCCCGCGAGATCGCGCAGGATGCGAGTGTTGGCTTTGGCACCACCGGCGAGCAGGGCCTCACGTCGAGTGAGATCCGCGGCCGCGCGATGGGCGAGCTCAAGCGCCTGTTCCGCCCCGAGCTGCTCAACCGTATCGACGACATCGTGGTGTTCCAGAAGCTCTCGGGCGAGAATCTCACCAAGATTGCTCACCTGCTGGTGGACGACCTGCGTCAGCGTTTGATTGCCAACGGCATGAACATCAAGCTCACCGATGCGGCCTATGACAAGATCGTGGCCGAGGGCACCGACCTCACCAACGGTGCGCGTCCGCTGCGCCGTGCCATCCAAAAGCTCATCGAGGACCCGCTGTCCGAGGAGCTGCTGGCCGGCGAGTGGGGCGAGGGTGATACCGTCCTGTGCGACGTGGCCGACGGCAAGTTCGTCTTTAGCCATGGCACAGGCGAGATTCCAGCACCGCGTCCGGCGGGCACACTCGGTGGCGATACCGTCCCGGCGGCACCGCACACCGGCAACGCCGCGCCCGTGAGCGGCGGCGTGACCTCGGGCCCCGGCGGCATGATGCAAGCCGGTTCCGGCGCGCTGTAGGGCGTGGCGACAATTTGATACGCGCAATCGAGGCGCTCCGGAAAGGGCGCCTCGATTTGTAGAGCTGCGGAAGTTGTGACCGTTACGCTATACGGTCCACCGTTAGCCGATGATGCGAGGGCGCTCGGCGTTTTCGACTGGTTTATGCACGCAAAGTCTGGGAATATACAAGTCGCATGTCTTACTGTCTAACCAGTTGCGCCAAGGAGGCACCATGGACTACAAGATTACCGGCTACGAGCCCGCCCAGCTGTTCCATTTCTTTGAGGAGGTCAGCGCGATCCCCCGTGGGTCTGGCAACGAGAAGGGCATCAGCGATTTCCTGGTTGCGTTTGCCAAGGAGCGCGGTCTCGATGTGTACCAGGACGAGGTCTACAACGTCATCATTCGCAAGCCCGCATCTGCCGGCGCCGAGAATGCCCCGACCGTGATGCTGCAGGGCCACATCGACATGGTGTGCGACAAGCTGGGCTCCGTTGAGCACGACTTTACGACTGATGGTATCGACCTGGTCGTCAAGGACGGCGTCCTCACCGCTAACGGCACCACTCTGGGCGCCGACAACGGTATTGCCGTCGCGCTTATGCTTACCGTGCTCAACGACGATTCGATTACCCATCCGGCCCTCGAGTGCGTGTTCACCACCGACGAGGAGACTGGCCTGGTCGGCGCCGAGACGCTCGACAAGTCCCAGATTAGCGCCCGCACCATGATTAACCTTGACTCCGAGGAAGAGGGCGTTGCCACCGTCAGCTGTGCCGGCGGCGTCGTCGTTACCTACACCTGCCCGATCGCGCGCGAGCACAAGACCGGTAGCACCCTCACGCTCGACATCTCCGGCCTGCTGGGCGGCCACTCCGGCAGCGATATCCACCTGGAGCGCGGCAACGGCAACCTCATCATGGCCCGCATCATCGACCGCCTGATGGTTGCCGGCGAGCCCGCCATCGTTAGCTTTAACGGCGGCACCAAGGACAACGCCATCAACCGTGAGTGCAAAGCTGTTCTGGTCTACGCCGACCACGCTGCCGCCGAGGCCGCGGCCCAGATCGCAAAGGGCATCATCGCCGACGTCACTGCCGAGCTCGAGGTCTTCGACCCCGGCTTTACTTGCACCGTCGAGATTGCCGACGACGCCGAGGTTGAGGCCATGGACCAGAAGTCCGCGCTTGCCCTCATCCGCGCCCTGCGCCTTGCCCCTAACGGCGTGATTCGCCGCAACGTCGCCACCGACGGCTCCGTCGAGGTTTCCTCCAACATCGGCGTGGTCGCCACCTCCGATGACGAGGTCAAGATTATGCTGTCCCCGCGCTCTTCGATCACCTCGCTGCAGAACGAGTTCAAGGACCGCCTGCAGACGCTTGCCGATGTCCTGGGCTTCGACGCCAAGTTTGAGTTCGAGTATCCCGGCTGGAGCTATGCCGAGCATTCGCCGGTCCGCGACATCTTTGTCGAGAGCTATCGCGAGCTCTTTGGCTCCGAGCTGCGCATCGAGTCCATTCACGCCGGCCTTGAGTGCGGCCTGTTTGCCGAGGCTCTGCACGGCCTGGACGCCATCGCCGTGGGTCCGACGCTCTCCGATGTCCACACCCCGGACGAGAGCATGGAGCTCGCTTCTGCCGAGCGCTTCTACGAGCTGCTCATCGACGTCCTCAAGCGCCTCGCTGCGTAAAGGTTGCGCTAGCAGCAGTCCGAGTCACGTGCTAGCGGATTGCAAATGACATTACGAGAGGGGGCATTCGAGCGGTTTGCGACGGGTGCCCCCCCTCTTTTGTTTGATAATTGCGAAATTACGGCCACCTAGTCCATTTCTGCCCTGATGAGGTCGAGGGCGCGCTGGCAGTTTTCGCGGACGGGGCCGAGCATATGCTCGCGCAGGTCCGCCATGCCGGGCAGGTCGGCGTATTCGTCCATGACCTCTTCCATGCAAATGGGTACCTCGTAGGCGAGGTCCATCATGGTCGCAAAGCAAAACTTCTCGGATAGCCCGGCATCGGTGAGCGTCGCCTCCAGCGTGGGGTCGCCCATACCGTGGTATCGGCGGATAGCGCCTGGACCGATTCGCCCCACACGATTTTCGCCGCCAACGCTCATGGCGAGGCGCGCCCGGCGGCGCATGCGCTCATACGCCAAACCCGACGCGACATCGTACATTCGAGCCATCATGGCTGCGCCGTCGTTTCCAAGGAGCAGGGAATAGTTTTTCGCGTGCGCATCCGGTGCGCCGATGATGGCGTTAAAGAAAAGTATCTGCGTAAACAGATACAGGTTAAGTTGATGGTGGCTCGTATTTACGAGGAGCTCTTGAATGTCGCGTGTGGTCGGGCCGCCGTCTGCCGTGTACTTTTGGGCGGGCATCACCCCAAGTGCCTGACAGAGGTCTTCTTGATGTAGGCGCCTGATCGTTCCGTCTTTGACTTTCACGCGGTCATAGCGCTCAACAATGAGGGCAGGTTCGTCCTCAAACATACGATATTCGACGTTTGCCGTTGCGATACCGGCGCGCTGGGCGCTTTTCATGCAGACAAACTCATTGAGAGCCTCGAGTTTAAATCCGATAACGCCATTTTTGAAAATATGCGTCGTGGGCGAGGAGCCCATGCATTCGCACCAGCGGCCGTTTATGAACGCGAGCGCGAACTTGCCCTGGTTGCCTCCAAGTGACCAACTTTCATCTAGACCCATCCACGATGCATCGCGGTCATCTCTGATCGACTTGAGACGGAGAGCAATTTCGTGGTCGTCTATAGGGCGGTAGTCGCCAGCGCGATGCAGGACGGCGTCGGCATCTTCTTCGGCACAAAACTGCACTCCGCCCGGACAGTCGAGTCCGATATGGCTGAGCAACGCAACGGGATTGTTGGGCCTAACGTCGAATTCGGCGGCAATCGCTTTTCGTTGGTCCTCGCTGTCGGGTAGAAGGCCAAACAAGTACGGATTCATGACCTGTTGGCCGTATGTGCGATTTGATACGGGTATGTTGGTCGATAGGGCTGGCCCGTCATAGTCATGATCGTAGGTAAAGCTGATAAGACCGTTCTCATCTTGCGTGAGCGTTCCAGCAGGCACGCCGCAAATAATGGTCCGAAGTGATGTTCTGGCCATTGGCTATTTCCCTTCGGGCATGGCTTGGCTAGATGCGTTTGTGGCAATCGAGACTCCGAGATTGGACATGGCGAAATCGGCGAAGACCTCGTCGTAGAGTGCGGATGTAAAGGGGGCATCTGCAAGAGCCGGAATGGTTGTGCTGCGACGGTTGCGATGATGAAGACGTTGGGCGTGATGGCGTCTGGAGGTGCTGCAAGGTTGATCAGCATGCGGGGCGTCGACTGGGTGCTCATTTTTCGTTTTGCTTATATCTCCTTGTGCTGCGAGCGCCAGTCCAAGAGCGTCGAAAATCACCAGCAACTTGTCGAGTCGAATGCCGATGGCGTCTCCTAGCTCGAGCGATGCGAGCAGACGCTCCGAAACACCGGCCTTTTTGGCGAGGGCGGCACGGGTGAGACCCTGAGTCTCGCGTGCCTGGCGCACGTAGATGCCAGCTTGGCGCGGTGTGGTGATGGGAAGGGTATCCACGGCGATCTCCTAACGTGCAGACTTTTGCATATCAGTATGACATGCAAAAGTCTGCACGAATAGGCATTATGCAAAACTCTGCATGAGACTCCTACATTGACGTTGGCTTATGAGAGGCGTTTTTTATATCGCGAGGATCCCGAGGTGCTCAAGCAAGATCTTAAGCCCGATGAGGGTGAGCACGACGCCGCCCACGATGGTGGCGGGTTTTTCGTAGCGCGCGCCAAAGGTGTGGCCGATCGCTACGCCGGCGACGGAGAAGATAAACGTTGTGACGCCGATAAGCGATACAGCGGGCACGATGTCAACCGAGAGCGCGGCGAACGAGATGCCCACGGCCAGGGCGTCGATTGAGGTGGCGATGGCGAGGATCAGGTACTCGCCCAGTTCAATCTTCTCGGCATCCTTGCCGTCGCCTTCATCCTCGTCCTCGGTAAAGGCCTCCCACAGCATTTTGCCGCCGATGAAGGCGAGCAGGATAAAGGCGATCCAGTGGTCGATGGGGCCGATGATGCTCATGAATTGACTGCCAAGCGCCCATCCGATCACGGGCATGCCTGCCTGGAAGCCGCCAAAGAACAGGCCGAGCACTACGGCGGCCTTAAGGTTGATCTTCTTCATGCCAAGGCCCTTGCAGATGGAAACGGCAAAGGCGTCCATCGAAAGGCCAACGGCGAGCAACGCGAGCTCTGCGAGTCCCATAGTCTGGCTCCCTCTCTGCGGGCGAACCCGCGTGTACTTCTGCCGGGGGAGCAAAAAAAAGACCCGTGGCGTACGCGTTGCGCGCACAGCCACGAGTCTCGTTCATTAAGGCAAGCCAGGCCGCATCGGCCAGTGTGTTGACTTGCCGCGCCACCGGAGGCGAACCCGATCACGCGACTACTCCCTCATTTATGCGAATCCCGATGCTACCACATAAGCAGCTCATTTGGATTGGGGCTCTCAGCTGTGTTCGCTCATTCTGTAAGCATCGGATTTTGCGGGCGTCACAGGGGCAAACCGTGAGAAACTTATTGACGTTTATGGAGCGTATACGATGGGAGCGATGCCTTGGATAAGAACGAGCTGCAAAAGCGTATGGAACAGGCCATCCGCCTGACTGCCCCCGGTCAGCCGATCCGCACCGCCCTCGACATGATCATTGCCGGTCACCTGGGCGCCCTTATCTGCGTCGGCGACACCGAAAACGTGCTCGCTGCCGGTAACGACGGCTTCCCGCTCAACATTTCGTTTACCTCGAACCGCCTGTTCGAGCTCTCCAAGATGGACGGTGCCATCGTTATCGATGGCGACCTCACCCAGATCCTGCGTGCCAACTTCCACCTCAATCCCGATCCCTCGCTCGCCACGAGTGAGACGGGCATGCGTCACCGTACTGCCGCTCGCATGTCGGTGCTCACCGACGCCATCGTGATCTCGGTCTCGGCCCGTCGCGCCGTCGTCAACGTGTACGTCCACGGCAAGAGTTACGAGATCCAGCCCGTCACCACCATCATGAGCTCGGTCAACCAGCTCGTCGCCACGCTCCAGACTACCCGTCAGTCGCTCGATCGCTCCCTGCTGCGCCTGACGGCCCTTGAGCTCGACGACTACGTCACGCTCGCCGACATCACCGGCATCTTCTCGAGTTTCGAGATCATGCAACAGGCAAAGACCGAGCTTAAGGATTGCATCGTCAAGCTGGGTAACCAGGGCAAGCTCGTGCAGATGCAGCTCGAGCAGCTCGCGGGCTCCAGCATGGATACCGAATACGACTTGATGATCCGCGACTACGCAAGCGATTCCTCTGAGGCCAACGCCGAGAAGATCCGCGCCGAGCTTGCCCGTATGACGCCTAAGGACCTGTCTGACCCGCAGCACGTGGCGGCGGTTCTGGGCTATGACGACCTGGACGAGGACTCCGTCATGACGCCGCTGGGCCTGCGCACGCTTTCGCGCGTGTCCGTCGTGCGCGACGGCGTGGCCGAGAAGATTGTCGACGAGTACGGCTCGCTGCAGGAGCTCATGGATGACATCAGCGAGGATCCGGAGCGCCTGGGCGACTTTGGCGTTAACAACCCTGCCATTCTTGCGGACTCCCTGTACCGCATGAAGGGCACCAAACAGGGGAACGCATAATGGCGCCCGTATGCGCCGTGGTCGTTGCCGGTGGCAGCGGCCAGCGCTTTGGTAACCCCGGCGGCAAGCAGCTCGTCAATGTAGCGGGCCGTCCGCTTATGAGCTGGTCCATCCGCGCGTTTGACCGTAGCGATAAGGTCGGCCACATCGTCGTGGTTTGCCCTGCCGAGCGCCGTGCCGAGATGCGCCGCCTGGCCATCGACCCGTTTGACTATGACACGCCCATCAGCTTTGCCGATGCCGGCGATACCCGCCAGGACTCCACCCGTGCCGGCGTGCACGCGGTGCCGGCGGGCTTTGAATACGTCGCCATTCACGATGGCGCTCGTCCGCTCATTACGACCGAGGCCATCGACCACGCTATCGACGTGCTCGTGAGCGACCGTGCTCTCGACGGTGTCGTGTGCGGCCAGCCCGCGATCGACACGCTCAAGATCGTCGATGGCGACAATATCGTCGAGACGCCGCCGCGTGAGCTGTACTGGGCAGCGCAGACGCCGCAGATCTTTAGCGTCGATGCTATGAAGCGCGCCCACGCTGCAGCCATTGCCGAGGGCTTTATCGGTACCGATGATTCGTCGCTGGTCGAGCGCATGGGTGGGCGCGTCCACTGCGTCCAGAGCCCGCGCGATAACCTTAAGGTGACGGTGCCCGAGGACCTGCGTCCCGTAACCGCGATTCTGCTTGGCCGCATGGCCGAGGGAGAGGACCTTCCCCATGTTCAGTAACCTGCGCATTGGCCATGGCTACGACGTCCACCGTCTGGTGGAGGGGCGTCGATGTATCATCGGCGGTGTCGACATTCCCTACGAACGCGGCCTGCTGGGCCACTCGGATGCCGATGTGCTCGCGCACGCCTTGGCCGACGCCATTCTGGGCGCCTGCCGTGGGGGAGACATTGGCAAGCTATTCCCCGATACCGACCCCGCCTATGAGGGTGCCGATTCGATGGTGCTGCTCGCTCGCGTGATGGGCTATGCGCGCGAGCTGGGCTTTGAGTTTGTCGATGCCGATTGCACCATTGCCTGTCAGCAACCCAAGATCACCCCGCACCGCGATGCCATGCGCGCCAACCTTGCCCATGCCCTGGGCGTTGACGTCGAAAACGTGGGCGTCGCCGCCACTACGACCGAAAAGCTCGGTTGGGAAGGCCAGGGCGAGGGAATCGGCGCCTGGGCCGTCTGCCTGCTACAGAAAACCGTTAAGGAGTAACGAATGCGTATCTACAACAGCGCTACCCATAAAAAGGAAGAGTTCCAGCCCATCGAGTCCGGCAAGGTCCGCATGTACGTGTGCGGCCCCACGGTCTACGACAACATCCACATCGGCAACGCCCGTACGTTCATCAGCTTTGACGTGATTCGCCGCTGGCTCATCGCGAGCGGTTACGAGGTCACGTTCGCCCAGAACCTCACCGATGTCGACGACAAGATCATCAAGCGCGCCAACGAGCAGGGCCGTACGGCCGCCGAGGTCGCGACGGAGTTCTCCGACAAGTTCATCGGCGTCATGCGCGCCGCCAACGTGCTCGATCCCGATGTGCGCCCCCGCGCCACCAAGGAGATCGGCCCCATGATCGCCATGATCAAGACGCTTATCGAGCAGGGCTACGCTTACGCAGCCGATAACGGCGACGTGTACTTCGCCGTGCGCAGCGATCCCAACTATGGTCAGGTCTCGGGCCGCAACATTGACGACCTTATGGTTGGCGCGCGCATCGAGGAGAACGAGGACAAGAACGACCCACTCGACTTTGCCCTGTGGAAGGCCGCCAAGCCCGGCGAGCCCAGCTGGCCGAGCCCCTGGGGCGAGGGCCGTCCCGGTTGGCACACCGAGTGCGCCGCCATGGTGCATCGCTACCTGGGCACCCCGATCGACATTCATGGTGGCGGCTCCGACCTTGCCTTCCCGCATCACGAGAACGAGTGCGCCCAGGCCACCTGCGCTTGGCACCAGGGCTTCTCCAACACCTGGATGCACACGGGCATGCTGCTGGTTGACGGCGAGAAGATGTCCAAGTCGCTCGGCAACTTCTTTACGCTGGCCGAGGTCCTCGAGCAGCACTCCGCTGCCGCTCTGCGCCTTCTGATGCTGCAGACGAGCTATCGCTCGCCGCTCGACTTTTCTTGGGAGCGCCTGGAGGGTGCCGAGAACTCGCTCACGCGTATCGCCGGTACGGTCGAGAACCTGCGCTGGGCCGCGAACCATGCGACGGCCGATGCCGATGAGGCAGCATCCGAGGCGTTTGCCGCCAAGGCCGCCGAGACCCGTGCCACCTTTAAGGAGTGCATGGACGACGACTTTAACACCGCCGGTGCCATGGGTGCTGTCTTTGGCTTTGTGACCGAGTGCAACCAGTACCTGGAGCAGGCGGGCGATGCTGCCGACAAGGCCGCAGTCCTGGCTGCCGCCGATACGCTGGCCGAGCTGCTCGATACGTTTGGCGTTGAGCTTCCCGAGCCCAAGGTCGAGTTGCCGCTGGGCCTGCTGGGCGTTGCCGCCGGTTTGGTTGCCTACACGGGCGACGACGTGGACGAGGCCGCTGCCAAGATTCTCGAGGCCCGTGCCGAGGCCCGTGCCGCCAAGAACTGGGATCTGGCCGACGCCATCCGCGACCAGCTCAAGGACCTCGGGCTGACGATCGAGGATACCGCCGCCGGCACTCGTATTAAGAGTCTCTAGTATTTGTCGACCGTTCGAGGTGCGGCAGATTGCCTTGAAAGAGGAGGGCATAGACCTGGTGGTCATGCCCGACGATTGAAAGGCAAGGTGCCGTGGCTCGGACGGTCGATTCTTGTTCGTTATCTTTTTAAGGAGGCCGTTTTATGGCCGACAATCGCAAGCGTGCACCGCGTGGAGGCAAGCAGGCTGCTTCTGGCTCGCGTCCGATTCGCCGCAACGACCGCGCTGCCGCTCCCAAGGGCCAGCGCGAGCGCTCCCAAGCCCAGGCTGCACGTCCGCAGCGAGATCGCAACCGCGACAACGTTCAGGCTCCCAAGGGCGAGTTTATCGAAGGTCGCCGTGCTGCCGCCGAGGCGCTACGCACTGGTTTTCCCATCAAGTGTGCGCTCATTGCCGAGGGCGGGGAGCGCGATGCCGCCTTGTCGCGCCTGATCGATGACCTCAATGCCGCGGGCGTCCGCATTAAGTATGTGCCGCGCGCGCAGCTCGATGCGCTGTCGAGCCATGGCGCTCACCAGGGTATTGCGCTCGAGGTTGGCAACTTCCCCTATGCCGACGTCGCCGACATCCTCGGCCGCGCGGGTGACGGACCGGCGCTCGTCGTCGTGCTCGATCATGTGACCGACGACGGTAACTTTGGTGCCATTGTGCGCTCCGCCGAGGTCGTGGGCGCGGCGGGCGTCATCATTGCCAACAAGCGCGCCGCCGGCGTGACCGTTGGCAGCTACAAGACTTCTGCCGGTGCTGTCATGCACCTGCCTATCGCACAGGTTCCCAATATCGCCCGTGCGCTCGATGACCTCAAGGCCGCTGGCTTTTGGGTGGGCGGTGCCTCCGAGCACGCCGAGGGCAGCTGCTGGGATGCTCCCTTCGAGGGCCGCGTGGCGCTCGTCATGGGCTCCGAGGGCGACGGCATCTCGCGCCTGGTGCTTGAGAAATGCGACTTTTTGACCAAGCTTCCCCAGCGCGGCATGACCGAGAGCCTCAATGTTGCCCAGGCGACAACGGCGCTGTGCTTTGAGTGGCTGCGCCGCAATGCCGGCGAGCTCATGGGGGAGGAGTAGCGCATGTCCAAGAAGAACCGCGCCAAGTCCAAGGCCAAGCGCTTTGGCGAGGGCTCGGCCAAGCCGATTGTTTCGGCTGCGACCTATGGCGTGGGCGGCAATGCGTTTGCGCAGGCTATCGCCGACCCAGTCTCGACGGTGCACTCCAACAAGCCCGAGCTGCTGGTGGTCGACGGTTACAACGTGATCCACTGCACGCCGCGCTACGAAAAGCTCGTGTACGACCATTCCGACGATCCGTATTCCAGCGACGTTCACGATATGGCGCGCACTGCCCTCATCAACGACGTTGCCGCGTTTGCCCAAGGCCGCTACGAGGCCGTAATCGTGTTTGACGGCGCGGGCAATATCTCCAGCGAGCGCCCCAATCTGCCGGCCCGTGGCGTGCGCATCGAGTTTTCGCCGACGGGCGTCTCTGCCGATACCGTGGTGCAGAAGCTCTGTATCGAGGCACGCGAGGAAGGCCGCGCGTGCTCCGTGGTATCGAGTGACGGCACGATCCAGGCCGTCGTCATGGGCAAGGGCGTTACGCGCATCTCGAGCCGTATGCTGGTGGACGAGATCAAACAGATCGATAACGACGTTCACGAGGCAGAGGAAGCTCCGCAGATCAAGATGACCCTGGGCAGCCGCCTGAGCCCCGATGCCCTGGCCAAGCTCAAGGCCCTGCGCGGACGGTAGGGGAGCTGACGGCGCGACGCTGTCTCGCTAACTCCATTCAGCGATGTCGATCATTCTACGGAGGCGCCATGTAAGCGCCTCTTTTAGATATGGCAGCCTTGCCGTGAGCGCGTCGTTTCTGGACAGAATCTCGATTGCCTCGTCAACGAAGCCTTCGAGTTTGTCGCCGTCAAACCAGCCCATGTCCTCGACGAGCAACATTTGTTTGGCGGGGCTTGAATGAAATTGTGCGCTGGTAAAACTGTGCTCTCCCGCCCTAAGCTCTTCTAGTGATATGTTGCACCAGAGTGATGAGCCCGAATCGAAGATGGGGGCTGGTCTGCAGGCTAGCGTGTTTACGTTTCGCACAAGGCCAAAGTTACGCCAATGGCGGTCATAGTTGGCGATGATGTCGTCGCACACGATCATGCGGTCAAGGGCGTCTTTTATATCTGTCGCTCCAAGCTCTTCGCAGTTTGCTACATACCGTTCGTAATCGGTTAGTCGCTCGTCTGCATTTGCATGCTGGTTTACATAGAACGCAGGGACATACTCTTCTTCATCAGTTAAGAAGACATCGCATGTGCTCAGGGCGGAAGTGCCCGTGCCCTCGAGCGAGTAAGGCACATAATCGCAGGCGTTTAGGATGCGACGGTGGAGCGCGGTCGCCACCAGCTCGTTATAAGGTTCCTGGTCCAGGTGCGCTCCTGCCTTATGCAGAATTCGACGTTCGCCCTCGCACGTCCAGTACTTTTGAAGATTGCCGTCCGAGGTGTTATCGGGCTTTGCGACAGCCGCTTTTCCCTCTGGGGCAAAGGGTGCAATGGACAGCGAGACGTCATCAAAGGCGTTATTGAAGAAGTTGATATCCTCCCAGGTGAGACCGGAACCTTGGGG
The DNA here is from genome assembly GCA_900543515.1 of uncultured Collinsella sp. Taxonomy (GTDB): domain Bacteria; phylum Actinomycetota; class Coriobacteriia; order Coriobacteriales; family Coriobacteriaceae; genus Collinsella. The sequence continues at coordinate 14,676 of UQRW01000030.1, forward strand.
CCTAATCCAATACTGGTCGGATAAGGAGAGGCCGAGATTTCGCTGGACGAGTTCATCGGGAACATCGACTGCGGCTTCTGCAAGCAGGGAGGCTAGCCCAATGCGTGCGAGCGGGATACCGCGGCCGCGCCACCAGATGCGGAAGGAGTCTAGCGATATGGGGCTATTAGGGCCAAATACTCCAATAGGGGCGTGGGCGTAATCGATGTCGGCACCGATGTGGGTAAAGTCTTTTCGCGATGTACTGTAGACCAGCTGAGCGACTTCGTACGTGCGGTTCATGAGGGTGAACGCGATCTCGCTCTTACCGTGGCCGCGGCGGGGACGTCCCCCCGTTTTGGTCACAGAGCGGAGTCGCGTGTCGACGCTGTCTTTGTCGATGAGCCATACACCAGAAGCCTTGCGGGCCTCAAGTGCTCCGTTTTTTATGAGCTCCTGCACCCTGCGCGGAGTGATGCCGAGCAGTTTGGCTGCTTCCTTGGTAGTAAGCATCGCGAAACCCTTCGTTAAAACGAATAGTTTTATATATAGCAATTGTAATTAAAACTATTCGTTTTGACGAATGGTTTTGAGATTGGGGGCGAACCGACAGAAATGAACGGGCCTGGTACCTGTTGTTGCTGGATTTTGCATATTTGTATAACGCTGTGTGGCCTGTTGCGCCTCGTCCGCAATTCCTTTATTCTTAACTGGCTTCGCGCGAAAGCGCCAAGTGTGCCAGTGTGGCGCAACGGTAGCGCAACTGATTTGTAATCAGTGGGTTGCAGGTTCGATTCCTGTCACTGGCTCCATTAACAAAAACGCAGGTCAGAGGTTATTTTCTCTGACCTGCGTTCTTGTTTTGGGGCTGTTGTGTGCAATGGACTGTGCAATGGCGTGTGCAATAAAACGGGTTTTAGCCTCTAAATTGAATTATTGAAATTCATAGTTCCGTCATTTTACCGGCCATGTTCATCCATTTTGCGAGCGGCTTTATCCAGTTGATCGTTGCTGATCCTCTTGTCTTTTTTACGTCGGACGCGCTGCTCGTGCGCTTTACAGCAATAGCCATTTTTATCGCGCGCATTGTTTCGATCTTTGAACCGATCTTCGTTTGCATCCTCCTGTTTGACGTAGGCCTTCATTGTCTGCTGACGAATCTTGTACGGTCGCCCGCATACGCGACAAGTGTTCCAGGAGAAATGGCTCTCAAGGGTTTCAAGTAGCTGTATCGCCCAGGCTCTTGTCAAGCTTCCGTAAATTAGATTTTGATCGTTTAAATTCCGGTTGACCATTCGACGCAAAGTCTGCTCTTGAATGAAGGCATGAGGTTCAGGATAAGGGTTGATGGCGAGATCAATGAATGTTGCAAGGGCTATCTCTATCGACTCGAATTGATCGCTCACCCAGATCTTAGTCCCCTCCTCCATTTCAAATGTGCCGGGTTTAGCTACTGCTAGCTGTGGCTCGGAGGCATCGATCATTTGAAGTGCCCAACGCAACTGCGAAAATCTATTTTCAAAAATATCTTTGTTCTGAGAGATGCATACCTGATGCAAGACGTAGTCGTATGCACGGTCACCGTAAGCTGCTTTGCCTGTAAATAGAAGCGTGGCTAATTGCATGAATGCCATCGTTGTAACGAGATCGTCCAGCAAAATGACCTGTTCCTTCTTATACCTGATGCCCTCGGTTAAGTTGGCGACCTCGGTTCCCTGTGAGCGGCCCTTATCCTTGAAGCTATTAAATAGGGCGCAATCACGATTCGAGCTGATTTCAGCGCTTCTTTCTGATGCATTCAATGCGTCATACCAAATATCTAGACCATCCTGCTCCGGCTTATCGGAGAAGACGTCGTTTGAGATGAAACGTTTTTCAACGCGTTCAGATTGGTTCGCATATGGAGTGGTTGGAAGTCCATACCTCTCAACAAACTGAATGATTTTCTTTGGATCATTCAGATCTACGTCCAAAAGGGTTCCGGTTGAGAAGCCCGAAGGGATGCCGTAGGCAATCGAATGGGGCTTGCAGATAAGCGCGATTCGTTCTATTCCGAAGATTTCAGCATTTTTTTCCCGGCACGAGGGAAGCGTCCAAGGCATGATTTCCGTCGGCATAGATGCCGGTACTTTGATTGCGGGGCAGTTCATCGTTCTCTCCTTACTATCCGAAAATAATTCAATACCGTTCTATCCACATCTTATATATGACATCCGCCGAGGTAAAGCCTAGTTTATAAATTGCATTCGATATAAACGAAGGGAGTTCAAATGGACGATATGAATGCAAATCAAATGGGTGTGGTGAGGCGCAAGGAGTGGTGCCGCGCGTTGGGTAAAATCCCGCACGCTTACGTAACTGCTCGCGACATCGCAGTACTTCTCCATGTCTGTAAGACGACGGCGATTGAGGTTCTTAAAGCCGCTGGCGGGGTCAAGATTGGTCGAGCCTGGCGTGTCGATAAGGCCGACCTGGTTGAGTACCTGGCATCTCTGGAGAGCAGCAACCATGCCTGCTAAGCCGGCCGCCGCATGCCTCGACGCCGCGTTACCCGTTGGCGGTACGCGCGGCGTCGCCGCGCACGTCGCCGACGCGTGTGGCGCTGCCGAGCGTACCGCCAACGGTCCTGCGCTTGTCGATAATACTGGCTCAGCGTACAAGATGGACTCCATGGATGGTGCCAATGCCCCCACCCCCATCATCCATATCAAGACGACTGTCACCCCTGAAGAGTGGTTGTTGCTCTGCAAGAAAGAGGGCTCGAGGAATGAGGGACGGGGTGTGGGGGTGAGGAATACTCCGAAACTGATTGAAGAGGAGAGCTCTAAAAGACTTGAGAAGATAGCGAGGAGCCAAGAAGCAATTGATGACGATTGGTTCGTGAAGGGGAAATGGCTCTGGGTTACCGGCAAGGATCAAGATGAAGCTGCAGTTGAAGCGACGTTGAAGGCGATTGCAACGGGATCTGAGTTCGAGTTCGCTTCGGCGAAACAAATGGTGTCAGCCTGGAATAGCGCTGATTTGTACGGCTCGAACAACAAAGACAGGACTTTGGATAAGTATCGCTCGGTTCAGAACCTGCTAGTGTCGTATCTGGGTTATTCGAGGGACAAGACAGAAGTCAGCATGCTGTACGAGCTTCTCGACGAGCGTCGTCTAAATAAACTTGCGACCATTCTGTCGTCGATTTATTCAGGAAAGGAGCTGCGTAGCTACTATCTGCGTCTCGGCGCTAAAGCGGAAGAAGTCGACAAGCTGTTTGACTGTTTAAAGAAAACGGTTTGCACGACTGCGTAATGATCATCATCGACATTCGAATATAGTTGAGCCCGGCTATGCTGGGCTTTTTGATAAGAGGTTGCTAATACTGTATTTCTCTTCGCCGATTCGCCTTCAAATGAGCATTAACCGATAAATGACTTTATCTAAAATGATGACATCTGAGCTGTAACGAAGGAGTCGCTATATGAAGACCGTCTACGATGCCCTTGACCCTATCGTCAACGGGTCGGCAACGACCAAGGAGAAGGGCGACAAGTATGAGGCGGCCTGCGTTTATTATCTCAAGAACGACCCCTTCTACGCACTGTTCTTCTCCCGTGTCGGGACGATAGCCCAGGCACTCGAATGGGACGATTGTCCCGTCCACGACACCCAAGACAACGGAATCGACCTCATGGCCCAGACCGCCGAGGCGGGGGAATGGTGGGCGATCCAATGCAAGTGCTATGACGGCGAGAAGGACCTTCCCAAGGGCATCTGCGATTCGTTCTTCGCCCATGCGGCATTTATCGACGGCGTCGACTCCCTGATGGTCATGACGACGGCGAAGGGTCCGGGAAAGAACCTCCAGAAGCAAATCGACGCCAGCGGGTCCATGTACATCGATACCGCCAAGATGGCGGCCTCCAATATCGACTGGACTCCGTTTATCGAGGGCGTCCCCGCCGGCGAGCGCGTGACCTACGACCTCCGCCCTCATCAGGAGCGCGCGGTCGCGGCGATCGAGGAGAAGTGGGCGGAGTTCGACCGCTGCAAGGCGATCATGGCGTGCGGCACGGGAAAGACGCTCATGTCCCTCCGTCTCGTCGAGGACTGGATCGGCCCCGCCGCCGGCACAATCCTCTTCTGCGCGCCGTCGATCTCCCTCGTCGGACAGTCCATGCGCGAGTGGATGGGCCAGAGCCGCGTGCCCATGTCCTCGCTCGTCGTCTGCTCGGACTCGAAGGCGTCGCGCAAGGACGACGTCATCCCGATGACGCTCGATTCATTCGAGTATCCCGCAACGACGAATCCCGAGAGCCTGTACCGCTCGTTCAAGCGTTGCAGACGCTCGAACCCCGACGGGCTGGTCGTCATCTTCTCGACCTACCAATCTATCGGCGTCATCCATGACGCACAGGCGCTCGGCATGCCCGAGTTCGATATCGTCGTGTGCGACGAGGCCCACCGCACGACCGGCAACGCGCTCCCCGGCGTCTCCAAGACGGAGGCCTCGGCCTTCATGAAGATCCACTTCAACGAGAACGTTGCCGCCAAGAAGCGCCTGTACATGACGGCGACCCCGCGCATCTACGGCGAGACCGCCAAGCGCAAGGGCGCCGAGGAGGACTACACCATCGCCTCCATGGACGACGAGTCCATCTACGGCCCCACCGCCTACCAGATCAAGTTCGGCGAGGCCGTGGAGCAGAAGCTGCTCACCGACTACAAGGTCGTCGTCCTCACCGTCCAGGAGGATGCCATCGGGGACCGCCTGCCCTCCCTGGAGAGCGACCAGGGCGTCAACGCAATGAGCCTCGAGCCCTCGGACATCGGCAAGATTATCGGCTGCTGGAAGGGCCTCGTCGATCACGGCGAGGGCGCGCCCGACGACGCGACCGGCCTCGGTGGCATGCTCGTCGTCGATGACGTCGAGACCATGGTGACCGGCTGCAAGCCGCTACACCGCGCCGTCGGCTTCTGCTCGACCATCAACGCATCGAAGACCATCACGGAGGCCTTCTCGCAAATCGTCGAGAAGTTTGCCGAAGACGAGCACGAGGAGCTCCCGCTCAAGTGCGAGCTGCGCCATGTCGACGGCAACATGCCGTCCGACCAGCGCACGAGAAACATCACCTGGCTCGGAGGGGACGTCGCCGAGGACGAGTGCCGCATCCTCACCAACGCACGCTGCCTCGCCGAGGGCATCGACGTGCCCAACCTCGACGCCGTCATCTTCTTCAATGCCAAGAACTCGACGGTGGACGTCGTCCAGGCCGTCGGCCGCGTCATGAGGCGCGCCGAGGGCAAGGACTTCGGCTATATCATCCTGCCCATTTTCGTCCCCGCCGGCATGACGCCGGAGGAGGCGCTCGACGACAGCAAGGTGTTCGCGAACGTCTGGAGCATCCTCCAGGCCCTCCGCTCGCACGACGAGCGAATCGAGGCAAAGGTCAACGCGCTCGCCCTCCAGCAGGAGGCCGAGAAGAACAAGGCTGCCGGATCGGCCAACCAGAAGGGGTGGGACGCCGGCGACCTCAAGCTCAAGCAGGAGGAGGAGAGCCAGAAGGCGGCGGAGATCACGCAGGGCGTGCAGATGAGGCTCACGTTCTTCCCGGTCGAGCGCTGGGAGAAGGCCGTCAAGACCACGCTGGTCAAGAAGTGCGGCACGCGCATCTACTGGGACGAGTGGGCCGAGGACGTGGCGAAGATCGCCCAGCGCCACATCGAGCGCATCGGCAGGCTCGTCCGCGAGAACGACGAGGTGTCCGGCAGCTTCAAGACGTTCCTGCACGGCCTTCAGGACTCGCTAAACCCCAGCATCACCGAGCAGGACGCGGTCGAGATGATCGCCCAGCACATCATCACCGTCCCGGTGTTCGACGCCCTGTTCGGAGACTTCGAGTTCGCGAAGTCGAACCCCGTGTCCGTCGCCATCGAACGTTTCCTGGGCGTACTCGAAGAGCATAAGATCGAGGAGGCATCGGATTCCGAGGTCCTCGACGACGTGTATGCGAGCGTGCGCCGCCGCGCTGCCGCCATCCAGTCGGATGCGGCGCGCCAGCAGCTCATCCGCGACCTCTACGAGAAGTTCTTCAAGGTCGCGTTCAAGGCGACCTCGGACAAGATGGGCGTCGTCTACACCCCGACCGAGATCATCGACTACATCCTCCGCGAGACAGACCGCGTTCTCAAGCGCGAGTTCGGCCAGTCGCTTGCCGACGACCGCGTGCACATCCTGGACCCCTTCGCGGGCACGGGCTCGTTCATGGCGCACCTCATCGAGAGCGACCTCATCCCCGACGAGAAGCTCAAGCGCAAGTACACCCGCGAGATCCACTCCAACGAGATCCTGCTGCTCGCGTACTACATCATGACGGTGAATATCGAGTACGCCTACCATGCCCGCATGGGCGGCGGCTATCAGCCATTCGAGGGCGCGGTGCTCACCGACACGTTCCAGATGACCGAGGAGTCGAACACGCTCGACGATGAGGTGTTCTACGACAACACGGACCGCGTGCGCATCCAGAACGCGCTCCCGATCCGGGTGATTGTGGGCAACCCCCCATACTCGGTGGGCCAGACGAGCGCCAACGACAACAACCAGAACGAGAAGTATCCGACGCTCGACAGTCGCATCGCGCAGACGTACGTTGCGAAGACAACTGCGACCAATAAAAACTCCCTGTACGATTCTTACATCCGAGCGTTCAGGTGGGCGAGTGACCGAATCAAGGATAAGGGCATCGTCTGTTTCGTTAGCAACGGGGGCTGGGTCGACGGGTCCTCGTCCAACGGGTTTCGTCGCTCGCTCGTCGAGGAGTTTAATAGCATCTATGTCTTCAACCTTAAGGGGAACCAGAACACTTCAGATTGGAAGCGCGAGGGTGGCAAGGTGTTTGATGCTGGCGCGAAAATCGGTGTCGCTATAACCATGCTGGTCAAGAATCCAGATTCTAAAGAGCGTGGCGTTATCCACTACCACGATATTGGCGACTATCTAAGCCGCGAGGACAAGTTGAATCTGATTCGCGATTTTGCGGTCAATGGCGACATGGAATGGTCGATTATCAGGCCTGACAGATACGGTGACTGGCTGAATCAGCGAGACGATTCGTTTTATGAATTCGCACCGCTGGGAGTAACGAAGAGGAAGCCCCCCTACGGTCTATTTACCATCTGGTCTGCGGGCCTTAAAACGCAGCGCGACCCTTGGGCGTGGGGATTTTCTCGTTCGAAAGTGCAGGAACAAATGGAGCGCCTGCTATCGAACATGGACGCTGAGATTCAAACCGCGAAGGGCGAAGGGCGCGCAATTGAATATGATCCGACCCGCTTCAGCTGGACGCGGCGTATGGAGGATGCTGCTAGGAAGGGAGAGCGGCTGGTCTATAACTGTGACGAGGTCGTAATGGGGTCGTATAGGCCGTTCTGTAAGCAATGGGTTTACTACGACCGTGTGATGAACGAAATGACCTACCAGCAGCCCCGCCTTTTCCCTCTCGCGGTAAGCGGGAGGGAAAAGGCCGAAAGGACCTACCAGCAGCCCGATATCCTCTCAAAGATAACGGGAAAAGGCGGGGCCGAAATGACCTACCAGCAGGACTCCTTCCGTTGCTTGGATAATTTGGTCATTACGGTTCAAGGAAATGAAGCGGTGCCGTTTTACGCATTGATTTATGATTCGATTCCCAGTCTGACCGCTCATGGCGGAAATCAGTGTTTCCCTCTGTTCTGGTATGAAGAAAAGCAAGTTGGGATGAATCTCTTCAGCGGAAATGGCCGTGCTGCTTCTGGTGACCAGACGTCTCTTTATGGTAATGAGGCGCCTTGTGTCGAACGGTCCTATACGCGCCACGATGCCATCACTGATGAAACCCTTAAGGTTTTCCGTGATGCTTATCCGCACGCGTTTCCGAACCGCTACAAGAAGGACGGAGGCATCGAGCTCACCAAGACCGATATCTTTTATTACGTCTACGGCATCCTGCACTCTCCTGAGTATCGCAAACGCTTCGAGTCGAATCTCAAGAAAGAGCTGCCGCGCATCCCGCTCGCTGCGGACTTTGCTAGGTTTTCGGAGGCGGGACGAAAACTCGCCCATCTTCATCTCGATTACGAGGAAATTGACCCATGGGCATCGATTGTCGAGGACGGTGACTCGGTGAACCCTGGCCGTACGGTCAAGATGGCATTCGGCAAGTGCAAGAAGGACGAGGGGCATCCCAAGGGCCAGGACATGACCGTCCTCAAGGTCGCCGAGAACATGACGCTGCGCGGTATCCCGCTTGGGGCATACGAGTACGTCGTTAATGGGCGCTCGGCCATCGGCTGGCTCATGGATCGCTATCAGGTCCGCAAGGACAAGGCGTCGGGCATCGTCAACGACCCCAACGACTACAGCGACGACCCGCGCTATATCGTCGACCTGGTCGAGCGCGTCGTGACCGTGTCGATGGAGACCATCGCTATCGTTAACGAGTTGCCAGCCCTGAACGAGAAGGCCCAGCCTGCCGACTGGCCCGCCGCATGGAAGGTGAAGTAACAGCTGAAGGGGATTCATGATTCGCGGATAGCGACGTTGCATATTGGGGTTGATGAACATCGCCCGATAGCGTGTCGCCGCGGGACGGATGGTTATCACAACTGCCCGGTTCTCGAAGGAGGCACGACGCTATGCAGAAGGTCTACTCGGCCAGACGGTCGTGCTCGTCGACGGCCCCGCGCTCGCCGGCCTCATGATCGACTACGGTGTCGGCGTGAGCACAAGGCAGGTTTACGAAATCAAGGCCGTGGACACGGACTTCTTCGAAGAATAGCGAGCAAGCGGCTACCTCGCGCCCTTCCGCCCGTTGCACTTCGAGCAGAGCACCTGCAGATTAGACGGCACGGTCTTACCGCCCCTAGCGACCGGCACGATATGGTCGATGTGCAATCCAACACCATCGGGCATGTACTTCCCGCACATCTGGCAGGTGTAGTTGTCCCTTCGCGCTATCTGCTCGCGCAGCTGTTTAGTCATCAGCTTCCGCTGGTTGCGAGCATGGTAATCCCTGAGCGTCGCTTCGTCGTTAATGGCGGCGAGGCGGTTTCGCCTGTTCACAACCCAGTCCCAGCTCACGGCCATCACGCTATCGTCCACGGACACCTTGTAGGACGTCTTCACGTAGTTCCTCTGCCTGTAGCGTGTCTGCTCACGGCACGTGACAAACTGGAACGCGTGCGCGTCGTCGAGTGTCTCGGCGTATTGCCGCTCCCGGCGCTTCCGCAGGCTGCAGGTCTTCAGGTATTCCTCCTGCTGTGCCTTCCACTCCTGGATGTAGGAGCGCTCCGCGACTATCTTTTCCCAGTTGGCGGGCTCGAGCATAAAGCGATCTATCAGGTCGTCGATCTTCACGTTGCGCCTGCCGGAGACATCGAACCGCTCGACGAAGTATGGGTAGTGAAAGGGATTCGCCAGGACTCTTCGCACCAGAGAGACGACGCAGCAGATGAGAACGATCGAGACAACGGCCGCAACGATGTAAGGAAGCAGATCGACGGCGACGAGATTTCCCCATTTATCGACATGATAGTAAGTAAGCAAGATGGCTCCCATTCGCTCGTATTGGCATCAGATGATAGACCAACGCAAGCACTCGCCCTTTTACCACCCCGCCCAGACACAACCACGCAACCCCCACACCATGTTCGCTTTACAAAACCAAACGCCCGGCCGATACTGGTAGAAGCAAAACACGAACACGTGTACGGGAGGTAAGGCATATGATCATGAAGAAGCACTCCCTCGCGGGCACCTGCGGCATCCCCACGGAGGACCGCCGCATCTACATCCCGGTGGACGTCAACGGGACCGACGACCCCGACCGTGGCCCGTCCGACCCGGTCACCATCCACTGGCCCGACGGCCGCTCCTGGCAGGTCGAGTCCATCTACTTCCGCTCCGAGTTCGGCCGCGCCCTCTTCGGCAATCTCTGCGTGCGCTACGACGTCTGCATCGCAAAGCAGCGCAAGACGGTCTGGTGGGAGCACGGCGACTGGTTCGTCGAGCGTGGCAGCGGCATGGCGGTGACGCCCGCGTGACAGATCACACCAAGGACTTCGGCGGCGGCATCACGGTGCGCGCCCGCGGCGACAGGCCAGGTCGGCGCGTCCACAAGCAGTACGTCGACGTCTACGCCCGCGCAAACGCCGACGGGACCATGGTCCCCATCCGCGTCTGCTGGCCGGACGGGCGCTGCTTCACCATCGATCAGATCCTCGAGATCGAGCCCTTCGGGGCTATCGTGCAGAACGCCCAGACGGCCACCTACACCGTTCGCTTCGGCCAGTGGCGCACCCAGCTCATGCTCGAGCACTACCACGAGGAGGACGACATCCACGGGGCTGAGGACCACCTGCGCTGGTGGGTCTGGGCGTTCGACAACACCCTCACCAAGAACGACGTGGGGGTGTAGACCCGTCGCCGGAACGTAAACGTCGTACGTCAAAAGGCCTCTGTCCTCCGAATGTCCCGTTCAAAAAAGTGACGAGCGCTCGTCAGGGTCAAAATGCTGCATATCAAAATCGCTCAAGCAATCGGCTACAATGCGAAGTGGCGGGCAACGCATACGCGGTGCCCTTTCGCTTTAAGACCTCTTTGCGTGCTTTCCGGGCTACTTGGGGGTCTTTTATCATGTCACAGAGCAACCGCCAAACGTCAAAAACGTCCGCTAGGCGTAAGGCCATCAAGGCGCTCGTCGGAGTCGAAAGGTTTTCCTGTAATGCATGACGCGAGATTGTCGGCAAATCGGTCGATTTGGCCTGCGGCATATTCGACGATTCTGTCCGGATCCTGTAGGTCGCCGCGGGATGCCGCGAGGAGCGTCGCCGCGAGCCCGCGCATCTCGTAGCTGATATCGAAGATCTGGTTCTGCTCGGCTTCTGTCATGGATGCCCCTTTCCGGAAACGATGCGTAATCCATATTCTCCCCTTCGGGCCCGCCGCCGGCGGGCCCTTTTGCTGCCGCCGGTATCCGGCATGCGCCGCCGTATGGCCACGGCTCCGCGGCCGGGTGGCACCTCCGCTACGCCGCGTCAAGGGGGCCCATGAGACCCCGCACAAACCTCCGCTCCGCTCCGGTTGGTGGAGGTCGTCATGGACCTCCCTTGACCCGCCTTCGCTCCGGTGCGGCTTTGCAGGGAGCAAAGCCGACGACGACGCGCGGCGTCGCCATTCGGCTTTGCCCGCAGGGGCGAGATGTTGAGGGCAGGGTGCCCGGAACGGAGGAAGAGATGCAGCAGCTGATGACGAGGGAAATCGCCAAGACGGCTCCAAGGCTCTACGAGCAGGACGGAGCAGAGGACCCCACGGTCTATGCCCACTACTTCTCGTGCATGAACGGATGGGACTGGTGGCTGCTCGAGTTCGACGGCACGGACGAGGCGTTCGGCCTCGTCGAGGGCTACGACGACGAGCTCGGCTACTTCAGCATCAAGGAGATGGAGGAGCTGAACCGCCAGATGGGGTTCGCCGCCGTCGAGCGCGACGAGCACTTCTCCCCGAAGCCGCTCAGCGCCGTCAGGAGGAGGTAGCCGCATGGTCACGGTCGAGTTCGACTCCATGGGCGAGGCGGTCCGCCTCGCCCTCGTGGCCGGGGAGTACGTGGGCGGCGGCCTCGCCGTCCTCCTCCTCGACGCCACGGACCCGCGCTCCGACGGCTACATGGCCGAGTGGGGCGTGCTCACGGCGAACGTGCCGGCTGCGGCCGAGTGGTGCCGCGGGCACGGCAACATCGCCATCGACGCCGCGGTCCCCGCGGCACTCCCCAAGGCACTCGTGGCCGCCGGCATACTCCGGATGGCCGGCCGCTCGGCTGCGTCCGGGATGGCCCGCTACCCGCTGGCCACGGTCGCCGGGCACGCCCTCGACGGCATGGGCGGCCTGACCGAGACCCTCGAGGAGGCGCTCGGCTCGACGGTCGTCGTCGAGTACGAGTCAGGCGGCGACGGCGGCGCGTTCGAGGCGGGGACCGCGCCGGCGGGCTCGGCCGAGCTC
>UQRW01000031.1 GCA_900543515.1 uncultured Collinsella sp.
TCCCTGACACGGAAGAGGTCAGAAGTTCAAATCTTCTAACGCCCACCAAATGTTCACAGCTCAGAGGCTATGTCTCTGGGCTGTTTTGTTTTATGTCGCCAAATCCGCTGGCAGCTCCAACCATCATCGCAACGTAGCATCAATTCACCTGACGAATGGCTGCCAAATAAATTCAATACCCCAACATCAACAATAGCCAGGCACAAAACTGCGCCGCAAACTGCTCCAACCGCTCAAACAACCACCCTGCCCATGCACAAAACCGCGTCAGCAACCCAAGTGCCTATCCCGGCTGACTCCGCAGTCAATCAAAACCGCCCCAATAGCCACCGAGGCCGAGACCAACGCGTCTCGAACCCATCCGAACCGCAACTTCTCAGCAAAACGCCGCGATGTCTGCGCTCTGCGGTATCCTTGAGCCACTTGCACCTGCAGCACCAAGGAGCCGCCATGCGCACCGAGCTCGATGTTCCCTTTTCGCACAAAGAAGAAGCCAAGGCGCTGGGCGCCAAATGGGACCGAACCAAGAAGATCTGGTATGTACCTAGCGGCGTCAACCCCGAACCCTTTGCCGAGTGGCTGCCCGGTGTTGACCGATCCGACCTCTCGGCGCCATATATATATCTAGTACTGGGCAAGCGCGAGTGCTGGAAGTGTCACAAAGAGACCTCGGTCGCGGCCTTCGGCATTCCCTATCGAACCGATAACGACGAGAGCATCGCCATCGCGCACGCGCCCAACAAAGCCGGGCACATTGCCATCGACACGGCCAACGCCAACGCACTCGCCATCGTGCCCGCTCTTGGCTGCGCACCGGGCGAGATCCGCGACTACCTTCATAAGCGCTGCGGCTACAAGCCCGTGGGCGCGCGAGCCTCCAAAGCCCCGTCACTCGGCAACACGTGCACCAGTTGCGATGCGCTGCAAGGCAGCCGCTATCTGTTCGAGGAGCCCTCATCCCCGTTTGCCCTCACTGCCATCAACAAGCTGCCGGCACTGGAGTTTGTGCGCGTCGAAGTTGCCGGCGTCTTTGGCGTCCCGGCCGCGCGTACCGACTTTGACCAGGCGCTCTTTACCTGGGCACGCGACCATCACGCCGAGTTCCACAAGCAGCTCGGTGAGGGGATTTATTTGTAGAGGCAAAAGACACTCACAGCCAACTCCTCCGCATCACCTGTCCCTCGTCGCCGGCGTCGTACACGATATCGAGGCCACAAACAGGGCATTTCTCCGGATACACCGGCATATGAACGCCTGTCCGTTTTCTCACTTCGTCGCTGAGTCTGTCGCGTGCATCGATGAACCGAATGTCGAGACACGGTATTTGCGAGCCGCAGCAAGGGCAGGCGACGACAAACGACCCGCAATCAACTTCTACGCCCGGAAACATATTGTTGTCGATAAGGGCACACGGCAGTTTTCCGTACTTCCCCATCGCAATATCGCCTCGCCAGCTCATACATGCCCCTTCTCGCTATACAAATCAGGAAGAGCATGCACCGGCGGGCGGGCGCGAGATTGCATCGCCACGCGATCCGATCAAACAACACGATCGTCAAAGAATGCCAAAGCCAAATACGCTAATACGGCAGAAGCCCCGCCTTTTCACGCTTCTTTTCCGAGCGATCGAACTCAATGCGATGGGCCTCAAGAAACACCGTATCGGGTCGCCACTGACGCTCATTCGGCTGCCTTAGCGTCGCACCCGCAAAGGAAGCGTAGTCGGTCTTATCCAGCAGGTACGATCCGCACAGCCGATATTCGCCGCAAACAGGCTCAAACGAAATCAGGTGAGCATCAAATAGGGAATGAAGATCGCGCCGAAGCAGAATGCCGTTGCTGGCAACCTGCGATTTGGGTCCCGAGTAATTCTCGATATGTGCAGCCTCCAGAGCTTCGCTGACGCCGCAGTCCGACACCGCGCAACGGCCATCATAGGCGGCAACGAGCTGCTTGCGGAACCATTGCTGCCCCAATCGCTCGCGCCTTAACGCATAGCGGACCTTTTCGTCGTCGGTCGTACCCTGTCCGGCAAACTCAATATCGACGGGCATGTGCTTCAGATAGCTCATGTCGGGCGCAAAACGGGGGTCCGGTCCGCCTTTATGAACAGGACCGTGCAGAACAAACCATCCGTTTTCGGGCTCGAACCGTTCAACAAACGCAAGGCCGAGCACCTTGTAGCCCACCTCGGTTGCAAATATGACTCCGACTGGAACGCCACATTCCATGCAGTTGAGCATTTTACGGTTGTAATTCTGGTCTCGAAAACCAACGGTACCCGGCGCTTGAACCGAGTACTTAATGACCCACGTACCATCGTCCAAATAGAGCGGAGGCACATCGGTGTAGAAGCTCTTTTTAGAGTTATGGACCGAAAGCGCAAAGATCTTATTGGGATCTTGCTTCACCCGATCCTGGCCCGCCCAGAAGATCCCTGAATCCCGCGTTACGGGAAAGAAGTCTGAGCCAATTCTCAAACGATACTGATACTGAGGGCTATCTTCCTTGGTGTGGTGCGGAAGGCTGGTCCAAACGCCGCCGCGCTGTTCCTCACCCAGAAACCACTCCCATGCCTCAACGTATTCGGAAGGCACGAGACTGCAGGCGCGGTCATAGCTTGGTCCATCCATCAACGGAACAGCAAGGTCAATGTCGTTCATCGCCAGCACCTACAACCATACGAACGCGAGTCATGCCCCTCAATAATATGGCCGAGAGTCAATTATTACGAGATCTCATTCCGCGATCGGCACATCGTTGATGCTCTCGGTTTGCCGCTGGCGCGTTTGTACCCCGCTGCCCCACTTCCCTGTATACTGATGTAGCACGTGTTTCATCCGGGCTTGTTGGGCCGGATTGTTCATGGGAGGGTCTTATGGCTGCTTCGAATCCGCCTAAGGGGAGCGTTTCTTCTTCGTCCATCAAGCCGGTTACGCGCAAGGCCGTGCGTTGCCAGCGCGAGGTCGCTTGGCTTGTCACGCAGGCGGCGGGCAGGCTCGTGGCGACCACTCAGGACGTCAACGCGCCTACGCCGAGCTTTGTGCTGGCAGCGGCGCTGGATTTTGTGCGCCAATTGGAGCTTGCCGCACAGGATGCCAGCGGCCACCTCGACTACCAGAATGTTATGGCGCCCGACCTGCAAACGTTCTGCCACATGGCCAAGTTGCCCGCCGCGCCCAATGCGCTTTCGGACGCAGGCTACATGTTTACGCTTTCGGGCGCGGACCTTATCCGCGACATCTATACATACTGCAGCGAGCTCGCCGAGCGCCATGTCTTTGACGCGGCTGAAGTCAAACCGGGATATGTCATCAAGCTGGTTCTTAGGCTGTTCTTGATGGACGGGTTCGCGGCCATGCCGGCGTAAGCCGAGTCTTTAGCATCACCGTCAACTGGGCAACAACCGCTTAACCTTAGTGGGCGCCAATCGAGGGTCGATTATTGGGTCGCCTCGTCCGCTAACGCATTTATTCCACGCGCTCCAACAGTCGATACTTGCGGTTGCGGCTCGTCGCCGGCGCCGTGGGCTCAAGCTCGCCTTGAGCAATGAGCGCGTTGACGCGCGACCTAACCTGGGAAATTGTGAGCCCCGTGCGCTCTGCCAGCTCACGCGTCCCCAGCTCGCCGTAATGTTTGAGTGCCGTCACAATTAAGCCCCCGCCATGATCGACCGGCTCGATCTTTGAACGGTAAAGTACGACCTTGAACCGATCGAACCCCGGGCAGAACAGGGGCTCGGCGAGACCATGCGCGCGCATGGCATCGATCATCATCGGGATGCCTGAGCCATTGCCCTCAGCCGGCGAACCTGCACCATCCGGCAGCGGAACAATCGACATCAGTTTCACAAGCGTCGCATTGCGACATCGGGAGCTGCCGTCAAACAGGTTCTCGCGAGTCTTTCCTCCGTATAGGCCGCCGGGGTTCGTCACTTCGATACGGTCATCAAAGACGTCAACAGCGATCGACTGCCCACAGAACCGGTCTCCGTATTCTCGGTGGATTACGGCGTTGGCAATTGCCTCGCGCAGGACCTCCTCGGGAATCTCCAGCGAGTCGACACGCGAGACGCCTTTAATCATCGAGGTTCGTCGCAAATTCTTGGCGATTGCCGCGACGGCATCCGAGATCATTTCGCCCAACGTTCCCTCGCAGATCGTACGGTCCATGAACCTCAACGACCCCGCCGCGCCCTTCTGCGTTCCGGCATAGACCGCCACATCGATAAAGAGCTTGGGATAGAACTGCTGGGGATAGGCACCCGCGGCCAGGAGTCCGGCCTTAGTGACATTGCCCTGGGAGTCGAGGAAATTCAGGCGCTCCAGCTTCGTTTTCTTGTCCGGCGCGCCGCGCATCGCACGAGGTGTCAGTGAGAAAGCACGCTCTATCGTGCGGTCGACCAGGGCCTCGTCAAAATCGCCTGCGACCGCGCCGGGCACTGCATCGCGATCACTGGGGCTCGTCCGCTCATACGATGACAAGGACAGGACCTCGGTCGACGAGAGCGGAACATCTTTATCATCGATGCGTTTGTAGCTGCCGCCTTGAGCGCCCCGCTCTATGACATAACAAGGCTTGCTCGACGGGTCGAGCTCCTCAATCGTGATGACCAGAACCACGGTGCCCTGGAGCTCCACGCGTTCAATGGTGTATTTGGGCGGATTGGCCAGTTTTCCGCGCCCGCCGGCATCACCCATGCCCGCTACGAATTGGTTGAGCACCTTCTCGGTCTCAAAGTTCTCAACCGGGACAAAGCCCGCGCGCTCGCTCACGCCGAGCACGATAATTCCGCCAGCGGTATTCGCGAATGCGCTAACCGTTTCCCATACGTCGCGGGAAAGCGTCGTGGCACTCTCCTTGACCTCGACGTTAAGATCGTCCGAGCCCATGCGCCTTAAAGACTCGAGCAGACCGGTCAGCTCGTTTTCGTTCATCTGCACGTCCTTTCGCTCGGTCCTGCGGAGAATGCCGCGGATAGATTTCCCTCGTCTCTCAGTTATCTCTCGAAATTATCTCTCATCTATCTCTCTATCTCTCGGCTTAGAGATAGAGAGATAGATGAGAGATGGAATGTCTACCATTTGCTTCATTTATACATATTTTTGCTGGTAGAACAATTGGTATTGAGACAATACCATGATTGCCTGTCTCTTTGCTGCTCAGTTATCTCTCATATTTTTCTCTCATCTTCCTGTCATCTCTCATATTAGAGACGAATGAGGGACGAGAGATACGCGAGTGATGGACGAGCGAGGATTTTCGGACGGTCGGATATCGAGAGTGGATATTTGGACGGTTTTTGGGGCTTTTGCGGCAAATTCCGTCCAAATATCCACTCTCGTTCGATAGGTATCCGGAAATCCTCGCTCGTCCGTCCGAATATCCACTCTCGTTTGGCGAGTGTCCAATTTTCCACGCTCGTGCGGCGGGCACGCGAGCCCTTCGCCCAATCCGCTGGCATCGTCTCCAGTTCGCCGCAGGGTCGCGGCCCCATATGGGTATACTCTCGAGGATTCGACTCGATTCGCCCCCGCTGGGGCGTCAAAGGAGACTGCATATGCCCACCACCTCAACCGACCCGCGCGCCGCAGCCGCTGCACTGCTGGTGCCCGGCACTACCTGCCACGGCTTTGCCGTCGAGCGCCGCGAGACCGTGCCCGAGCTCGACTCGGACGCTTACGTGCTGCGACACACTGCCTCGGGCGCTCGTCTGCTGTACCTGGCGTGCGACGACGAAAACAAGGCCTTTGCCATTGGCTTTAAGACGCCGCCGGCCGATTCCACCGGCGTGTTCCATATTCTTGAGCACTCGGTGCTGTGCGGATCGGCCAAGTTTCCCGTCAAGGAGCCGTTTGTCGACCTGATCAAGAGCTCCATGCAGACGTTCCTCAACGCCATGACCTACCCCGACAAGACCATCTACCCCGTTGCCACCACCAACGAGCAGGATCTGTACAACCTGATGGACGTGTACCTGGACGCGGTGTTCAACCCGGCCATCTATACCAAGCCCACCATTTTTGAGCAGGAGGGCTGGCACTACGAACTGGACCTGCCGGAGGGCGACGGCGACAGCAGCGCCGCGAGCCTGCACGAGGGCACGCTGCGTTATAACGGCGTGGTGTTCAACGAGATGAAGGGCGCGCTGTCCGATCCCATGAGCGTGCTGGACGATGCCGTCAACGCCGCGCTCTATCCCGACACCGCCTATGCGCACGAGAGCGGCGGCGACCCGCGCGCGATTCCCGCGCTCACCTACGAGCAGTTCCTGGACACGCACGCGCGACACTACAATCCCTCCAACTCCTACATCACGCTCTACGGCGACCTGGACGTGGACCGCGCACTGGCCTTTTTGGACGAGCGCTATCTGTCGCAGCCGAGTGCCGCGAGCCGCCGCATGGACGCTGCCGTTGCCGCCGGCGAGGACCCGTCCACGCTGGCGCCCAATCCGTTGGACGCGCAGGCGCCCGTGACCTGCGAGTACAAGCGCATCGAGATGGCCACCACACCCGAGAACGCCCTGGTGGGCCTGGGCCTTGTGCTGGGCAGCGCGCTCGACCGCAAGCGCACGATCGCGGCGGATATCCTGTTCGAGGCGCTGCTGGGCTCCAACGAAGCGCCGGTTAAGAAGGCCATTCTGGCCGCCGGCCTGGGCGGCAACGTGGTGAGCTACACCGCGGCCGAGAGCCTGCAGCCCTACGAGCTCATCATGCTGCAAAACGCACAGCCCGGTGTGGCGCGCGAGCTGCGTCGCGTGTTCCAGGACGCCTGCCGCGACCTGTGCGAGCACGGAGTTCCGCGCGAGCGTCTGGAAGCCATCATCAGCAGCAACGAGTACGACCTGCGCCAGCGTGACTATGGCATCGCCGACGGCGTGGCCATTGCGTGCGACGCGCTGAGCACCTGGCTCTACGATGACGACGCCGCGACGCTGGCGCTCAAGTACGGCCCGGTGTACGAGGAGCTGCGTAGCGAGCTGGACGGCAGCTATTTTGAGGACCTGCTGCGCGAGCTGGTGCTGGAAAACGACCACATGGCACTGGTCGAGCTGGTGCCGGTGGACGCCGCCGAGGGTTCGGAGGGTGCCGAGGCCGCCGAGCTGGCAGCCAAGCGCGATGCCATGACCGATGCCGAGCTGACCGACGTGGTCGAGCGCACGGCCGCGCTGCGTGCCGCGCAGGAGGCGGAAGACACACCCGAGGCCAAGGCCACGCTGCCGCGCCTGCGCGTGTCCGACATTGGCGAGGCGCGCCCCGAGCCGCCACTGATCGTGGACACGACCGTGCCCATCCCCTGCCTGCGCCACGGCATCCCCACCAACCGTCTGGCCTACGCCATGCAGTATTTCGACCTGAACTGCGTCGCGTTTGAGGACCTGCCCTATGTGACACTGCTCTGCCGCCTGCTTAAGCAGCTGCCCACGCGCGAGCACTCGGCCGAGGAACTCGACAACTTGCTCGCTGGCAAGCTCGGCTTTTTGAGCTTTACGACCGAGGTCATGACGCAGCCCGAAGTGGACGGCGTGCGCCCCTACCTGCTGGTGAGCGCCGGCGCCCTGTCCGAGAAGATCGATGCGCTGGCGAGTCTGCCGCGCGAGGTATGGTCGAGCACGCTTTTGGCAGATGCCGACGCCGACCGCGTGCGCGACGTGCTCACACAGATTCGCATTGGGCTTGAGCAGGGCTTTATCAACAACGGCCACTCGGCGGCGCTCGGTCGCGCGATGAGCTACAGCTCGCCTTCGGCCGTGGTGCGCGAGCAGCTTTCGGGCGTGGACTTCTATCTGTTCCTGCGCGACCTGCTCGACCACTTTGACGAGCGCGTGAACGGGTTGCGTACCAAGCTTGCCGAGCTGGCAGGCCGCATCTTTGTGGCCGATGGCTGCCTGGCGAGCTTTACCGGCAGCGACGAGGACTTTAACGCATACTGGGCCGCCGCGGGCGACCTGGAGCTGGGCGCTGGCGACGGCGCCGATGCCGGCCGCAACGCGCTCGTGGTGCCGACGCCGTGCGACCGCCACGAGGCCTTTGTCATCCCCAGCGACATCTGTTTTGCGGCAAGCGCGTGCGACCCGCGTCGCTTGGGCATCGACGTGACGGGCGCCTGGGCGGTTGCCGCCAACGCGCTCTCCTACGACTATCTGTGGAACGAGATCCGCGTTAAGGGCGGCGCGTACGGCTGCGGATTCCGCGCGGCCGGCGAGCGTCAGGCGGCGTTCTACACCTACCGCGACCCGGCAATCGACCCCTCGATTGAGCGCGTGGCGCGCGCGGGCGAATGGCTCGGCAGCTTTGATCCCGACGAGGCCGCCTTTGAGGGCTTTATCGTGAGCTGCGTGAGCGGCATGGACGCGCCGGTGAAGCCGTACGCGCTCACCAAGCGCCGCAACACGACCTACCTGGCCGGGCTCGATCCGCATGCGCGCGAGGAGCGCCGCGCCCAGATGCTCGCCGCCACGCCCGGTGAGCTTCGCTCGCTCGGCGCCGACGTAACGCGCATCGCAGCCGAGTCACCCACCTGCGTCTTTGGCGGCCGCGACGTCATCGCCAAGAGCAACGCCGGCTTCAACGTCATCGACCTGCTGGGCTAAGGCACGGCAAGCAAAACTACCACGAAGGGCGCAGTTCACAGGCGCCCTTCGTGGTAGTTCGAACATTTGTTCTATACGCACACATGTTCTATAGTAGAGGTGCTTGCATCGAACTGAAATTGCAACTAGAATATAGTTGCAGAATGTGAGGCGGGATGACTCGATCCGATAAACTCATCGCCCAGCTGCTTAGCTGTCCTTCAACGTATAGATTTGCTGACTTTCTTAAAGTTATGGCTTCATATGGCTTTGAAATGGACAGCAAAGGCAAGACGTCCGGATCGCGCGTTCGCTTCTACAGGCCATCAGATGGCAGGATGTTCGTAATGCACGCGCCTCATCCATCTGACGAATTGACAGCGGGGACCATTCGAAACATCGTTCGCTTTCTGCAAGATGTCGGAGGTAGTCATGAGTAACGTTTTGGCATACAAGGGTTATTTCGCCCCGGTCGAGTTCGATGCCGAACAGCATGTGCTAACAGGTATGGTCGCCGGCATTAGGGACGCAATCGTATTTGAAGGCTCCACGGCTGAAGAAGTGGAGCAATGCTTCCACGACGCCGTCGACGATTACCTTGAGTTTTGCGCCGAGAAGGGCAAGGAACCCGAGCGGGCTTTTAAGGGCTCGTTCAACGTAAGAACGGGCTCTGAGCTCCACAAGCAAGCAGCGCTGGCAGCGGCAAAGAAGGGTGAGTCACTCAATAAGTTTGTGACTGAAGCGATCGCTGCGGCGCTGTGAAGCCAACGTCGAGTCGAAGCCGCCACACAGGGCGCCTTTGTGGCGGCTTCGACGTTTGCCCAGATAAAACCAGCCAAAATAAGCCTGTCACTTTTTGGCAGGTTTGCTAGAGGAGGTTGGGATGGACAAGGCTGAGTTGCGGCGGGCGGTGATTGCCCAGCGCGATGCTCTTGATTTGGACTTGCGGGCGGCGAAGTCTGCTGATATCTGTGCGCGGCTGGTTGAGCTGCTGGGCCGCTTGGATGCCGCGGCGCCGCGCATCGTTGCCGTCTATGCCGCGATGGGTTCCGAGGCAGACCCTGCCGCGTTTGCCGCTGCGGCCGCCGTGCGCGGCTGGCGCGTAGCCTATCCGTGCATGCTCTCGGCAATTGATGCCGCAGCTTGTGGCCAGCGCATGTGTATGCGGGCAGTTGCCGCCGACGATGCGTCCGCGGCTCCGTTTATCGCCCACCCTACGCGGGCCTTTGCGGCCACGGACATCGACAGCGACCGCTTCCCCATCGTGCCTGCCGAGGCTCTCGACATGATTGTTGTGCCGCTCGTGTCCTTCGACCAAACCGGCGCGCGCCTGGGCTACGGCGGCGGTTGCTATGACCGCTATCTGCCCATGCTCTCGCCCGCATGCCAAATCATCGGCATCGCCTTTGACGAGCAGCGTGTCGACCGCGTTCCCACCGACGCTCACGACCTGCCGCTACCCCACATCATCAGCGCCTAATCGCCGCCATATCAGCCACGGCTACAGCAGTACCATCGCAGCCTAGTGCTCCTCGCCGGCGCGGGCTAGGTCGTAGGGCGTGGTCTGGTAGACGTAGTAGTTGAGCCAGTTGGTGTAGAACAGCTGAGCCTGGCTGCGCCAGACGTTGCGCGGCTCGGCGGTGGGATCGTCGCCCGGGAAGTAATGCGCCGGCACCTGAGGGTTGAGCCCGCGCTTCACGTCGCGCTCGTACTCCAGGCGCAGCGTATCGGTATCGTACTCAGGGTGGCCAAAGACAAAGAAGCGACGGCTGTCGGTCGACTTGACGATGTACAGGCCCACCTCGTCGGACACGGCCACGACCTCAAGCTGCGGCTCGGCCTCCACGTCCTCGCGACGCACATCGGTGTTGCGCGAATGCACAGCATAGAAACGGTCGTCAAAGCCGCGAACCAACGGGCTTTGCGGCTTCACCAGATAATGCTCAAACACGCCGCTCGCCTTTGCCGGCAGGTCATGCTTCTGGATGCCGTAATGATGGTACAGACCGGCCTGCGCGCCCCAACAAATATGCAGCGTAGAGTGCACGTGCGTGGTGGACCAATCCATGATCTGGCAGAGCTCGGGCCAGTAGTCGACCTCCTCGAACGGCATCTGCTCCACCGGCGCGCCCGTGATGATCAGGCCGTCGTAGTGGATATCGCGGATGTCGTCGAACGTGCGATAGAACGTCTCCAGGTGGCCGGCGCTCACGTGCGTGGCCTCGTGCGTCTTGGTGCGCAGCAGGTCCACCTCCACCTGCAGCGGCGTGTTGGAGAGCTTGCGCATGATCTGCGTCTCGGTGGCGATCTTGGTGGGCATGAGGTTGAGGATGAGCACGCGCAGCGGACGGATGTCCTGGTGCAGCGCGCGGTACTCGGTCATGACAAAGATGTTCTCGCTCTCGAGCTGCGCGGCGGCAGGGAGGGCGTCGGGGATGCGAATGGGCATGGATGCTCCTTACGAGTCAGTTGCAGCTATGGTACAACGAGCGGCCCCATCCGCGCGAGCACATCGCCCAGCGATGCCGTCAGCGGCCCAAATCACTCCAAAAGTAGAGATTAAGGCATGCCCAAAAATCTATGGCGCTTTAGCCTAGCAAAGTGGCAGCAGGACGCTACAATGGTTCGACGCGAAAAACTCGGCCGAAAGGATACATATATGTACCAGACGCGTAAGATCGGTGTGGTCGGCCAGGGCCACGTAGGAGCACATGTTGCCAACAGTCTGCTCATGCAGGGCATTGCCGATGAGCTGTACCTGTGCGATATCAACGAGGCCAAGGTGACGTCCGAGGTCCAGGACCTGCGCGACTCCCTTTCGTTTGTCCCGTACAACACCAAGATCGTCAACTGCTACGACCACTACGAGGAGCTGGCCTGCTGCGACGTCATCGTCAACGCCGCCGGCAAGGTTGCGCTGGCCGCCGGCAACCGCGACGGTGAGCTATTCTTTACCACCGACGCCGCCCGCACCTTTGCCAAGCGCATCGTCGACGCCGGCTTTGACGGCATCTTTGTAAGCATCTCCAACCCCTGCGACGTCGTGTGTACCGAGCTGTGGCACCTGACCGGCTACGATCCCAAGAAGATCATCGGCTCGGGCTGTGGCCTGGACTCCGCCCGCCTGCGCACCGAGATCTCCAAGAAGGTCGGCGTGAGTCCCAAGTCCATCGACGCCTACATGATCGGCGAGCACGGCTTTAGCCAGCTGGCCGCCTTTAAGGCCGCAACCATCGCCGGCAAGAGCCTTAACGAGCTTCAGGCCGAGAACCCCGACAAGTACGCCTTCGACCACATGGAGGTCGAGGAGCTCGCACGCAAGGGCGGCTATGTGACCTACCAGGGCAAGCAGTGCACCGAGTACGCCGTCGCCAACTCCGCCGCGCGCGTCTGCGCCGCCGTGCTGCATAACGAGCACGCCGTGCTTTCCGCCTCCACGCTCATGACCGGCCAGTATGGCGAGGAGGGCATCTTCACCTCCCTGCCGTGCGTGATCGGTGCCGAGGGCGTCGAGGAGGTCTACACGCTGGACCTGTCCGAGCACGAGCTCGAGGGCTTCCACAAGAGCTGCCAGCACATCCGCGACAACATCGCCCAGCTCGACTGGTGGGACGCCGAGGCCTACGACGCAAAGTAGGCCGCTGGCTACCGCAACCTTGCGAATCTATGCGCGATACTAAGCGGGCCGCGCCGGAAATCCCCGGCGCGGCCCGCTTTTTGACTCATGTGGCCCGCTTGCGAATCGAAGGTGAATGCTTTTCCCGTTACCTAGTACTGCTCGATGCCCATGTAGCGACGAACCTCGGGGCTGTGGTCGAACACCTTGCCGCGGGCGGCACGCAGCTCGCAGCTCATCGCGTAGAAGAAGATCGGCTCCAGGTACGAACGCACGCTGGCAGGCACTTCACCCACGCCGTACTCGAGCGCATCGAGCACCATGACTGTATCGGTGTGCGTGTTGAGGAACGCAAGAGCGCGCTCCTCCATGGGGCGGCACTCGCCCGATCCGAGCTGCACAAAGTAGAACACGCCGGGCTCGGTGGCTTCGAACGGGCCATGGAAGTACTCGCCGGAGTGGATGTAGCAGCAGTGCTGCCACTGCATCTCCATGAGCGAGCAAATCGCCATGGCATAGGTCTGGCTAAAGTTGGGGCCGGAGCCCAGGATATAGAAGAACTTGTGCTGCTGGCAGAGCTCGGCAAAGCGGGCGCCCAGCTCGGCGTTGACCTTCTCACGGGCGGCGGGCAGCAGCGCATCCATCTGCTTGAGGCCCTCATACATGTCGGCGAGTGCCTCGTAGCCTTCCTGCTGGTCGAGCAACTCGGCGGCGATCAGAGCGCCGATGCCCTGCGGCACCTCGGCCTGCGACACGCCCTCACCCCACGGATAGACCCAGGTGGTCCACTTGCCGTTATCGATCTTGGAACCCTCGCAGTCGGTGAGGGCAACGACTTCGGCACCGGCGGCCAGCGCCATCTCGCAGCCGTCGACAACCTCTTGCGTGTTGCCGCTGTGGCTGCAGGCAATAACGAGCGACTTCTCGCCAAGGCTCTTGGGGGCCATCAGGCAAAACTCGCGCGCCGTGTAGACCGTCGAGGTAAACGTGGTGGCCTCGCGCTTGAGCAGTTCGTTGGCCGGCATCAGGTCGATCATCGAACCGCCACAAGCGATCCAAAAGACATTCTCGATCTTGCCCTTGCGCTCGATAATTTCCTGAATCAGATCATGTGCGTTCATGCTGATGCCCCTCCTTGTGTGGCGGCTTTTGGCGACGGCTGCTCGTACCTGCTGTCGTTCTATGTTGTTCTATATATACCACGCATGCAGCCACGGTGGAAGCCATTGCGGTAAATTTGTTCCATGTTGTTCTATTCGTGGACGTTAGATGTCGAAGACGTAGCGCGAGCCCACGATCTTTTGGCGGCCGAGCAGTAGAGGGCGCCCGCCGGCGTCGGTAAAGTAGGCCTCCATATAGAAGAGAGGCTCGCCGACCGGCACCTCCAGCAGCGGGGCCGTCTGAGTATCGGCAAGCGCAATCTCCACGGTGCAGGGGTCGGACTTGAGCGGCGCGCGACCCGAATGCTCGGCAACGAGCGCAAAGATTGAGTTATCGGTGAGGTCCTCGTCGGCCAGCGTCTGCAGGTAGGGATGGTCGGCAAGCACAAAGGCGTTGTTCTCGAGCATGACGGGGATGCCGTCGGCCGTGCGCACGCGCTCGACCACGATAAGCTCGCAGCCGGGCTCCACGCCAAAGAACGCCGCATCCTCGTGCGTCGCCGCGACCACCGTGCGCGACACCAGACGCGCACCCGGCACCATGTCGTTGGCAGCACAACCCTCAGTAAAGCTCTGGACGTCACCCTTCTGGCGAATCTTGCGCTTGAGCTTGGGGGCGCACACAAACGTGCCCCTCCCCTGCTGGCGGTTGAGATACCCCGCGCGCGACAGCTCCTCGATGGCACGGCGCACGGTGATGCGCCCCACGCCGTAGGACTTCGCGAGCTCCATCTCGGAAGGAATGCGCGAGCCGGCCGCGTACACGCCGCGTGCGATCTCGCCCTTTAGGTCATCCATGACCTGTTGGTACAGCGGCACGGCGGGCACGTCAGTGCGGTCGGTTTTATCGTCGAATGCCATCGTTACGCTCCATCCCGCGCATGCTCGGACTCAAATTCTTCAATCGCCGCCATAAACTGCTCGCCAAAGGCGTCGGCTTTTTTCTCGCCAATGCCGTTGACCTGGATCAGCTCCTCGCGCGTCTGCGGACGCAGGCGGCACAGGCCGCGCAGGGCCTTGTCGGAAAAGACCATATACGGCGCCATCTCCAGCTCGGTCGAGATCTCCTTGCGGAGAGCACGCAGGCGCTCGAACAGCTCGGCATCGTCGCCAACGCGCGGGTGCTGGTCCAGCTCGGCCTCCTCGCGCAGCAGATCGACGGCGCGGCGGGCGCGGGCCGAGGCCTTGCGCTTGGACGCGCGACGCTTAACGGTAAAGACGAACGCCTCGTCCTCGACCTCGCCGGCACGCGGACCCAGTCCCACGACCGGGTACTGCCCCTGCGAGGTGGCCAAATAACCGCGACCGCACAGCTGCCCGATGATGTCCTTGATGCGCCCGACCGATTCGCTCGACAGCTCACCGTAGCCGCGGTCCTCGTCCAGATGCATCTGGCGAATGCGCTCGGTGTTGCCGCCGTGGAGCACGTCGGCGATCAGCGACTTGCCAAAGCGCATGGGTCGCGTGGCCACATAGCGCACGGCGGCGCGGGCCATATCGGTGACGTCCTCAACCTCGAACTGCGTGAGACAGTTGCTGCAGCTGCCGCAGCCCTCGGCATCGTCCGTGGCGGCGCTGCCCGCACCGGCCGCAGCCGCATGCTCGGCCGCGGCCTCGTCGCCAAAGTAGCGCAGCATGTATTCGCGCAGACAGCCGGTGGTATTGCAGTAGCCCTCCATCTGGCTGAGCAGGCGATAACGGTTCTGGAGCGCCCACGCGCGCTGCTCGTCGTCAAGCGCCTCGTCGGCCGCATCGCCACGGTCGATCAAAAAGCGGCGCATACGGAAATCGTTGCCGTTCCACAGCAGATGGCAGCTGGCCGGGTCGCCATCTCGGCCGGCGCGGCCCGCCTCTTGGTAGTAAGCCTCGATGCTCTCGGGCACGTTGTTGTGAATCACGTAACGCACGTTGGGCTTGTCGATGCCCATGCCAAAGGCGTTGGTGGCAACCATCACCTGGATGTCGTCGTCGATAAAGGCACGCTGGCTCTGGCGGCGGGCGTCGTTGCCCATGCCGGCATGGTAACGGCCCACGCGAATGCCGCTGGGTCCCAACGCCTCGGCAAGCTCGCCCGCCAGCGCATCGACCGTCTTGCGAGTCGAGCAATACACGATGCCGCTCTCGCTCGAATGCGCAATCACGTAGTCGCGCACCCAGGCAGTCTTGGCCTTGTCGCCCATCTCCTCGCAACCAAAGTAGAGGTTCTTGCGATCGAAGCCCGTCACCACCGTCGCAGGATTTTGCAGGCCGAGCATCTGCTGAATGTCCGCACGCACGCGCTCGGTCGCCGTGGCGGTAAACGCCGCCACGATCGGGCGCCGCGGCAACGAATCGATAAACTCGCGAATCTGCAGGTAGGCGGGGCGGAAATCCTGGCCCCATTGGCTCACGCAGTGGGCCTCGTCAATGGCCACGAGCGGCACGCCAATGCCGCCGTCCGCCGCGGCCTCCTGCGCAAAGGCTAAAAAGCGCGGCTCGAGCAGGCGCTCGGGCGCCACGTACATAAGCTGATAGCGGCCCTCGCGCGCCCGCTTGAGCACGGTGTTTTGCTGGGCCGGGGTAAGGCTGGAGTTGAGATAGCTGGGTCGCGCACCCGCCGCGAGCAACGCACGGGTCTGGTCCTCCATAAGCGACAGCAGCGGACTCACCACAAAGGTGATGCCGGGCAGCATAAGTGCAGGTACCTGGTAGCAGATAGACTTGCCGGCGCCCGTGGGCATAACGCCCAGCGCATCGCGACCGGCAAGGATCGCATCGACCATGCGGTCCTGGCCCGGGCGAAACGAGGTGTAGCCAAAATAGGCGCCGAGCGTGTCGAGCGCCATCTGCTGCATGCTATCGGTCATGGTTTCCTAACGTCAGAATC
The DNA here is from genome assembly GCA_900543515.1 of uncultured Collinsella sp. Classification (GTDB taxonomy): domain Bacteria; phylum Actinomycetota; class Coriobacteriia; order Coriobacteriales; family Coriobacteriaceae; genus Collinsella. The sequence continues at coordinate 16,218 of UQRW01000031.1, forward strand.
ATCTGCCGCCGATTATACGCCGCCACAGGGACAAGCGCCGAGCAGCAGGTAGTCGTTGGGGACGTTCTTAAACGACTAGCCATTCAAGAACGTCCCCAATGACTACTTCGGTACGCGACCGACGATTGAACGTCAGATTGCCGCTTAGGGACGTTTGCAGCGTCGACCGCTCCGTCGTTCGTCAGAACGACGGAACCCAAGGGCTACATCACCATGACGTAACGCGAGCCCACGTAGTACTGCTTGCCTATCAGGACCGGCTCGCCGTCGGGACCAATAAAGCCGACGCGCAGGTTGAGCAGCGGATCGTGTGGAGCGATCCCCAGCTCAGCCGCCTGCTCGGCATTGGCGCGAACGGCCTCAACCATACGGTAGCCCGGCGACACGACCGGGGTGCCGCCCACGCGCTCAACCTCGGCAAAGATTGACTTGTCCTCAAGATCGGCCGTCAAAAGCTCGCGGTACTGGTCGAACGGCACAAAGATGTTCTCTTCAAAGATGGGCTCGCCGTCGGCCGTGCGCACGCGCTTGATATGCAGCAGCAGCGCGCCCTTCTGCAGGCCAAAGAACTCCATCTCGTTTTGGCGCGCCGGAACAATCTGGCGATCGACCACATGTGCACCGGCCTTCATGCCGTTGTCGGCACACAGCGCGGTAAACGTCTGCAGCGTCGAGGCGTGGAACTGACGGTTGATGTGCGGCGTGGAAACAAAGGTGCCACGGCCCTGCTGCTTAACCAGGTAGCCATCGGAGCACAGCTCCTCGACGGCGCGGCGCACCGTAATGCGGCTCACCTCGTACTGCTCGGCTAGCTCGAGCTCGGACGGAATACGCTCCCTGGGTGCATAAACACCTTTCTCGATCGCATCCTTGATTTCGTCGTAAATCTGCTGGTAAAGCGGTGCATTTTTGGTCGCGGGCATATCTGATCACTCCTATCAAAATATCGAAATTACTGATACGTATATAACGTCTAGCTCTATGATACATCATAACGATAAAACGATACGCCCTGCCTACCAAAAAGCGACAGGTCTATTTTGGTAGGTTTTATCTGGTCAAACGAGAGTCCCTCGAAAGCAACGGGACTTTCGGGGGGAGCTAATTCGAATGGGCTGCGCTTGACCGGCAAAAAGCCAAAACCCTACTTGCCGTCATCCTGCTGCAGGCTGTCCTGTTCGCTGAGGCGCGCCTGCCTGCTGGCCATGCGCGCGGGCTTGTCGGGGTCGGGTACGGCCGTAGGCATGGGCTCGTCGACATGACCGCCCCACCAGCCGCCCACAAAGTTGAGCGTGTGGAACACATTGATCACGGCGCCGGGATCAATGTCGCATACCAGCTTGATAATGTCCTGGCTCTCATAGGTCGAGACAACGGCGTGCAGCAGGTACATCTTTTCGCGGCTGTATCCGCCGATGACCTCGGCGCAGCTAATGCCGTGCTGAAAATGGTTGACATAGGCGGTCATGACCTCGTCCGCCTTGCGCGTCGTGATCTGCAGCGTCACGCGGTCGTAGCGACGATAGAAACTGTCGATGGTCTTGGTCGAAATAAACTGGAACACGATGGAGTACGCCGCATTGTCCCAGCCAAACATAAAGCCAAAGATCGCCAGGATAAAGCAGTTGAAACCAAAGATGACGCCCCAGATAGTCTTGCCCGTGTGGTTGGAGACCCACAGCGCGATAAAGTCGGTGCCGCCGGTGGATGCGCCGGACTTGAGCGCGATGGCAGCGCCCAGACCCGAGACCACGCCGCCAAAAATGATGAGCATAATCTTATCGCCCAAAAACGGGGCGAAGTGAAAGATGTTGAGGAACAGCGACGAGAGCACGACCCGCATCATCGAGAAGATGACAAAGCGCTTGCTAATGCCGCTCCAGCATAGGAGCGCCACGGGGATGTTGAGCGCGAGCATGCCGAGTGAGATGTCGATGTGGACGCCGCCCAGCGAGGTAACGCGATCGAGTAGGACCGCGACGCCGGTAAGACCGCTCGGAAGCAGGTCGGCGGGCCGAATGAACGCCTGGATCAGGAATGTCTGGAGAACGGCGGAAATGGTGACCGCCACGGCGGTGATGGCGCGGCGGACGATGGTGAGGCGGCCGAGCACGAGCACTCGGTCGGAGAGCTGGTCGAGGGCGTTCGCCACGTAGGCTCCTTTCGCAGGCAGATGCAATTGTGGGGCATGTCGAGCGATTGTAGCACGGCACGGCACGGCACGGCCCAGTTTAATTCACCCTCTCTCGATAACCAAAAACGGGACCGACAACCCCCACGACCAAAGACCAAAATGCTAAGTGAGTAGACTTTTCGCGACTTGCCGAGCACACCCAAAACAGCCACCTCTGTGACCTGCAGTTTTGTTAAGGCAGATACGCTTTGTGCTCGGCAGGTCGCGAAAAGTCTACTCACTTAGTCCAAAGTGAAGCCAAACGGATCCAATCGAAGCCAAACGAACCAAAATAGCGGCCAAATTGAGCCGAATCCCGGCAAAAGACGTGTGGGGCCGTACTTCTCGCTGTGGTTTGACGCTACAAAGCGATCAAAATGTCGACGCGAAAAGCCTCGCTTTAATAAAAACCACCACAAAAGGCGCCTGTCCCCTTTGTGGTGGTTTGCTGCTAGATGGCAGATAGGATGTCGGTGAGGTTGTCGATGATGGTATCGGCGGCGGACTGATCCAGGTTGACGCCCTCATGCGGACGCAGCGCCAGGACTCGGGCGCCGGAGCGCTTGCCGGCCTCGATGCCCAAAGGCGAGTCCTCGATAACCAGGCACTCGGCAGGCTCCACCCCCAGCGCCTCCATGGCACGCAGGTAGATCTCGGGGTCGGGCTTAAACGCACTGCACTCGTGACCGCTGATGGTGTAGTCCAGCACATCGGCGATACCGGCAATCTCTACCAGCTCGTCAATGAGCTCACGATAAGACGAGCTCGCGATGGCACACTTCACGCCGCGCTCGTGCAGTGCGCGCATCACCGGCTCCGTCTGCTCGTTGAGCAGCTCGGCATACGGAACGGGGTGGTCCGGGCTGTAGACCTGCTTGTACTCCACGCGAAGGCGCTCGCGCAGCTCAACATCGTCGGGCACCAGCGCCTCCCAAATGGCCGGCTCGTTAGACCCCGAAAGATCGGGGATCTCGTCAAAGTGGAACCCCTTCTCCTCCATAAACGCCACGCGACGACGGTTGTAGAACCACTCGGTATCGACCAGCACGCCGTCCATGTCAAACAGCACTGCTTTGATCATACGCATCTCCTCCCACCTGCCAAATAGAGACAGGTTTATTTTGGTAGGTTTTATCCTGGGTTTTGCGACGCGACAGGCGTGCCCTCCCAAGAGCAAAAAAGGGGACGGGGCGCAAACCCCATCCCCTCTCAATCAACCCGTAAGGTCTACTTACTTGTGATTAGTAGGAAAGCTTCCACATGTAGCGACGCATGGTCAGCGGGTGCTGACGGGCCTCGGCGATCTGGTTGCCGTACTCGCGCATAACGGCGAGGTGCAGCAGCGGGTTGAAGTAGGTGACGACGCTCGCGGGCACGGCGTCAGCCAGGCCGTAGTCCTTGGAGTCGATCAGAGCGACCTTGGCGCCCATGCGCTCAAGGAAGGTGAGGGCGCGGGCGTCCATCGGACGGGTAGCGCCATCGGACATGAAGAAGACGTAGGGCTTACCCTCGGTGGAAACCTCGAACGGGCCGTGGAAGTACTCGCCGGTGTTGTAGGCGGCGGCGTCGATCCACTGCATCTCGGTGAACAGGAAGGCGGCGTGAGAGTAAGCCATCTTCTCGGAGGCACCAGAGGCCATGAAGTAAATCATCTTGTCGTCCTTGAAGTCCTCAGCGAACTTCTTGGCGAGCTTCTTGCAGGACTGAGCAGCGTTCTCGCAGAGATCGAAGACGTTGGTGAGGCCGGTGATCATGTCGTCGTACTTGTCATAGCCCTCGGTCTGCTGAAGGATCTCGAGAGCAAGAGCGATGGCATAGCCGGGCTTCTCGCACTTGGCAGCGAAGTTGGCGTGGAAGCCGTGAACGATGACGTAGTCGGCGTCGACGGTCAGAGCGGAGCCAGCCTTGTTGGTGAGGGAGACGACCGGGCAGTTGTGCTTCTTGGCGGTCTTGTTGGCCTCGACGGTCTCGGGCGTGGAGCCACCGAGGGAGCAGGTGATCACGAAGGTGTGCTCGTTGACCCAGGAAGGCGTGTCATAGTTGAACTCGTTAGCGGTGAAGATCTGAACGTTCAGCTTGTCCGTGTTGTTGGCCAGGAAGTACTTGGCGGGGTACAGGTCGGACATGGAAGCACCGCAGCCGACGAAGGCGACACTGTGGATCTCGTGGTTGGACAGGACGTCAGCGACGATCTGCTTAGGGAGGTTAAGGTCGATCTCGTACATCTGACACATTCCTTTCGATTTTTGCGGCGCCACATTGCCGGGCGCTCGCAGGGTTACCGTGATTTGGACCGAGTCGCCGGCCCGTTGAGGATGCGACAAAGGGACTGTCCCATTGTCGCATTTTGGGGATGGAAGCCTGCCTGGGGTATGGGATGCCAGGCAGGCCCCCGGGGGAAAGCGGTTAGACGCTTGGTCGCGACTAGGCCAGGATGCCGGCCGCGGAGAGGGCGATGCCGCCCACGATGGCGATCACGAGAAGCCAACCGGTGTTGACGTTCTTCTTAATGAGCCAGTACATAAGGCCGGTGAGGCCAAGGGAGATCATCTGGGGCATCATGCCGTCCAGGATGTCCTGGATAACGACGGTGCCCTCAGCGAACTGCAGCGGGGTGGTGGCGCCGATCAGCGTGGCGATCATGCCGCCTACGGACATAAGACCCACGATGCCGCAGACATACATGAGCTTCTCCATGAGGTCGCCGCCCTGAAGCTTGCTCAGGTACTCGTGGCCGCCCTGATAGCCCATCTTGGCTGCGAACCAAGTGATCAGCACAGAGGGGACGATGGAGATGAGCATGGCCAGGATCGGGCCCATGATGGAGCCCTGCTGAGCCAGCTGAACGCCCAGGCCAAAAGCGATAACGCGGATGGTACCCTGGAAGAAGGAGTCACCGATGCCGGAAAGCGGACCCATGAGGGAGGTCTTGACCGCGTTGATCGAATCGGGATCGAAGTTCTCGGGATCCTTGGCGTACTCCTCCTCCATGGAGGCGGTGAGGCCCAGGATAAAGGCGCTCGTCTGCGGGGTGCAGTTGTAGAACGCCATGTGACGGTGGTAAGCCTCTTTCTTAGCAGCGAGCTGCTTGGGGTCGGACTCGTCCGGATAGAGGCGGTCGAGCGTGGGAACCATGCCGTAGAGGAAGCCCATGTTCATCTGACGCTCGTAGTTCCAAGAGGCCTGGATGGCCCAGGAGCGCCAGAAGAACTGGCTGACCTTCTTGTTCAGGGACACGTCCTTGGTTGCGGTTGCCATAGTGTGTTCCTCCTTAGTCTTCGTCGTCTTCGAGCGGATCGTAGTCGGAATCGACACCGGCGGCTGCATGGGAACCGTTGAACTTGAAGCCCATGAAGACGACAGCCAGGCACACACCGATCAGAGCGACCGCGATGACGGACAGGTTGAGGTAAGCGGCGAGCAGGAAACCGATGAACAGGAACGGAGTCATACCCTTCTTGATCATCATGGTGAGCAGCAGGGCCAAGCCGTAGGCAGTCATGATCTTGGTCGAAACGTTAAGACCAGTGGACAGCCACTCGGGAACCATGTTGACGATGGCCTGAACCAGGTCGGTGCCAACAAAGACGGCGAGGAAGATCGGCAGGAAGTACATGATGGCGTACAGACCGGAGCCGGCGCAGATGTGCATACGGTAGGCGGTCTTGAAGTTACCGTTATCGATCGCGCTATCTGCCACATGGGTGAGGGCGGCGATGATGGAACGGAACACGATGCCGAGGAGCTGACCCAGGACGGCGACCGGGATGGCGATCGTCATGGCGGTCTCGGCGGAAGCATCGGTCAGGCACGCAAAGGCAGCGGCCACGATGCCGCCCAGGACCATATCGGGCGGAACGGCGGCACCGACCTGCACCAGGCCCATGGACACGAGCTCGACGGCGGCACCGACGGCAAGGCCGGTGGGCACATCGCCCAGCAGCAGACCGACGAGCGTGGCGCCAACGAGGGGCTGCTCGAAGTTAAGACGACCGAGCAGGCGGGAGTCCCACATGCAGAACACGCCGACGAGGCCGACGAGCACCGCACTGATGAACGTATTCATACCCTTCTCCTTTCAGTCAGGCAAAAGCCTGGTTGATTACAGCTTGGCGTCGATGTCGACGCTCTGATACGTAGGGGTCTGCTGGACGTAGAGCTTGATGCCCATGTCGAGCAGCTGGTTGACGTCTGCCTTCTGGGTGGCGTCGAGGAAGACGGAGCTGTCCTTGCCGCCGACCTGATCGGCACCGTCGTGGTTGGCGGTGGCACCCAGGTTGATGGCGTCGAGCTTGTAGCCCTGGCAGAACTGCAGCATCTCGGCCGTGTTGCCAAAGACGAACATGACGCGCTCGCCGAGGGTGTTGAGCTTGTCCATCTTGGCGAGAGCACGCTCGACGGTGAAGACGTTCAGACGCACGCCCTGGGGCTTGGCCAGCTTAAGAGCGCCCTTCTTGATGTCATCGTTGGCGGCAGCGTTGTCGACGACGATGATGCGCTCGGCCTGGACCTTGGTGGTCCAGGTAAAGACGACCTGGCCGTGCAGCAGACGGTAGTCAAGACGTGCGAGGACGATCTTGGCGGGACCGGAGCTGTGACGGGACGCCTTGGCCTTCTTGGCGGGAGCCGCGGCAGCCTCGACCGGTGCGTTGGGGTTGGTCAGACCGGTGCGGGCCTCGTTGATGAGGGCTGCGAGCTCGGCACCCTTGACGGGGACGGGGCTCATAGCGAGCGTGAGCGCCAGCGGGATGTTGAAACCGCTGACAACCGTGAACTTCGTGCCGTTCTTGGAAAGCTCGACCATGTTGTTGTTGACCGAGCTGCCGAGCATATCGGTCAGCACATAGACGGTGTCGTCCGCGTTGAACGTGGCGATCATGGCGTCCACCTTATTGGTGATGGGCTCCTTGTCGTCACGAGCAAGTGACACGACGTGGACGTTCGACACGTCGCCGAGAACCATCTCGAGCGTGTCTTTGGCGCCTGCGGCCAGGCCGCCATGAGATGCGAGAATGATCTGATTCATCTTGCCTCCTCCTTTTCGTTATGGTCATTATAACGTCTTATACGTTGCTTATATTGCTAATTAGTATAAAGACCGTTCGCGGGTGAAAATCGACCGTTGACGGGTTTAACGTACTTGAAACGTTGGGGCTGGATAGGCAGGCGCTGGCTGGATAACCCCAGGTCAGACGCCGCACACAATCCTCTATCGCACGAAGTACCAGGGGCTTTCCTGTACGGTGGGCTCCAGCGCGATGCCGGTGCGTTCCTTAAACAGATCCATGTCCTGCGATTTCTCCGTCCACCACGCGTTGGGCTTAAAGGTCATGCTCTCAATGACATGACCGACAAACACGCTGTTGCGCAGCTTAGAGAAGTCGGTATTCATAATCAAGATGGACGCGAGCACCAGCACGATGCCCAGGACTTTGATCGCGCCGGCGGGCTCGGCGTAGACACCAATGCCCAACAGTACGGTGACGACCGTCTCGAATGACATTACGACGGGAACTTTCGATGTCTCGAGCCCCATGGACAGACCCTGCATATATAAGATGTAGGCCACAGCTGTGGGGATGAGTCCAAAGCCAAGGAACAGCAGCAGCAGCTGTGGCGACATTGCCGCGGCGACATCCGGCCACGGAGCCGCGATAGCCGCCATAACCGCACCGCCAAAAACAAAGCCCCAAAACGTGACAGCCAGCGGGTGGACCGTCTTGGTTGCTATCCGGCTAAACACCGCGAGCGACGCACCACAAAGGCCTGCAATCACGCCCGACGTGACGCCCCAAACCGAAAAATGGAAACCGGAAAGGTCGCCATTGGTCACTGCAAGCACGCAGCCAACGATGTTAAAGACAATGGCAACGAGCTTGTTGGGGGTCACGTCCTCGCGATAAAGTACGCGGCCGAGCATGACACCAAACACCGGCGAGGTGTAAAGCAGCACCGAGGCCGTGGACATGCCGACCTCGCCCATGCACTCGTAATAGCAGGTGTTGGCGGCGGCCAGACCGACGATACCGACAAGCACGCAGGGAACAAGCTCTTTAGGGCTTGCCTTGAACAGTGCCAGCGGACCCTGAGCCACGGTAGACCCCTCACCCGGACGGCAGCCCATAAACATCAGGACCGGCGCCAAGATAAGCGCTCCGACCAACAAGCGAAAGGCAGCCATGCTCTGGGACGAAACGCCCATGGCCGAGATGCCGTTTACAAAGATTCCGATGCTGCCCCACATAAGCGCGGCGACCAGCACCAGCACATAGCCCAGATTGCTTTTCTTCAACGCAGCCTCCTCGGTATTGTTTCCAATATGTTTCACACTACGTTATAGTCGTTATATGCATTTTTCAAGACACAAATCGGTGAGCGGAAAAGTGATCCGTTTTCCTCCGCCCCCAGCGGATTACTGGGCGGTTGCGGTGAAATAGTTCCTAAATAGAGGCTTGGGGGTGCGGACGATTTCTTGGACCGCGCCTAGGCGTATCCAAGCTTCCTGCGGT
>UQRW01000032.1 GCA_900543515.1 uncultured Collinsella sp.
AGGCGCGGTCTCAAGAAGGAGTAACATCGGGACTTGCAGCGACGGACCTCAGGACACTCTTACACCACGTCTGCGCGCGCGACCCCGCTCCGCCCCTCCAGACATCGTTTCCGTGCCTCGCGCCTGCCCCAAACAATCAAAACAAGCCCTTTTCGCCGCGACCTCAAAGGTCTGTGGGCAAAAAAGGGCAAATATGAGTACTGTTACCATTTTAGTAGCAGGAAAAACCACCCAAAATGACGTTCGGGCGACCCCTACAGCCCCCCCTAAAGCAGCCAACCTGACTGGTTTAAGGCATATTGGAGCCAATTTTAATGAACATACTATAGGTTCTGTTCATTATCTTTTTGGATGTAAATGCTGTTCACTTAGCAACAGTACTCATATTTGGCATTTTTTGCCCACCACCATATAACTAACGCCCTATAGCAAACGTAAAACAGGCCGCAGCCCATCGCTGCGGCCTGTTCGGAAGCAAAAGTGGGCGTTAAGCGCTGTAGCCCATCGCTTGCAGCACAAACATGACGACCGTCAGCACCGTAATCACGCCGATAGTCGCCCACGTGAGCACATTCCATACGCGGCCGTTGCGGTTGGCGCCCATAATGTGGCGATCCGCCGCGATAACCACCTGAAATACCAGGACTACGGGCAGCAGCACGCCGTTGATGACCTGCGAGGTCATCATAATCTGGAACAAATCGACGCCAGGCATGAGCACCAACACGGCAGAAATGCCGATGATGGCCGTAATGATGCCGCGGTAAACCGGGGCCTCGTCCCAGCTGCGGTCGGCGCCGCGCTCCCAGCCAAAAGCCTCGCAGATGGCACTCGACGTAACGCCCGGCAGCACGCAGGCAGCCAAAAAACTCGCTGCGACCAAGCCCGAGGCAAACAGCACCGTGGACCACTGGCCCGCGATGGGCTCCAACGCGCGGGCGGCATCGGCGGCATCGCTAATCTGAATACCCGCCGGGAACAGCACCGTACCGGTCGTGATGATAATGAAGCCCGCAATGATATCAGCAGCGATCGAGCCGCTCACGGTATCAATACGCTGCAGCACTATGTCGTCCTCGCCCGCATTCTTATCGACCACGTTATTCTGAGCCAAGAAGATCATCCACGGTGCGATGGTGGTACCGATCGTTGCGACCACGAGCGACACGTAGCTGGGATCGTTCTGGATATTAGGGACGACCAAGTCGACCGCGACCTCGCCCCAGTTGGGGCCGGCCATAAACGCGGCGACGATGTAGGTCACGAACACGCAGCTTACCAGCAGCAAAATCTTCTCGATGCGCTGGAAACTGCCCGACATGGTAAGCATCCACACCAGCAGCGCCACGAGCGGCACCGAGATGCTCGCCGGAACGCCAAACAGAGCAAGGCCACTCGCGATACCCGCGAACTCCGAGATGGTCACCGCCGTGTTGGCGATCAACAGCGCCGCCATGGCCAGCACGCTCTTGCGCACGCCAAAGCGCTCGCGAATGAGCGACGCCAGGCCCTTGCCCGTGACGCATCCGCAGCGCGCCGCGGTCTCCTGCGTCACGATAAGCAGCACGGTCATGACGGGAAGCATCCAGAGCATCTTATAGCCATAGCTGGCGCCAGCGCTGGAATACGTGGCGATGCCGCCGGCGTCATTGCCCGAAAGCGCCGCCAGAAGACCGGGGCCCATGGCGCCAAAGATAGCCGCAATGGTCAGCTTTTGCTTGGTGCTCGCCTTTTGCTTCGTGTTTTGCACGCGACCACCTAACCCACGACTGACATGGTGAGCAGCACCGCGGCGATGCAGTACGCCACACACGAGATCATGACGGCGATGACGTTCATGGCGGTGCCCGACGTGTTGAGATCATGCTCGTCGCGCCAGAACAGCACCATCAGGTAAATCACGGCGCTCATGTTGCCCACCAGGCAGATGATGGCGGCAATGTTAAAGCAGCCGGTAAAGAGCTGCTCCTCAAGCATAGGGGCATCGAGGAACGCGGCGGTGCGCACCAGTTGCGCGCACAGGTAGGTCACGAGCGAAAGGATCAGGCCCATGCCCGTGCTTTGGAAGAAGAATCCCAGGTACGGCTTGGGCTCGTCGTCGTGACCGTCGTACTCGAGGAAGTAGTTCTTGACGAACGACACCATGCGCGAGGCAGCCAGCAGCACGAGCGGCATGGCGCACATGGGGAACACCACCAGATGCGCGGAGCTCAGCGCAGTCCCCAGCACGGTCGCCATAATGCACGAAGCGATGCCCCACACGACGACCCAGTACTGACGATGCACAAACCAGCTGAGCACGTTCGTCGAGTCGTCCGACGCGCTATCGCCCGAGCCGACACCGGCGATCTGCAGGTCCTCCTGATGCTCCTCGGCGATAACGTCCATGGCGTCGTCGAAGGTCACGATGCCCAGGATATGACGGTTCTCGTCGCAAACAGGGATGGCAACCAGGTCGTACTTGGTCATCTCGTCCGTCACGTCTTCCTGGTCTTCGTCGGGTGACACGTAGACCAGATCGCGATAGGCGAGCTGGCCCAGCGTGGCGTCGCGGTCGGCCACGATCAGCGTGCGCAGCGAAAGCACGCCCGTCAGCATGCCACTCGGATCCTCGGTATAGACGTAGTAGACGCTCTCAAAGTCCTCGTCGAGTTTGCGAATCGCCTCGATGGCATCGCCGACCGTCGCCGTGGCGGGCAGCGAGACAAACTCCGAGGTCATGATGCGGCCGGCGGTGTTGTCCTCATAGCCCAGCAGGTTACGAATCGCCTTCTCCTCCTTGACGCCCATCAGGCGCAGGAGCTTCTCGGCCTTCTCATAATCGAGCTCGTCGATCAGGTCGGCAGCGTCGTCCGGGTCCATCATGGCAAGCATCGACGATGCGTCGGTATCGGACAGGCCCTCGAGCATCTCGGTCATGAGCTCGTCATCATCGAACTCCGAGATGGCCTCGGCGGCCTGTGCCGTATCGAGCTGCGCGAACACCTGCGCGCGCAGGCGCGGGTCGAGCTGCTCGATGATGTCAGCGATGTCAGCAGGATGCAGCTCGCCAAGCGTCTTGTGCGACACCGAGAGCTGGATGTTCTTAGTCGAGCGATCGAGCAGGTCCATGTAAGACCAGGCGATAATGTCCTCGCTGAGCGGTTTGCCCAGATGCTTCATAAAGCCCTCGACGACATGCTCGAGTGTGGGGCTGATCGCGCGCAGCAGACCGCGGGCGCCGACCTCGGCACCCAGCAGGCGCAGCTGATTTTCGCCCGACATGGAGAACTTGATGTCGTTTACGCGCACGACCTTCATGCCCTGCGTGTCGACAATCTGCTTGTTAAGCACGTCGCGGGCAAGCAAGAGTTCGGTCGGCTGCAAGTACGAAAAACGGATTTCGGTGGCCGACGTCTTAAGGTGTACACCCGTCTCGTCGATACGGTCGACCCATTTGCGCCAGCTGATCATAAACGGCGTCTTGCCGGGACCACGGAACGCGAGCGACGTCACGTGCGGAAAAACTTCGCCGGTTGCAATGCCAAAATCGTTAACCACGCCGAGCTTTTCGCCGTCGACGTCCAAGACCGGCAATTTGAGCATCTCACTCAGATAATTCAATGGTGCTCCCCATCATTATTCCTGCGGACCGCGCGACCATGCCGGCGCGCAATCCGTGGACTTTTAGATATGTATACGCATGCGCGGGCGGCACGCCGCTCGGCGCTCACACCCCGTGCACGCGCAGAAAGCACCTGCATGGGGTCATCGACTGTATGGTCGAGGTTTGGATTTCACCTGTAACCTTTCTCTTGACCCTCATTAACCGCAGTAACTATAGCATCAGCATCGCGCTGCGGCACCGAATTTATGCGCTGCACATCGCAGGCATACCAAACGCTGACGTATCCGTGACATAGAGCCGGATGGGTGTGGTGGGACAAAGCGATTAAGACCGTCCCAAACGACCAGTCGTTTAAGCACGTCCCCAATGACTACTCTGTGGTGTCGTCGTCCTCGGGGAGTTGGGGGAACACGGCGTTTTTGGGCATGGAAACCTTGGTGAGCGAGGTGAGCTTTTTGCTCAATGCCGTGTCCGTCTTGACCAGGTCGCTGAGCGTCACGATCTTGTAGCCGTCGGCGACAAGGCCATCGATAATCTGCGGCAGCGCCTCGAGCGTCTGCTCGGCGCACTCATCGCTATCGGTGAGCAGCACAATATTGCCCGGCGTCATCGAGTCGAGCACGGTCGATACTTGCTCGTCAGCGCCGTTGAGCAGCCAGTCGCCCGAATCGATATTCCACGAAACCACGGCGGACACCAGGTCCATCGAGTCAATCCAGTTTTGCTCGTCAAACGCGGCGTAGGGGGCACGCAGCAGCATCGTCTCGACGCCGGTCGCCGACTTAATCGACTCGGTGCCCTTCGTGATCTGCTTGCGCACCGTCTCGCGATCCTCGCCCTTGAGAGAATCATCGCTGTAGCTGTTGGAACCAATCTCGCACCCGGCATCGACAATCGCTTTGGCAGTAGCGGGCGAGGCTTCCGCGGCATCGCCCGAAAGGAAGAACGTCGCCGTGACGCCCTTTTCCTTGAGCACCTGCAAGATCTGCTTGGTCGCTCCGCTCGGACCCTCGTCAAATGTCAGGGCCACGTACTTTTCGTTGCCCTTGGGCGCTACGCTTGCGCACTCGACCACGCAGTCGGTGGCGGGCACGACCTCGCCGCGGTCCTGCGTCTTGCCCGACTGCTCGCCGACCCATACCTCGGAGCGGCCCTGAACGCCCCAGGTTTTGACATACTCAATGGCACCTGTGCCCTCGACCTTAAGCTTTGGCTCGATAGTCGTGGCCTGGACCTCGTGCTTTTCGTACACGTTGCGGCCGTCCTTGACCGTCACCTTCTCGCCGCCCGTAAGCTCGCGACTATCCCATTTGCCCTGCTTCATACGCTTGCCGTCGACCTTCACCGACAGCTTTTCGCCGCCATGGCGCTTGAGCACGCTGTCGTCGACGGCCAGCAGGTCGCCGGCATCGTACGTTTCGGTCAGGCTTTGATCGTCGATAAGATTCTGCAACGTAGAGCCCACGCGCACCGCGGTCTTTTGCCCGTTGAGCTCCACGTCCACGCTGCGGTTGACGTAGCCCACGACGGCAGCGATAAACAGCACGAGCGCGCAACCCACGGCGATGAGCGCATAGGGCAGGCGGGACGGTCGGCGCGGTGAGCGCCCGTTGCCGATGCGCGCGCTGCGATCGCTAAACCCACGGCTATGGTTGAGGTACATCGCGCCGGGCTTACGGCGACGTCGACGCTGACCGCTGGGCAGCTGCCCCAGGTCGCGGCGCGCCGTCGGACGCGCACCCGAGGGCCCGTTTAAGTTAGATCCGTTTTGGCGCATATGCCCTCCCCCATAAACACAGCGAGCCGGAGCAACATGTCTCCGGCTCGCCTCCCATCATTTGGTACGTCGCTATTTGCTAGCTTTTGACGAGCCCCCGCTCGCCTTTTGATATTCGTCCTTAAAGGCCTTGAACATACCGCGCGTTTTGCCGAGCTGCTTGCCCAGTGCGCGGCTGCCCTTGTCCACGGCGACCGATCCCTTGTCATCGAGCACCTTGGCGCCCTTCTTGACCTTATCGCCCACCACGACACTGGCCTCGGCAGCCTTAGCGGCCGCGCCGCCCGAATACCCAAGCGTCTTGACCTCGTCCGAGACAATCATCGCGCCGTTCTCGTAGCCGCGCAGCATCGTCGGCGGCACCTGCGTGTCGCCCACCAACATGCTCGATGCGGCGCTGGCGGTCACATAGAACGTCTGCACAATGCCCGAGCGCGGCTTGAACTCAACGTCCGAGCAGTAGCCCACGACATCGCCCGATTCCGTGCGCACGTCCATGCCAACCCAGATGATGCAATCGTCCAGGTTAATATCGAGGCGCTTGGCCGCGGCGGCATCGTAGGTGCCCTTGACGTCGTCGACCGCGACAGCACCCTCATAGACGCCGATGGCATCGAGCGCCACAAATCGGTCGGGACGCTCGATCATACCCGCGATATCGGACTGGCGGACCATAAAGCCGACCACGCGCGTACCGCCCGGGGTAAAGACCGGAAAGTGAATCTTTCCGAGCTTTTTAGGGCTGCGCGGTGTGCCGTCCTTTTTGGTACGTTTGTCCTCAGTAGGCTTGCGATAGATCTTGGCGCCGACAAAATCCCCGGCGCGCATTATGCCTCGGTCGAGGGCTCCGCAGCCTCGGTATCAGCCTCGACGGCGTTCTCGACCACGACGTCGGCGGCAGGCGTCACGTTGCCGCCCGAAATGGCGTCGTTGAGCTGCTCGCGCAGCTGGTCCATGCGCTCGCGGGCCAGGTCGACCTTGGCGCGCAGGTCGTCGGTCTTGGCGTCGACCATCGGGCCAAAGTCATTCACCGCAGCACGGGCCTCCTCGGCGCTGTGCTCGTAGGTGTCGCGCATATTGTCCCAGGCGTCGTTGGCGATATCGGCAGCCATGGCGCGGGTCTCGGCGCCCGAGCGCGGGGCCAGAGCAACGCCGACAATAGCGCCGGCAGCGGCACCAAAAAGTGCGCCGGAGACAAAGCTGAAAGTCTTACCCATGATCATTCCTCTCCTGCGGGCACGTCGGTGCCCACCGTTTGAATGCTGTCCATTATACCCGCAGCGCATCACTTGCCGCTCCGCTCATCTGCGTACGGCAAAGGCGCAGGTACGTGATGGTGATAAACGCGTAGGCCTACTCCTGGGGCATAGCCGGCATGGCCACCGTGGCACCCGGGTCCTCGCCGGCGCCGTCCACGAGCGGCAGGCCGCCCTCATGCGCAGGTCCTGCCGGAACCGTCGCAGCACCGCCAAAGACGGCAGCGGAGGCCTCGTGGTTCTCGGCAACCGCGCCCTCGGTATCAATCGCCACCTGGGGCTCGTCGTCAAAGTTGGGGACGCCCTGGGGCTCGGCGGGAACGGGCTCGGCGGTCGCATCGGCAACGAGCTCGGCGTCGACCGGCACATCGCCCTCGTCAGCGCCCTCGTCCTCGGCAGCATCTTCGCCGTTCGCAGCGGCGACGGCCTCGTGAGGATCCTTGCCCTCGGCCTCGGCGCGCATGCCCAACACCAGGTTGCGCAGACCCGCGACCGTGCCTTCCACGTCGGGGGCAGGCTGGTCGGCGTGCAGGTACGCCCAGTCCATCATAAAGGTGGCCGACGACAGCGCACCAATGGCCAGTGCGTCATCGGGGCACGAAAGCCCAACCTCAAAGACGCGCTCGTCGTGCTCGCTTACGCGCGTGCGGCCGCACGAGATGCTACCGGCAAGACCGGTCTCGTTCATGAGCTCAACCGTCACGTGCTCCAGCAGGTGGCAGAGCTCGGTCTGGCCCATGCAGTCCTGGAACTCGCGACCGGAATCACCCAGGCACAGGTGCTTGGCAATCGCCGGCACCAGGTAATACACGCGCGCCGTGGCCTCGATATCCTCCGAGGTCATGAGCGGCATGCCGGGGTTCACCAGCACATGCGCGCAGATCTTGTCCTCGCTGATGGTGACCTTAAGGATGTTGAACAGGCCTGCCATAACTCTCCCCTACTCTTCCTTGTCCTACTCGTCGCCGTCGTGTGGATTCGCGGAACCCGCACCCGACGACGTCGGCTCGTCTACCGAAGACTCGGAATCCTTCTTATCGGTTTCGGCCGGAGCGATCACGCGAATGAGCGAGATGCGCTGGCCACGCATCGACTGCACTTTAAACTTGTACCCCGCGACCTCAAACACCTCTCCGATGTCGGGCACCGAGTCGCAAAGCTCCAAGATCCAGCCGGCGATGGTCTCATAATCATCGCTTTCCTCGAGCGGCCAACCAAGCTCAATCGCGTCATCGCACGAAAAACGCCCATCAACGAGCCACTCGCGGCGCGAAAGGCGCGTGAGATACTTGTTGTCGGGGTCGAACTCGTCCTCGATCTCGCCGACGATCTCCTCGACGATATCCTCGATGGTGATAATGCCGGCCGTGCCGCCGTACTCGTCCACGACCACCACGATCTGGTCGTGCGAGGTCTGCATCTCGGACAGTAGCGGCAGGATGTCCTTGGTGTCGGGCACAAAGGTGGCGTCGCGCAAAAAGCCGGCGATGGGCTGGTCACCCTTGCCGTCGAGCGCGGGTTGGATCAGGTCCTTGATGTGCGCAATGCCGGCGACGTTGTCGGGATCCTCGTGATAGACGGGGATGCGGCTGAAGCCGGTCTGGCGCATGGTGGACAGCACGTCGGCGACCGTCTCGTCGTCCTCGCACATGGTGGTGTCCACGCGCGGCACCATGACCTCGCGGGCAACGGTGTCGCCTAGGTCGAAGATCTCGTGGATCATGCGCTTTTCCTCGTCGAGCAGGTCGTCCTGCTCCGAGACCATGTACTTGATCTCTTCTTCCGAGACGTTTTGGCGGTCGTCGGCGCTCTTGATGCGCAGGATGCGGGCCAGGCCATCGGAGCAGGCGCCGGTCAGCCACACGAGCGGACGGGCGATCTTTTGGAAAAACGACAACGGTCCCACGACCTGCTTGGACACGCCCTCGGCATTGGCCAGGCCGATGCGCTTGGGGACGAGCTCGCCGATCACGATGGACACGAAGGCGACCGCGACGGTGATGATGACCGGCGCCAGGCCGCGCGCGATGGCGGAGAGCGGCGCGATGCCAAAGCTCATGAGCCACGTGGCGAGCGGGTCGGACAGACTCGTCGAGGCGACGGCGGACGAGGCGAAGCCCACGAGCGTAATGGCAACCTGGATGGTGGCGAGCAGCTGGTCGGAGTCGGCGGCGAGTTGGACGGCGCGCTCGGCGCGCTTATCGCCCTCCTCGGCATCGTGCTCCAACACGGCGCGCTTAGCCGTGGTGAGAGCCATCTCGGACATAGAGAAGTAGCCGTTGATAAGCGTCAGGACGAGCGTGGTAATAAGGGAGATGGTTATGTCCATCGGGAGTTTCTCGAACCTCCAAGATTCGGGACGTCAGGATAAAACGTTGATGGCGGATACGGCAATTGCGCCGGTCGCCCGCGCGAGCGGGGCCGTGGGCGCGGTCGCTAGATTACGAAGAGGATCACCGCCATGAACTGGAAGATGCTGCCGGCGAGCACCCACAAGTGGAAAACACTGTGCAGATAGCGCACGTTTTTGGCGATATAGAACGGCACGCCCACGGTGTAGCACACGCCGCCGACGGCAAGCAGGGCAAGTGCGACGGGGTTCAGCAGCGCCACAAGTTCAGGCAGTTTAAAGACAACGAGCCAGCCCATCAGCAGGTAAACCAGGCCGCTTACCCAGTGCGGTTGACGCTCGCGCATAAAGCACTCGAGCGCGATGCCGATGATGGCAATGGCCCACACGGCAAAGAACAGCATAGGGCCGCCGTCGTTTGCAAGCGTGATGAGGCAAAACGGCGTATAGCTGCCGGCTATGAGCAGGTAGATGCAGCTGTGGTCGATGATGCGAAACACGCGCTTGGCGCGCGCGGGCTGAATCGCGTGATAGAGCGTGGAGGCCAGATATTCGAGAATGATGCTGACGCCATAGACAATCGCCGCGGCCATGTGGGCCGGGCCTCCGCCGCGCAGGGCAGCGAATACGATCAGGAGCACCAAGCCCGCGATACCCAGCAGGCAGCCGACACCATGGGTGACGGAGTTCATGATCTCCTCGCCCACCGTGTAGTGTGGAACGGCCGCGGTCTTGGGTCGCGGCTTAGAACTGTCGCTCGAATCGGACATGCCGGTTACATCCTCCAACGTAAAGAGTTCTCAACACTATATCAAAGCGTCTGGGTGCGTGCGAAATTTGCACCTTACGTGACCCTTTGTTTACCCATTCTTTGTTTGTTGACGCATCAACGGTGAACGTCCATAATGCGCTTGCATTAAATGTTGATGTATTAACATCTTATAGGAAAGCTTCTTATGTCTCAAAACGCACGTTCCCATCGAAAGCTCAAGATAGCCGGCGTCGTTGCGTTGGCGCTCGTTGTCACGTTGCTCGGATTTGCCGGCAACTTCTTGTTTGACTTTGCCCTGAATCCCCAAGCGCCGTACACCATGAAGATGATGCAGGATAGCAAGAACGACAAAAAAGGTGAGCAGCCGGATACCGAGGAAACCGAGGCGCGGGCGTGGTTTAAAGAGAATCGCGAGAGCAGCAGCCTCACCGCAGATGACGGAACCGAACTTGCCGCCTGGTATTTTGCGGCGCCGGAAAGCACCCATGATTACGCTGTCTGCCTGCATGGATATACCAACGAGCCCATCGGTATGGCCCGATACGCCAAACGATTCCATGACCGCGGCATGAACGTACTCGCACCCGCCGCCCGTGCCCACGAGCGCTCCGGCGGCGACTATATCGGCATGGGCTGGCCCGAGCGCCTCGACATCGTCGCATGGATCAATCAAATCGTTCAGGCTGACCCCGAGGCGCGCATCCTGGTCTTTGGCGAGTCGATGGGCGCGGCAACCGCCATGAACGTCGCGGGGGAATCTCTGCCCGCAAACGTGAAATGCATTATCGAGGACTGCGGCTATACGAGTGTTTGGGACGAGTTTTCTCTGCAGCTCAAGGACGTGTTCGGCCTGCCCAGCTTTCCCTTGCTCGATGTAGCAAACTTGGTGTGCAACGTGCGCGCAGGCTACGACTTTCATAAGGCGAGCAGTGTGGAGCAACTCAAACACGCGACGGTTCCCATGCTGTTTATCCACGGCGACCAGGACACCTTTGTGCCGTACAGTATGCTCGACCAAAACTACGACGCGTGCGCCAGCAAGGTCAAGCAAAAGCTCACCATCCATGGCGCCACCCACGCCAAGAGTGCGCAAGTTGACCCCGAGCTCTACTGGAACACAGTCGACAACTTCCTCGACGAGTATTTTTAGGTAAAAAGCAACGTCTGGGGCTTTATCTGGCCCCCTATTTTCGGAAGTATGCGGCAAAATCTGGAACTGCCGACCAGACCGCAGTTTTACCAACAATTTATCAGGGGTTTTGTTGCCAAAAAACGTCGTGTGCTCGGCGATCTCGAAATTTGCCGCATACTTCCGAAAAGCCGCCCGTGGACACTGTGCTCACGGGCGGCTTTTGCTAACGTTGCGCCACAAAAGCGCTTGATATGTCCAATAGACAGGTGCTACTTGACCTCGATGAGCTCGTACTCGCTCGTGCCCAGGCCGATCTTCTCGGCATGCGCGATGCACGCGCGCCAGTCGGTATCGGGATGCGTGATGCAGAAGGGGTCGTGCGCCTGCTCGCCCTCCAGATGCTCGTGGTTGTGCTCCATCTTGGCCGCGCTATCGGTGAGCTCGGTGTTGGGCAGCGGCTCGGACGCCATGACGGCGTCGGCGCAGGCCTGATCGATGGCGACCGGGTCGAAGCTCGCGAACATGCCGATGTCGTTGACGATAGGCGTATCGTTTTCGGGATGGCAATCGCAGTTGGGGCTGATATCCATAGCAAGCGAGATATGGAAGCTCGGGCGGCCGTCGACGACAGCCTTCGTGTACTCGGCGATCTTGCAGTTGAGCACATCGGCCGCGGCGTCATAGCCGGGCTTGATGCAGTCCTGGTTGCATGCCGCAATGCAGCGGCCGCAGCCCACGCAGCGATCGTGGTCGATAGCGGCGACGTGAACCGTGCGGGTGTTACCGTTGGCAAGCTCGCGCTCGCGGGTATCGTCGAACGAGATAGCGTTGTGCGCGCAGATCTTTTCGCAGGCACGGCAGCCAATGCAGTGCTCGGTCGCGACGTTCGGCTTGCCGGCGGCATGCTGCTCCATCTTGCCGGCACGGCTGCCGCCTCCCATACCCAGGTTCTTCATGGCACCGCCAAAGCCAGCCTGTTCATGGCCCTTAAAGTGGGTGAGGCTGATCACGATATCGGCATCCATGAGCGCCTGACCGATCTTGGCCTCGTGCACGTACTCGCCGCCCTCGACCGGGACGAGCGCCTCGTCGGTACCCTTGAGGCCGTCGGCGATGATGATCTGGCAGCCCGTGGCATACGGGGTAAAGCCGTTCTGGTAGGCGGTGTCGATGTGCTCGAGCGCGTTTTTGCGGCTACCCACATAGAGCGTGTTGCAGTCGGTGAGGAAGGGCTTGCCGCCCAGCTCCTTCACGACATCCGCGACGGCGCGGGCGTAGTTGGGGCGCAAAAAGCTCAGGTTGCCCAACTCGCCAAAGTGAATCTTGATGGCGACGAACTTGTTCTCAAAGTCGATCTGCTCAATACCGGCGCGACGGATGAGGCGCTTGAGCTTGTCGAGCTGGCTCTCGCGAGCATGCGTGCGCAGGTTGGTGAAGTACACCTTAGCGGGTGCTGCGGGTGCAGTTGCGGTCATAGATCTATCCCCTCGGTCTATATGGCGTTACAGACATAAGAGGATGGTACCAGTTAAAGCAGAGTTAAAGTCAAGTACGGCACCTAGTCATTGGGGACGTTCTTAAATGACTACTCCTGCACCTTGAGGGCTTCGGCCAGGCTGACGCGCTTGATGGAGCGCGTGTGCAGCAGTGCCACGACCAGGTAGGTCGCAAAGCCAATGCCGACGCATGCAGCCATAGACCAAGCGGGCACGTAGATCTCGATATTGCCGTTGTAGGCGAGCAGCATCGAGCGGAAGATGGCCGTGAGCGAGCCGATAATGACCGGCAAGCTCAGCACAAGCGACGCCGCCACGCACAGTGTGATCGACCGGATGTACAGATGCGAGATCTCGCCATCGCGATAGCCAAAGACCTTCATGTAGCTAATCGACCGGGCGCTGTGGTCGATCACAGCCTTGGTCAGCAGGTACATAAACAGCAGGAAGATAAACACCGCGAGCCCGATCATCATTCCGATCATTTTGCTCATCATGCCGATGAACTGGTCGCCCACGGCACGCATGTCGTCGGGCGTGGTGTCGCCGGCAAAGTAGCGCGCATCGAAGTCGAGCTTCTCGTCGCTCACATAGCCGTTAAAGTAGGCGGCATCGTTGTCGAACAGCTCGTTAAAGTCGTCGATGCTCATATAGATATTCATGTCCGACTTTGAGCCCCAGGCACAATCCCTGCCCGCGTACTCAAGAGAATAATGCTCGCCCTCGTACTTGTCGCTGAGCGTGACCTTCTGGCCCTCGCTCCAGCCAAACTTATCGAGCAGACCGCCGCCAAAGACGACGCGCCCATCGCCAACGTTGAGGTCTTTCCAGTAGCGCGAATCGGGCGAGATGCCGTAGACGGAAATCGTCTCCTCGCCATTACCATCGCCGCGGTTGTATTGCAGCTGGTAAACGGCATATTTCTCGGCCTGCGCGATTGTACCCGCGCCGTTGTCGGTCGTATTGATCGGGTGGATATCGTCGTTGTCAGCGTCGATCTTAGAGGCCTTGTCGATCAGGTCGATAGCCTCGTCGCGGTTGCAGCCGAGGGCATCGGCAAGGTCATCGAGGCACGCATAAAGCGCATCCTTCTTGTCCTGAACCTTGGCAAGCGCGTTCTTCGCTGCGGTCAGGCTCTCGGCAGACGGAAACGCGGTCGCGGCATCGGCTGCCGTCTGCGCTGTATCGGCCGCGTCGTCAAGCTCGTCATCGGCATCCTGAGCGGCAGAAAGCAGTGCGCCGTCAACCGACTGCAAACGCTCGAGTGCCGACCACTGCTCGCGCTCCTCGGCAGTGCCCTCGAGCTCCAGCGGCGCCTTGAGCGTGTACTGGTGCTCGGCGACCAGGCTTGTCTCGAGGTTGTCGGCGTAGTGCGTCATCGTGGGCAGAATCGCCAGGCCAAAGAGCAGCAGCAGCGACGCAAATGCAATGCCCACGAAGAGCGTGGCAAAGTTGCCCAGGTTGCGCAGGAAGATGCGCAAGCGGAAGCGGGAAACAAAACCCATGCGCTCCGGCAGCTGCAAGCCGCGCTTGGTACCCGACTTGCCGCTCGCCTCGTGACGAAGGAACTGCAACGGCGTCTTGCCCATTTTGCGAAGCAGGCCCACCAGCGTGATGAGGATGAGCGCGGCGGCGGGAACCACGGCGCACTTCACAAAGATCTCCCAGCTCCAGTACACCTGGAAGGGCGGCAGGCTGTACGAACCGTAATAGAGGCTGCGCATGGGCTCGGTAAAGAACGCAATGCCGAGAGCGGTGCCCAAAAGAGCCGCGACCACGCCTACGATGGCGGGAAGCGCCAGGTAGTGAAGCACAATCTCGCGACGACTATAGCCGCTGGCGAGCAGCGTGCCGATGATGGCGCTCTCCTCCTCGATGGCGGCGTCGGTAAGGACCACAAAGACGAACGCCATGATCACGATGATAATGTCGAGCAGCGTCGTCCACATCATGGAGTCGCCGTCTACGTCGTCGCGCGCGTAGCCAATACCCTGATTGGAATCGGCATCGATGAGGTCATCCACGCGTGCATCGGCATCGGTGAGCGCCTCTACCATATCCTGCTCGGCGTCGATGCGGTCCGCGGCGGAGAGGTCGCGGTCGATAAAGGTAAAGGAATAGGTGTAGGCGGGTGCGCCGCCAG
The DNA here is from genome assembly GCA_900543515.1 of uncultured Collinsella sp. Lineage (GTDB taxonomy): Bacteria > Actinomycetota > Coriobacteriia > Coriobacteriales > Coriobacteriaceae > Collinsella. The sequence continues at coordinate 14,534 of UQRW01000032.1, forward strand.
CGTCCTCGAGCGCGGCAAAGCCGGCGTCGGTGACCTCGGCCACGCCATAGGTGATGGTGTTCACCGTAAAGTCCGAGTTGTTGAGGAACAGCGCCTGGCTATCGGGCTGGGTCATGATGCCGCAGATGGTGTAGGTGCGACCCTCGAGCTCGACTTTATCGCCCACGGCGAGGTCGTTGTTGGTGGCGAAGACACGGTCGATTGCCACCTCACCGTCCGTCTTGGGCTCCTTGCCCTCACAGTAGGACGCGATATCGACCTTGGTGCGGTGCGCATAGGTGCGCAGCGTGCGCTTGGTGCCGTCGTCGCCGGACGCCTTTTTGATGATGGCGTCGATGGAGAAATTCTTGTAGAGCGTGACGCCGCCGACGTCACTGGCGGCATCCTCGGCAGCCTTGAGTTGATCGTCGGTAGCCTCGAAGGAGGTGGTCACGCGGCCGTCCTCAATCGTGTACGCATCGCGCATGTCGTCGATAAGGCAGCCGATGGAATGCGCTGCGAGCAAAAAGCCCGAGGTAAGGGCGATGCTTCCGCACATAAGCAAAAAGATGCCCAGGTATTTGCCGATATTGCGGCGCAGCTCGCGGGGAAGTCGTTTTGCGAGAGGTGACATGGCGCCGCCTACCAATCGAGCTCGGCGGCCGCGACCGGCGACTCGTTGAGCTCGTCCTCGACGATGCGTCCGTCGCGCAGGCGCAACACGCGGTTGGCCATGCGGGCGATGGCAGCGTTGTGGGTGACGATGATGATGGTGCAGCCATAGGTGCGGTTGACGTCCTCCATGAGCTGCAGGATCTCCTTGGATGTCTTGTAGTCGAGCGCGCCCGTGGGCTCGTCGCACAGCAGCAGGCCCGGGTTTTTGACGAGCGCACGGCCGATGGCGCAACGCTGCTGTTGGCCGCCCGAGACCTGGCGCGGGAACTTGTTGCGGTGCTCGTAGAGGCCCAGTGAACGCAGCAGGTCGTCGATGTTGAGCGGGTTTTTGGACAGGTGTGCCGTGACCTCGATGTTTTCCTTGATGGTGAGGTCGGGCACCAGGTTGTAGAACTGGAAGACAAAGCCCAGCTCACGGCGGCGATACTCGCCCAGGTCGGTAGGCTTGAGCACCGTGAGGTCGCAGCCGTCCACCATGATGGAGCCGGCGTCGGCATCTTCCAGGCCACCGATCAGGTTAAGGAAGGTCGATTTGCCCGAACCCGAGGGGCCCAGCATGACGCAGATCTCGCCGCGATTGATGGACGTGTCGATGCCGTCGAGCACCGTCAGACGCGCATCTCCATCGCCGTAATGCTTTTTGAGATCCTTGACCTGGACGTAGGCTTTCCTTGTCGCCATACTACCCCCCATTGTTAGCCTTTTGCTACTTTTCTAGGGTAATAGTAAACCTAGGCGAACTATTTTGGAGCGAGGCTTGGGATTTATTTCAAACTAGTCACTGGGGACGTTCTTAAATGACTAGCCACAAGGGACACCCTTTCGCCACCCGGCAGTTAGGGACGTTCCTTTCCCGCCGGGGTGCTCATCGGGGACAGACTTAAATGAGTGCCTCGCCACCCAGCAGCTGGGGACGTTCCTTTCCTGCCGGCAGTTGGGGACAGTCCTTGCCAACCCGGCCGGCAAACCGGCGAATCGGCAAAGACTGTCCCCAATGACTACTCTTGGTCGTTTAAGTCTGTCCCCAATGAGTGCCCGACGACTAGGTGGCTAGGCGCGGGATTTGGCGCGTGCGAGGGCGAGGCCTACGGCGGCGATGGCCACGGCAAAGAGTGCCGTGACGCCCAGGTCGCAGGCGATGTCGCCCAGCACGGTGGACGTCAAATCCGAGGCAAGCGCCTTGCTGATCGCGTCGTTCACCCAATATGTCGGCACAAAGTGCGCCACCGTCTGCACGGCCGAGCCCATCAGCGACAGCGGCATCCAGGCGCCGCCCAAAAACGTCATGAGCATGCCGAGCAGGTTGCCCACACCGTTGAGCAGCTCCTCGCGCGCACCCAGGCTCGAAAGCGCAAAGCCAACGGCCAGCGGCGTGCACGCCAGGGCAAACGTCGCCGCCAGCGCCAGGCACACACGACCCACACCGACCTCGGCGACCGCGCCGGCAAAGCCCACGACACCCATCATGCTCGACACAAACCAGATACAAACGGTGAGCACGGCGGCGGCCGCAAACACGGCGAGCGAACGCCGGCGCTCGGAGACCGGACCGGCCTCCATGCGGCGCACGCGCTCGGGCTCGTTCATGCCCGAGAACACCAGCCCCACCGACACGATGACCGACGAGATAATCGCGTACGCGCCAAAGTTGAAATACGACTCGAGCGTGGCGGCGGCAGTCGAATCGACCTTGACCTGCTCGATCTCGACCTCGGCGCGCTTCGTGGCCGCATGCTCGGCGGCCTTGGCGACATCGCCGTTGGAGGCGGCGGGCTCTAGGGCCGCCGCAGCGCCCGCGAGCGAGATCCAGCGCGAGGCCTCGGCAGACGAAAGCGCCGCCGCCATGGTGCCGGCACCGTAGGTCACATCGAGCTTGGGCAGGGCCTCCCCCGCGCGGGCGGCCGCGACCAGGTCGTTCTCAAACCCCTCCGGGATAAAGAACACGCAGTCGGCGCTGCCCTTGGCGCTGTTGCTCTTGGAGAGCGCGTCCGCAAGGTCGTAGGTGTCGTCGCCGACGCCCGTGACCAGCTCAAAGCGCGAACCCAGATGCTTGGTAAGCGCACGCGAAAGGTCGCTGTCGTCGCGGTCGACCACAATCACGTTGGCATCGTAGGGCTTGTACTCGGTGAGCTGCGACGAGTTCCAGCTCACCGATGCCGCGATGAATACGCCCATGAGCGAGATGAACACCGTATAGATGAGCAGGTAGAACGGGTGCGCCAGCGCCATGCGAAGCGCGGTCTTAAAGGTGCTCATAGCGGCTCCTTCCAAAAATCAGCGTGGCGGCGGCAACAAACACCAGCGTCATGAGGACCAGCGCGCCCGCGCGAACGGCAAAAGGCCCCAAGTCTTCAAAGAAATACAGGCGGTTGAACATGTCGCAGATAAGCTTGACGGGGTTGAGCCAGCACTCAGCCGGGCAGGCGCGGGCGACGTCGTCGGCAAGCGCCATCGCTGGCTCGCCGTAGAGGCCGGCGAACAGGGCGCACGTAGTGGCAAAGCCCGTGAGGATGCCAGACTTGGACGCCTTGCCGCCCTTAACGGGAAGCGTGCCCACAAAGAGTCCCAAGCCCGTGGCGGCAAGCGCGGAAGCGGCGCCGCCCACCAAACACAGCCCCTCGCGCCCGCCAAAGTCGACGCCCACGACCAGACGCACGTAGCCGATCGCGATCGCCATCGAGGCAAAGGAGACCAGCCACGAGCCCACAAAGATACCGGCCAGCGACGCCGTTTTGGAAAGACCGCCCACGCAGCGACGCGCGCCAAGACCCGACAGATTGGGCTGCAGGTCGATGACGCTCAAGGCGGCAAACTCGGCAGACATCATCGCGACCAGGCCAAAGAGCGCGTAATAGTAGATGACCGTGCCGTCGGGTGTGGTGCGTGTCAGGCTTACGCGGCGGGTGCCGCCCTCGAGCGACAGGGCGCGCGCAACCGCCTCGGGGTCGGCGAGCGCCGCCGGGTTGTCCTGGGCAATCTGGGACATGAGCTCGGCATTTTGTGTATACGAGCTTGCCACCGTCTCCAGGATGCTGCGATCGGTGAGCACCGATGATGCGCGCGAGCTGTCGTAGCTCGATAGCAGTGTGAGCTTGGGCGTGCCCGCAGCGTCGACCGTATAGATACCCGCGACCTCACCGGCCTTGAGCGCACGGTTCGCATCGGCTGCGTCGTCGAGCTCGTGGATCTCGAGCAGCTGGTCGTCGCCTTCCTTGGCAAGCGACGTCGCCACATCCTTAAAGGTCGAAGCGTCCCAGACCTTGTCCGCCACGACGGCAACCGGCACCGGGTCGACCGCGCCGTCGGAGCTCAGGTTCGCAAACATAAACATAAACATCGTGGAAAGCGCGATGGGAAAGAGAGCGCCCCAAACCCACGTGCTCGGCCGGCGCAGCAGCGTCTTGACCGTAATGATAATGGTGTTGAACATGGCCGCCCCCTAGTCGCGCAGCTCGCGGCCGGTGATCTCGAGGAACACGTCGTTGAGGGTCGGTGGCTCGCTCCACACGCGGCCGAGCGCAACGTCGGCAGCGCGCAGCGTGTCGAGGATGTCGACCAGATTGTGCGGGCTCGCTTCGCAGGTGCAGACGAGCTCGCCGCCGGAAAGCTCAACGCTGAGCACGTGCTCGAGGGCACGCAGCCGCTCGACCGTGGCGGGCTCGACGGCGCCGACCTCGACCGTCACGCGCTCGCCCATCTGAATCATGCGTTTGAGCTCGTCATTGGTGCCCTGCGCCAGCACACGTCCGCCGTCCATGATCATGATGCGGCTGCAAATCTGCTCGACTTCCTCCATGTAATGGCTGGTATACACCACCGTAGCGCCCTCGTCGCGCAAGCGGCAGATGCCCTCCAGGATGGCGTTGCGACTCTGCGGGTCGACTGCCACCGTGGGCTCGTCAAAGAAGATGAGCTCGGGCTTGTGCGCAACGCCGCAGGCAATGTTGAGGCGACGCGCCAGGCCGCCCGAGAGCTTGCCGGGGCGGAACTTGGCAAAGTCGCCCAGCCCGACAAAGTCGATCGCCTCGTTCACCAGCGCGCGGCGGTGCTTGCGGTCGTTGACGTAGAGGCTGCAGAAATAGTCGATGTTCTCGCGCACCGTGAGCTCGTCAAACACCGCCACCTGCTGCGGCACCACGCCGATGCGGCGCTTGAGGTCGTAGCGGGCGGGCGCCATGGGCTCGCCGAACAGCTCAATGGTGCCTTTGTCGTAGGCAAGCAGCTGCAAAATGCAGTTGATGGACGTGGTCTTGCCCGAGCCGTTGGGGCCCAGCAGGCCAAAGATCTCGCCGGGGGCGATGCTCAGGTTAAAGTGGTCGAGCGCAATAAGGTCGTCATAGCGCTTGACGAGGTTTTCGACGTGAACGATGTCTGTCATGAGGCGGCCCTTCCGTTGATTGCGGCCCGGTACGATTGCATCATCGCAGGAGCCGCCGGCGCGCACCAGTGAGCTTTGTCACGAGTGCGGGGTCTTTGTCGTGCGGCCTGCCGACGCCCCCGCTTTGCTGCGCGGGAGGAATGTCACGGTTGCGCAGGCGGCCCCTCCACCATGCGCGGCTTCGCGTACAATACCCGTATGAACAGGCTTTTCGACAAATCGATCGTGCTGGCGTGCTGTATTGCGGCCGCCATGGGTCTTGCTGTGGATGCCCGCATGGTCGCGGCGTTTTGCCTTGGCGTTATTGCCACCTCGCTGGCCGAGGTCGCACAGGAGGAACACGCGCGCCGCGCAAGCGAGGCCGCGAGCTACGTCTACATCATCGCGGCCGTCTTCATACCGCCGTTTGTGCCGTTTGCGCCTCTCGCTCTCTATGACATCGCGCGGCGCGTGCGCCGTGAGCACGCCTGGGTCGCGCTGGGCATTGGCTCCGTCTTTGCCCTTGCGCTCGTCGTGGACCTTCGCACCGACGCGCTCACCGCCCGAACGCTTCTGCTGACCGCCATCCTTTCGGTTGCCGCCACCTTGCTATCGCTACGTACCGCCCAGTTGGAGCGCGAACAGCAGCGCATGCGCCGTACCCGCGACGAGCTGCAAGAACGAGCCCTCGCGCTCGAAGCGCGCAACCGTGACCTTGCCGACCGCCAGGACTACGAAGTCGAGCTCGCGACGCTCGCCGAACGCGCCCGCATCGCGCGCGAGATCCACGATAACGTCGGGCACCAGCTCACGCGCGCCTCACTGCAGGCCGAAGCCCTACGCGTGGTCCACGCCGACGAGCCCAGGGTTGCCGCCGATTTCGCCGACGTCAAACGCACGGTTGACGAGGCGCTCCAGCTTGTGCGCACCAGCGTCCACGCGCTCAACGACAACGCCGTCGACCTTTCCGTGCAGCTCGAACGCATTGTTGAAGGCGCGCGCTCGGACGGCGGCCCGCAGATTGAGCTTGAAGTTTTGGCCGAGCATGCGCCCGCAAATGTCGCCAACTGCTTTGCAGCGGTCCTGCGCGAGGCACTCTCCAATACCATGCGCCACGCTTGCGCCCAGACCGTCACCGTACGATGCATGGAACATCCGTCGTTTTACCAGCTTGTTGTTACCGACGATGGCGCGGGCGGGGTCCAAGCAAGCGGCCGCGGCGCTGCGGAGGGCATGGGGCTCGCCTCCATGCGCGAGCGCATCGAGGCGCTTGGCGGCACCTTCACCGCCGGCCCGCGTGCCAGCGCCGGCGGCTGGCGCGTGTTTGCCACCGTTCCCAAACAGCAAGGAGATGAGGACCGATGAGGCTCATCGTTGTCGACGACGACCGCTTAGTGGTCGATTCGCTCAAGATTATCCTGGGCGCCCAGCCGCAGATCGAAGTGGTGGGCACCGGCGCCAATGGCGACGAGACGGTCGCGCTCTACAGCGAGCACGCGCCCGACATCGCGCTGCTCGACATTCAGATGCCGGGACGCGACGGCCTTTCGGCGGCACGCGAAATCCTTGAGCGCGACCCCACGGCGCGCGTGGTGTTTCTGACGACATTCTCGGATGACGAGTACATTGTGTCGGCGCTTAAACTGGGCGCCCGCGGCTACCTGATCAAGACCGATGTCGCCGCCATTCCGCCGGCGTTGGCACAGGTCATGGATGGCAAACGCGTGCTCGAGGGCAAGGCGATCGAGGATATCGATTTTAATGGGGCGGGCACCGAAGCCGACGCGCCCCGCCGGCCCACAGCCTTTGCCGGCCTAACCGACCGCGAGTTCGAAGTCGCCGAGCTCATCGCCCGCGGCCTCGACAACAAGGAGATCGCCGCCACCGCCTACATGGGCGAAGGCACCGTGCGCAACCACATCAGCTCGATCCTTGCAAAGATGGGCCTGCGCAACCGCACGCAGATCGCCATCGCCTACCTGCGAGGGTAGTTGCCCAACGACTGACCGCCCCGGCATAGCAAAATGGCTGCCACCGATTTAATACCATTTCAAAACTATGCCGGTTTACGGGGCTAAACTCAGGACCCCCATCCATACCCGCGTTTTCTGCAAAATGACGGCTCGTCTACCTGCGATTTTATTTTCACGAGTATCGGCATGGTTGGGGACTCGTGACTCAGCCCCGTAAACCGGCATAGTTTTGTTCGGGCGGCCCTGCACGAGTGCCTCCGCCAGCCTCACGGGACCAAAATGATCCGTTTTCCTCCGCCCCCAAGGGATCAGCCGGAACCGCGCGCCACGAAACCGGCCCATCTACTACGTTTGACTCGACACCCCTGACCATACCTTCGTTTTGAGCATAACCGCAGGCGTTCTACCTGCGGTTATGTTTTGGCGTTTTTTGGCATGGTTGGAGGTAAGGGGCCAAACGTAGTAGATGGGCCGATTTCGTGGCGCACCCACCTCCCCCACGCACAAAAATGCCGCCACGGAGGAGGGAGATGCCTCCGTGGCGGCTGGGGGTGGGGTGGGGGCTACATTTCTGGCTCCCCGCCGGCCGCCCGGGGCCTTTTGGCCCCGGGCGCTACCAGCGTGCCTAACGCTTACGGATACCCCAGACCAGGGCACCGACACCGGCCATGGCGATGACAAATGCCATAAGCAGAGCGGCAGCCTGCTGGTCGCCTGTGGTGGGCAGGAAACCCTTGACCGTCTTGACGATGTTCGTCACGGTCTTGGGCGTGCCGGGATCGGGCGTCGGCACGGGCGTCTCGGGCTTCTTGTACGTGTTGTTGAACACGATACCCTCGACGCTCTTATCGCCCTTGGCAAAGGCGACATTCGCCTTGAGGTTACCCTCGCCGTCATCGGCCACGTTGACGGTCGCGGTAAAGACGGACTTGTCGTAGGTCATACCGGCCTCGTCGCCCTTGACCTCGCTGATGGTGTAGACGTACGTACCAGGCTCGTCGTACTCGAACTTGTCGAAGTTGATCTTGCCGTCGGCATCGTTGGTGACGGTGGACTCGATGTCCTCGCCAACGAGCTTAAAGCTAAACTCGTCCTTCTTGAGCTCGCGTCCCTCGAGCACCTTGACCGCGCCGATGGAAACCTGCGTAGGCATGGCGTGATACTTGTTGGTAAAGCCAGCCGACTCGGTGGTTCCCTCGAGCTTGTGCGTCGCGGTCAGCGTGCCGTCGCCGTTGTCGGAGACGGTGGTCACGACGGTGTAGGTCGTGCCGTCATAGGTGACGCCCTTGTACAGGCCGAGCGCGTTGGGGCAAGCCTCGCGCAGCATGTACGTGTGCGTGCCGGGTGCCTCGTAGCGGATCGGGCTCAGCGTAACGTTACCGTTGACGTCGTTGGTACCGCTAGCGACAACCACACCGTCCTCGAGCAGCTCAAACGTGAACTCGCCAGCTGCAAGATCGCGGCCGGTCAGACGCTTGACCGTCTTGACCTGATCGGTCACGGACGAATCGGTAGGTGCCACGCCGTAGGTGTTGGTAAACGTGAAGGCAGCACCGTCGTCGCCTTCGCGCTTGACGCTCAGATGCCCGGCACCGTCGTCAGACACGGTGTAGGAAACCTTGCGCGTGGCGTTGGTGTCATTGGTCACGCCAGGGGCACTACCGGACTCGGTCACCGTGTAAGTAAAGGTGTGCGAGCGCGGAGCGGTGGGGGCTGCGGGCTCGGGCTCGTCGCTGGGCTCGTCGGCGTTGGCATCGGTGTCGGCCTCTTCAGCCTCTGCCTCGTCGGCCTCTGCCTCGTCGGCCTCGGCTTCGTCAGCTTCGTCTGCCTCGGCCTTATCGGTCGCATCGTCCGTCACGCCCAGAGCGCGGTTGAGGTCCTCGAGCGTAAAGTGGATCTTGCCAAAGTCCACGTTGCCAGCCGCGTCGTTGGTTGCGGTCGTGCGCTCGGGCATCGGGGCACCAGACTCGTCGGCGGTCACGGTAAAGGTGAACTTGCCCGTGATGTCAGCCGGGGTCAGGCCCTCGGCAGCTTGGAGCTTCTTAATGCCGGTGAGCGCGGCATCGACGGCTTCGGCGCCGTAGACGTTCTCGAACAAGGGCTCGACGCCGCCGTAGTCGACCGTTGCCGTCAGGGTACCGTCACCGTTGTCGACGACGATAACCTTAAAGCCAAAGCTCCACGTTGTAGCGGAAACGCCATTCGGCAGCCCGAATAAATCTTCGTAGGCCGTGTAGTTAATGGTCCAGGCAAGCTTACCGTCCTTATCGGTACGATAAGCAAGCCCAGCAGCCTCAAGATTAGCAAGCATCTTAGTGTCGTAGTGCAGCGTATCAAAGCTCACGTGCCCGCCGATATTGGGCTTGAGGTTTTCGTATGCCACAAGCTCACCCTGATAGGCGATGCCGAACCAGAACTCGCCGTCGGCCATCGGGCGACCGGTCAGAGTCTTGGTGGCAACGACCTGAGCAGCGGTGCCACCAGGCGTGTTGGTCGTAGCGCTGTAACTGTTGTGGAACGGCACCAGGGCCTTCTCGACCTTGTTCTCGCCACTCTTGTGGACCGTCTCATGCGTGCCCTCGGGACCGCCGGAAACGGTCGTCGTAGCAGTGAGCGTGCCGGCGGTGTCGTCGGCGATGGCGATCGTCACCGTGCGCACGGCGTCGTCGTAGGTGTAACCGGGCTGGCCGTCGTTCTTCTCGGCCACGGTGTACGTAAAGGTCTTGCCGGCATTAGCCTGCGTAAACTTGACCTCATGGCCTGCCAGGATGTCGATCAGGCCGACCGTTCCCTCTGCCGTCGCGGGGGACTTGAATTCGTTGGCTCCGGGCAGCAGGCCAAGTGCGTTGGCCGAAGCCTCGTCGGCGGGCGTCACGGTAAAGGTGAACTGGCCCTCGGTCATGGGACGTCCGCGGAGGGTCTTGCTGAGCCACAGACCGCCGGCCGCGGTGTAGTTGAGCTCAGAGCGATACGTATTGGTAAAGCGTCCGTTTTCCTTCTTGGTGACGTTGGCGGTCAGGGTGCCATCGCCGTCCTCGGTCACGGTCACTTCGGCGGTCGCGACATGGGCATCATACGTCATGCCGACCGTGCTGCCCGCGTTCTCGCGGATCTCGTACTTGTAGGTTCCGGCAGCCGTGTAGTGAATCGTGCCGAACTTGATGGCGGCGATGCCGTCCTTCGCGTCCTTCTTGCTCACGGTCACGGTTGCGG
>UQRW01000033.1 GCA_900543515.1 uncultured Collinsella sp.
ACCGCAGGAAGCTTGGATACGCCTAGGCGCGGTCCAAGAAATCGTCCGCACCCCCTTTCAGGAACTATTCCACCGCAACTTTCTGTAAGGGTGGTTTTTAGTGCCGCCGAGGGGCACTAATCAACCGTTTGCCGATATGTTTGGCTACGACTCATGACTCTGACCTGCCCCGTCAAGCTTTTGGTCAGTTCATGGCAAGGTCAGGCGGGCCAAATATGGGATAGCGTAGTGTCATTCACTCCCCCTCGAGACCATGGGGTCGAAAATGAGTCATGATAAACGCTGTACCAAACCGCAATTAGAGCTATTCTTCCGGTTATTCGAGGCCCATCATGGCGGGCACCTGTTTGTAGCTACCAAAAAATGGGATGAACGCTGTGCCTACGCGCTCATGCAAAAAGAGATGATTATTCGACTCTACAACCATGTCTACGCTGATCCCGCGTATTGGAATGACCTCGGCGTCGAAGATCGCATCTTTCAATTGGCATCCGCTATTGCGGTCGTTGAACCGAATGCCGTGTTTTGTGGAGCAACGGCGGCACTGCTCTATGGCATCGGTTCTGCATATTCGCTTCTCGACAAGGTGCAAGTGCTGTTGCCGCGTTCCACCAGACGCGATATGTACGAATTCGTTGAATACCGACGCTGGCGGCCGGGCGACGTATGGCAGCTCGGTCCTTTTACGTTAACGAATCCATATCGCACGGTGGTCGACATCGCCCGAACTAACGCTTTTCGATATGCACTAGGCTATGTCGACGGGTTGGCTCGTGAGTACGGTGTCGAGCGTGAAGAATTGCGTGCATATGCACAAACGAACTGCCGCGGACTGCACGGCATCGCGCGCGCATTTGACGTTTTTGAACACATGGATGGCAGATCGGATAACGGTGGAGAATCCGAAGCACGGGCGGCAATGATTCTGGCGGGAGTTGCCGCTCCCGAACTTCAGGTTGAAATCACTCGACCGGGAAACGCCGGCTATTATTTGGCAGATTACGGCTGGCAGATGCCAAACGGCTCATGGATGCTGGCTGAGCTGCATGGACTAGGCAAGTTTGAGGACGATGCCCAAAATGATCCGGAACATACTGCGGCAAAAACCTATCGAGCTGCCCTCATGCGCGACACGAACCTGCGTGCCATGGGCCACAACGTCATTCATTTCAAGCTCTCAGACACCTACGATGTCAAAGCGTTCGGCTCCATGATGCGCGGCTACGGTATACCAACCACAAAACCCTACGCAGACTCCTGACCGGCTGTCTTCATCTTCTCGACAACAGAACCCATCATCGACCCAGCCCGCTCGGCCTCAATAAGTTGCGGTGAAATAGTTCCTGGATAACAGCTTTTGCGGCTAATCCAGGAACTATTTCACCGCAACTTAGGAGGGGATGTGGGGTCCCCGGCATGTATATGAAAACAACTCTGGTCCCAAAAGGAGCCAGAGCCGTTCGTCTATCTTATGGAGCGGGCGACGGGAATCGAACCCGCGTCATCAGCTTGGAAGGCTGGGGTTCTACCATTGAACTACGCCCGCAAGATATGGTCGGGACGACAGGATTTGAACCTGCGACATCCTGCTCCCAAAGCAGGCGCGCTACCAAACTGCGCCACGTCCCGAAGGTGTTGAGCAGCTAAGGTCTAAACCTTGCGTGTCCCAAAGCGAAGGAAATTATAGGGGAGACTCCCCGCCTGTGCAAGCGGCGATATTCTAGCTCCTCGAATGTGCGACAAACCGGCTGTGGAGCATGCCTATCACAAACGCCACCACGGCGACCGGTGCCCACGCGGCTCCAATGTCCGCCAGCGGCAACGCATCGAACGGCAGCCACGCGCCCGCAAAGAATGCGTCGCGAACCGAGGTGATCACGCTCTGCACCGCGACAACGCCGCCGACCCAGACCCACACCTGCGGATGCGCGTCGCAAAAGCCGTGCATCAGGCCCATAAGTACCAGCACAATGGCAACGGGATACAGGGCATTGAGCATAGGCACCGAGAACATAAGGATCACGTCGAGGCCCACGTTGGAGAGCACGCACGAAAACGCCGCGAACACAAAGGCGAGAATCGCGAAGGGACGGCGCATGGCCTCCTCGGAAGCCTCCGCTCCCCCTTCGACCACATACGTCTCGCAGAAGTAACGCGAGCAGCAGCTGATAAGGCCAATACACACATTCATGCAGGCGAGGAAGAAAATCGCAAAGACCACGACCGTGCCGGCTAGGCCAAAGTGCATAGAGGCCGAACGCGCAAGGATCGCGGCGCCGTTGGTGGCGTCGGGCATAACCGTGCCGAGCTGCATACCGGCAAGCGCCAGGCCGCAGTAGATGATGGCCATGAATACGCCGGCGATCACACCCGAACGCGAGATCTCGAAGGCCACGCGCTTATCGTCGGTAACGCCGAGCTCATGGATGGTCTCGGCGATGATGATGCCAAAGGCGAGCGACGCAAGCAGGTCCATGGTCTGGTAGCCGGTCAAAAAGCCCTGCACGGCAGCACCGGCATTGTAGGGAGCCTGCGGCGCGGCAGCGGGACCCAACGGCGAGACCACAGCGGCACCCACAACCAGCACGATAAGCGCAATGAGCGCGGGGCCCGTAATGCGACCGAGCACGCGCGTGATGACGCCCGGACGCAGCGTGAGCGCAAACGCGACGACAAAGAAGCCAACGGCAAACACCAGGCGAGCCGTGCCAAGCGAGACGCCCTCGGGCAGCAGTGGCACCAGCATCTCGAAGGCCGTGGAGCTCGTACGCGGAATGGCCAGGCACGGGCCGATCGCTAAATAGACCGCCGCGACAAAGAACTCACCGAACTTGGGGTGCACGCGGCCGGCAAGCTCGCGCGCCGTTCCGGCAAGCGCCACGGCGATAAAGCCCATGACGGGCAGGCCGATGGCGGCGATGAGAAAGCCGAGCATGGCGACCGGCGTGGCAGAACCTGCCTGCAGCGCCAGCAGTGGCGGAATAATGAGGTTGCCAGCGCCAAAGAGCATCGAGAATAGGGCGATGCCGACGGTGACGACATGGTCGGAGCGCAGACCGCGCGGGGCGGATGAAGCCATGGGTCCACCTTTCGGGTTGAAACAAAAACGGGACGGGCAAAAACACCCGTCCCGCAAGTATAAACGGTCTAGCAGCTTTAGCAGGCTAAATCGCACAGAGCATCGATAGCCGTGTCGACTTCTTCGGTCGTGTTGAAATATCCAAACGAGAAACGGACGACGCCCTGGCGCTCGGTCCCCAGCGCACGGTGCATGAGCGGGGCGCAATGGGCGCCGGGGCGCGTCGCGATCCCCCACCCTTGCATGAGCGCATCCGAGATCTCGGCCGAATCGATATCGCCCACGTTGAGCGACACAATTGCAGAGCGCGTCGGCTGGTCAAAGGCGCCGTAGAGCTTAATCCCCGGAATCTCGCGCACACCGGCAAGGAAGCGATCGGCGAGCGCACGCTCGTGGGCAGCAATCGCCTCGACCCCACCCTGGGCCTCGATAAAGTCGAGACCAGCGGAAAGTCCCGCGATGCCATGACCGTTGAGCGTGCCCGCCTCAAGGCGCGTGGGCCACTCAAGCGGCTGCAGCGCATCGAAACTGTGCACGCCCGTACCGCCCATGGCCCACGGCGCCACGTCAATGCCCTCTGCCACGGCCAGGCCGCCGGTCCCCTGCGGACCCATGAGCCCCTTGTGGCCGGTAAAGCACACAACATCGAGCCCCATGGCGTGCATATCGATATGCGCCGCGCCGGCAGACTGCGAGGCATCGACGATCACAAGCGCGCCGGCCGCATGAGCCATGGCGGCCACACGTGCAACGTCGACCGCGTTGCCGGTCACATTGGAGGCGTGCGTCACCACCACGGCACGCGTGCCCGGCGCGACCAAGCGCTCGAGCTCGTCGTAGTCAAGCACGCCGTTCGCGTCACAGCCCGCATGCTCAACGGTCACGTCCTGCTCTACCGCTAGGCGGTTGAGCGGACGCAGCACGGAGTTGTGCTCGAGCACCGTAGTGACCACACGGTCGCCGGGGCGCACCACGCCATTGATGACGGTGTTGAGCGCCGCGGTGGAGTTGGGCGTAAAGCACACGTGGTCCGCCCTAGGGCAACCCAAAAGGCGCGCGAGCTTGGCACGGCAAGCATGAATCGTACGGGCGGCATCGAGGGCACCCGACGTGGCGCCGCGCCCAGCATTGCCGAGCGAGCACATCGCCTGCGTCACGGTATCGATGACCGTTTGCGGCTTATGCATGGTCGTCGCCGCGTTATCCAGATAGATCATCGCACGACCTCCCACATATCGATCACGGTATAGCCCTCGGTGCGAACGCCCGCCGCGGCGAGTTCGCCGCGCAGCAGGTCCTCATCCGAAGGCAGCGCCTTCCACGCCAAGCCGCAGCCAGCAGCGACCTCCCCGGGCACGGGAATCGTGCGCCCGGGAAGGCCACGCTCGATGCATAGAGTCTCGCACCCCATGGCGGCCGCCGTGGTAGGAAACGTGATGACAAGCGCCGGGCGCTTTTCTCTCATGACAATCCCGCCCAAACGCTACGGGCGCACGACGCGCACGGCCTGCTCCATCTTCTCCACGATCGCGTACATGTTGGTGACCTCGCCCACAGCGAGCTGGTCCTTAATGCCATAGTGGTCGAGGCAGGTGCCGCAGGTAAGGATCTCGACGCCCTGCTCGGCCAGGCCCTTCAGGTCATCGAGCACCGGCGAGCCCTCGACGGTGAGCTTGGCTCCGCCGTTATAGAACAGCATGGACGCGGGCAGCTCCTCCTGCTGCGTCACGGCAAAGATGAAGGCCTTCATGAGCTTGTGGCCCAGCTCGTCGTCGCCGCGGCCCATGCAGTCGGTGTAGACGGAAATGACGAGCTTGCCCTTGCCGGTGCTGGCATCACAGAAGGCGGCGCCATCCTGCTCGGGATCAGCCACGGCAACGGCACCAGAGGTCGCCACGGTCACGTGCCACTCGGCGTCAGAAACCTTCTCGACCGAGGCCGTGCAGCCCTTCTCCTGCGCCATCTTGGAGATGTTCTTGACGGCGGTCTCGTTATCGACCGAGGTCACGACGGCACCCTCGCCATCAAGCTGTTTGAGCGCCTTAAGCGTCTTGACGACGGGCAGCGGGCAGGCATCGCCCATGGCATTGACATCAATCTTGGTAGACATAGTAAATTCCTTTCGAATAAATCGTTTTAGAACGGTGCATAGTTCAATAAACGTGTCGTTAACGGACAACGTGGACAGCGGGACCACCTGGCACCGGCTCGCACACGAGCCCGACAACGGCGGCGATGCACCCCTCGGCATGCAGACGGCGCGCAAGCTCATCCACATCGGCAGCAGGTGCCGCGATAAGCAGGCCACCTGACGTCTGCGGATCGTACAGCGCGTCGAGCATGCCCGGCTCCAGGTCCTCGTCGGCGGCCACGCGCGGGCCAAAGAAGTCCTGGTTGCGGTAGGAGCCCGCGGGGATAATGCCCAGACGCGCCATATCGAGCACCTGGTCAAAGAGCGGCACCGCTCCCGACGCAAGCTCAAGCTGCACGCCCGAACCCTCGGCCATCTCGCACGCATGCCCAATCAGGCCAAAGCCCGTAATGTCGGTGCAGCCGTGAAGCTCAAGTCCCTCGGCCAGACGAATCGGAGCCTCGTTGAGGGTGCGCATCGAGTCAAACATCGGGCTGGCCTCGTCCTGCTCGATGAGCTCGCCCTTGATGGCTGTGGTGATGATGCCCGATCCGATCGCCTTGGTCAGCAGCAGAACATCGCCCACGCGCGCGCCGCTGTTGGTGAGCATGCGGTCGAGCGCGACAAAACCGCTCACGGACAGACCGTACTTGGGCTCGTCGTCGTTGATGGTGTGACCGCCCGCGATGGAGCAACCCGCCTCGACGCACTTGTCGGCGCCGCCCGCCAGAATCTGACCGGCAACTTCAACGCCCAGACAACTCGGGATGCACAGCAAGTTCATGGCATGGCTCGGCCGCCCGCCCATGGCGTAGATGTCCGACAGCGAGTTGGCCGCGGCAATCTGGCCAAACAGGAACGGGTCGTCGACCATCGGCGGGAAGAAGTCGATGGACTGCACAAGCCCCAGGTTCTCCCCTACGCGGAAGACGCTCGCATCGTCAGAGGTATCGAACCCCACGAGCAAGTTGTCGTTATGCACATTTGGCAAGTCGCCCAGGACCTGGGCGAGGGCTCCAGGAGCCAACTTAGCGGCTCAACCGCTCGCGGCCGTCATAGACGTGAGCCTAATCTGATCGTCAGCCATCGATACCTCCTCTCATCGGTCAATCATTTTCTCCCAGTATACGCATGAATGCGAGCCTGCGGCGGATGCATTAATTGAGCGCCTGTGCGCGAATCGCCGCGCCAATCGCTCCGGCAAAGCGAGCCTGGGGCGAGGTGGTCACCGGCGACCCCAGCAGCTCGCCCAACCGCTCCACCACGAAGGCGTTCTCGCACAGGCCACCGGTCAGGTAGTACGGGGCGCCCGCGGCCTGCCCGGCCATGGTCGCCACGCGCGAGACCACGCTGTCGATCACGCCACGTGCAATGTTCTCGCGCAGCTCACCGCGACCGATCAGGCTGATGACCTCGCTTTCGGCAAACACCGTGCACATGCTGCTGATCTTGGTGGGCTCACCGGAACGCGCAAGGTCGGCCATCTGCTGTTGGGAAATACCCAGACGGTCGGCCATGATCTCCAAAAAGCGCCCCGTACCGGCAGCGCACTTGTCGTTCATGGCGAACTTGGCCACGCGGCCACTTTTAAGCTGAATGACCTTGGTGTCCTGGCCGCCCACGTCAATCACCGTGCCGTGATCGCCAAACAGGCGCACGGCACCGGTGCCGTGGCAGGTGATCTCGGTCACGACCTTGTGCGCATAGGGCACGGCGACACGGCCGTAGCCGGTCGCGATCACGCGCACGTCGTCGGCAGCCACGTCGTAGCCAGCCGCTGCCAGTGCCTCGCGCAGCCGCTCGGAAGCATCGACCGAGGAGAACCCGGTTGGCTGCACGCACGTCCACGCCACCGAACCCTCCCCGTCGACCACAGCAGCCTTAGCCGCCGTAGACCCGATATCGATCCCGATCCCTATCATGGCTCTCTCCCAATCTAAACATCAAAGGTAGCGGCGCGTTCAGGCGCCTTAGCTCTAGGTTTCTCAGGTGCCGGAGATTGCCCCGAAAGAGGAGCGCAGCGTACTTTGGGTACGCAAGCGACAGTTTGAGGGGCAAGATCCGGTGCCTGAGGAAGCTAGAGGGTTTCGATGAAGGCGGCGATGCGCGTCTCGATCTGGCCCATGTCACCGTTGCTGTAGTCGGTCTCGATCTTCATATACGGAATACCCGCACCCTCGACGGCCTCCTGCATGCGCGCGCTCTCAACGTTGAAGGTGTGGCAGGCCTGTAGCACGCTCTCTACCACGCCATCGACATGGTACTTCTCGCACATGGCCAGCGTGTTCTCCATGCGGCCGTCGTTAGGCGTCATGACCGAGCAGTTGATATCCAGGTAGCGGTCGGCGATGGCGCGCAGAATGTCGGGCGCGTCCGGGTCGATCATCATAGCCGCCGTGCGCTCACCCGAGCAGTCGTCCATGCACACGACCACGCCGCCGTTGGACTCGATGGTGCGGCCGATCTTGTTAATCACACCGCCCACCGGGCAACCGGTGATCAGAATGCGCTTGGCGTCCGCCGCAACCGGGCGCTCGCCCGCGTCGTAGGCCTCGCGCAGCTTGGCGACCTTTTGCTCCAGCTGCTGCGTATAGGCCTCGATATCAAAGCTGAACGTACCGGCAAACATAGTGCTCATCAGGTCGATGCCGCTCATGGCCGCCGGCTGGTTGGCCTGCAGCGCAAACATCTTGAGCTGAGCCGCACGCAAGCGGTTGCGACGACGGACGGCAGCACGCAGGTCATCGTCGGTAATCGTGATGCCGTAGAAGCCCTCGAGCTCCTCCTTGAGCAGGCGGCACTCCTCGTACCAGCCTTCACGCTCGTAGGCGCGATCGCGACCCTGCGGAAGATGCAGAATGTGCGTGCGCTTGAGCTCGTTGAGTAGCTCGTACATCTTCTTCTTGCCGTCGCAGGTGGTCTCGCCGATGATCATGTCGCTAAAGTACGTAAACGGGCACTTTTGCGAATAGGCAAAACCATACGTAGACTTGATGAGCGGGCACAGGCTTGCCGGCAGCACCTTCTCGGCCTCGGGAATCACCTCGTCGGACGTGCCGCACAGCGCCACGCTCGCAGCCCCCGCGGCATCGATAATCTCGAGCGGCGTGTAGCTGCACAGAAAACCGACCAGGCGATTACCCGCCTGCTTATAATCCTTGACGCGAATAAACGCCGCCTTGCGTTGCTCGTTGAACTCCTCAAACGTGGACGGCAACGGCTGCTCAATATTTTCCGACATATAACTCCTTAACAAACCTTTTAACCAACCAAGGAAACGGCTTTCCCAGGTGCCCGAGGTTGCCGTGAAAGAGGAGCGCCGCGTACTTTGGTATGCAAGCGATGGTTTGAACGGCAAGATCGGGTGCCTGGGGAAGCCGCTGGACCGGATAGCCCTAAATGGTTTCCAAGAAAGCCTCAATCCTGGTTTGCAGTTGGCCTGCATCCTCGCCGGCGTAGTCGGTCGTGATGTGCATAAACGGAATGCCGGCCTCCTCGGCGGCCTTCTCCACGGCAAACGACTCCATCTCGTAGAGCGTGCAGAACTGCAAGGCCTCGTCGACGATGCCGTCGGCATGCAGGTCCTTGGCCATCTGGACAATGTCCTTCATACGCTGGTCGTTGGGCGTAAAGACGGCGCAGTTGATCTTAAAGTAGCGCTCGGCGATGGCGTCGAGCATCTCGTCAACCGTCTCACCGGACTCATCGACCAGGTCCTTGTAGTAGCGCGAGCCCGTGCAGGACTCCTCGCCCACCACGACGCCACCGGCCTTCTCGATGAGGTTGAACAGCTTCCAGTTGGGCACGGCCATGGGCGTACCGGTGTACAGGATGCGCTTGGTCCCCTTGGGCGTCACGCCCTCGCCGGCCTCGACACGCTGCTCGCACTCAGCCGCCATATCGTTAATGGCTCCGGTCAGACGCGGCGTGTCGTCCATAAAGGCGGCCTGAACGGTCAGCAGGCTGTCGAGACCGCTGATGGGCGCAGGGTCGGCAGCGCGGGTCGCAGCGAGGCGCTGCAGGGCGCGGCGCTTCTCATTGACGGCGTGGATGGCAGCCTTCAGGCCCTCGGGCGTAATCTTGACGCCGCACTCTTCCTCGATCTTGGCGGCGAGCTTCTTGACCTCGGCCTTCCAGGTCACGAGCGTCGACTCGTCGTGTACGTTGGGAATATCCATGACGTACATGTTCTTTTGCGTGGCAAAGAACTCGTAGGCTTTCTTCTTGCCGTCGCAGGTGTTCTCGCCCACCACCAAGTCGCTCGACTCAATGTAGGGGCAGACCTCGCCCAGCTTAAAGCCGGCAAAGCTCTTGATGAGCGGGCAGGTGTTGCGCGGCAGGTGCTCCTCGACCTTATCGGTTGCCCAATCGGCACCCGAGCACAGACCCACGAGGATACCGTCGCAGGCGAGCACAATCTCCTCGGGCACGTAGACGCAGAAGCTGCCAACAATCTTGGTGGCCTCGCCGGCCTCCTTCTTGTCGAGCATCTCCTTAATTCGGCCGCTGTGGATGTTGGTGGAGACAAAATCCAGGTAGGACGTGGACTTGGGGCTATTGTTCTGCGTCAGGAACATATCGCCGTACATCTGGCCCACGGCGCCCAGCAGCATGTCGTGGTCGGCAAGATTCATGCCGAGGCTCTCCCACATCGGATGGAAATCGAATTCTTCAGCCATGGTGGTTCCCCTCTCGAACCAAAAATGAATAGCTACGGTATTGCTGCACGGTGGGTGGCGAAAACCCAGCCGCGCCTAAACCCGGAATTTTGGGGAACCTGCTTTGCGGTCGATTATTTAGTTGCGCGTCGTCTCTCCCGGAGCCGTGAACATACCTGCTCATATGCGGCTCCGAGCCATATACAGGGCGCGCGCCGCAACGCGACGCGAATATGTCTTCTGCGGCATCAGCGCGCCCTCCTTTTCTCGTCGAAGGTAACTATATCAACGGTTGTCGTCCAGACGAACACCGCCGACATGCGTACGACAGCGTCGAGATGTGAGCATCTCACTGTCTGATAATTAATTATCAGACAGATAAGGTTTAGTCATGTAGAAATCGGCGAACGGCGAAGTGAAAACAAAGCGGTCGAGGACTACCTCCTCGACCGCATCGCCCCCGCATTATCGGCAAACGAGATGAATCCTGCTTGCATCAAAATGCATGCGCAGAGTCTCACCCGCCTGCGGCAGCTCTTCCACGGGTACACTCACCTTATTCACCTTCCACTGCAAACGCGTGGGCGCATCAGCACGCGGCACGTCCAGCAGCACCAGCCGCTCAAAGCGCGAATCGCTCACACGGGCCACGTGCAAATCATAGCTGTTGCGTCCCCGCTCCGCGCGATTGTCAACATGGAAGTAGCTTGCGCGAATGCCCAGGTACGCTGCATTATCGGGAACCTCGCGACCCACGTTAAAGGTCATGCCCCAGTCGAGGGCCTCAACTTCTTCGTCGCCGATCTTGCGCGCCCGGCTTGTGTTCTTGCAGCCCGTCAGGCGCAGTGCCGCCAGCGTCTGCGGACGGCGGACCACGTCCTCGACGGAGCCGATCTCCTCCACATGTCCGTCGTGCATCACGCAGATGCGCCCGCACAGGCGGCACGCTTCGTCGATGTCGTGGCTCACGTAGAGCACGGTGCGGTTGCATACATCGAACAGGTCGAGCATGTTCTGTTCGAGGGCGCTCTTAAGATAGGAATCGAGTGCGCTCATGGGCTCGTCGAACATAAAAATGCCCGGATGCGCCGCCACCATGCGGGCAAGCGCCACACGTTGTTGCTGCCCGCCCGAGAGTCGCGCGGGATAGCGGTCGGCAAAATCGGACAGACCGAAAATGCCCAGATAGCGCTCGGCGAGCTTTTTGCGCGCGGCGGCGTCGCCCGCATCCTTTACACCGGCGCATACGTTATCGGCCACCGTCATGTTGGGAAACAGCTGATAGTTTTGGAACAGCAGGGCGCATTTTCGCTCCTGGGGCGACAGGTTGATGCCCGCCGCCGAGTCAAAAAAGGTCACGCCGTTGACGACGATCTTGCCCTCGTCGGGCGTCTCCACGCCGGCGATGCAGCGCAGCGTACAGCTCTTGCCGCAACCCGAGGCACCGAGCAGCGCCACACGATCCTCGCCGGCCTCAAGCTGCATGTCGAGCATAAACCCGGGATAGCGCTTTTTGATATCCAGAACGAGCGACATGGCCTATCGACCTCCCTGCAAAGCGGCATCATCGCGCATGAGCTCGGCCAGCGCCTCGCGATCGATACGCAAGGCATCGCCGCCCGCCGGGTCGAGCGAATCGCCCTGTCCGGCAAGATCTTTGATCCGCTTGCGCTCCGCACGGGAAAGGCCCCGCTCGCGATACTTTTGCGAATGCGCCGTGTACATGTTGATGAATAGGATGACCAGGAAACTGAACGCAATCACAACGGCGACCCAAAAGAGGGCCACCGAGGTGTTGCCGCCCATCCACTCAAAGTAAATCGCAATGGGGATGGTCTGCGTAATGCCGGCGTAGTTGCCCGCAAAGAACAGCGTGCAGCCAAACTCTCCCATCGCGCGGGCAAAGGCGAGGACCGTACCAGCGGCAATAGAAGGCCACCCAAGCGGCATCATAAGCTTGGCAAAGATGCGACGCTCGGACCATCCCAGGGTACGCGCGGCGTCAAGCATCTGCGTGTCGAGGCTCTCAAAGGCGCCGAGCGCCGTACGGTAGACCAGGGGGAACGATACCACCACGGCAGAGATCACCGCCGCCGGCCACGTAAAGACAATCGAGACGCCGTGCGCAATCAGCCACTGGCCCACCCCGGTCGAGCGACCAAACAGCATAAGCAGCAAAAAGCCGCAGACCGTGGGCGGCAACACCATGGGGATGGTAAAGACCGAGTCGAGCAGGCCCTTGATGCGACTCGAGGTACCCATAGTCTTCCACGCGGCGAACAGGCCCAGCGCAAGGGAGATCACCAGGGCAAGGCCGCTCGTTTTAATGGACACCCAAAACGGGCGATAGTCGATGTCGCCCAAAAAGGAGACCAGAGAGGTCAAGGGCCCTTGCTCATCCCGCAACATGACAGACGACGCCTCTACCATTTGAGCGCTATCAAGCCAACGCGCGCCGCCCTTGGCATCACCCGAGGCTGATGCAATCACCACATAGCGGTCCCCATCCGCACCGCGCTCGTCAAAGCCATAGGTATACCCACCGGCATCAAACGTTGTTTCCGCCGTGACATACCAAGGAAGATTCACGTCCCCTAGCTGCGCACCTCCCATGCAGTTTGCGCTGTCGAGCTTACAGACGAGGGCCTTGAGACCCGATACGCACTCGTTATCCTGCGGATCCAACCCATACTTCTCGACCGCCTTGGGCGATATCCACACCACAACGCGATCGGCAGCAGGCGCCACTACAAGGTCCACGTCCTCGTCAACGGGAAACCGGTAGCCCTCAGGCTGGCCCTCCATGGCACGAGCGGTCCCCTTGGCCAACCGCTCAAAACCCTCGATCCCATAGGAAAGCCCATGAGCGGTCGCAGCAACCTGGGACCCATCCTCAGCGTCCCCAGCAAACGCAAATCCCGGCACCCAGCAAAGCGCGAAGATCAAAGCACAGGCGACAAGCATGCGAAATCTATTAAGCACGAAAAGCTCCAAGCGAATACAAGGACGGAGTGAAACACAAAACGATGGAATTATCGCGCCAAGCCGCACTACGCGGAAAGCTCAAAGCCGTACTTAGCCCAAATCTTCTGAGCCTTCTTGTTGGACAGGCAAAAGTCGATAAACGCCTTGGCCTCGTCGGCGTGCTCGGAGCCATCGGCGACAGCACCCGGGTACACGATGGGCTTGTGCGAATCCTCAGGACACACGAAGGCCTCCTCGATGCCGTCGTAGCGGAAGATATCGGAGCTGTAGACAAAACCCGCCACGCAGTCGCCTGTAGAGACGTAAGACGCAGCGGTGCCGACCTTGTCGGCCAGGGCTACCTTGTCGGCGAGCTCGGGCGCGTACTCGCCGTCGTCGCCCTCGGTACCGGTATAGAGGCCCACGGAAGCCAGCGCCTGGTTGGCGTACTTGCCGGCGGGGACGGTCTTGGCGTCGCCGATGGCAATCTTACCGTCCAGATTCGCGACGTCGGCGATGGCCTCGACCTTAGTATCGGAGCCCTCGGCGCGAATGATCACGAGGTCGTTGACGAACATGTCCTCACGCGTGTCGGCATCGACGAGCTCGGCGGCTTCGGCGTCGTCCATGGTGCCCTTGGAGGCCGTGATGAGCACGTCGACGGCGGCACCGGCGCGCATCTGCTCGACAAGGTCGCCAGACGCCTTAAACTGCGTGTCGGCAAACGTGGTGCCGGTCTGCTCGGTGTAGAGCTCCTGAACCTCGGGCAGAGCTTTCTCGAGCGAGTTAGCGGCAAAGACCTGCAGCTCGACAGCCTTCTTCTTAGAGGAAGACTTGACGGAGCCGGCATCGGAACCAGCGGGCTCGGACGTCTTGTTGCCCGAGCAGCCGGCAAGGCCAAGGCCGGCGGCAGCGGCAGCAGAAAGCGAGACAAAACCGCGGCGTGAAACCATATCGAACATATTCAACCCTTTCGAACGCTATGCCCGGGCACCCCGCCGCAGGCTTTAATCTGTTACTAGATTATACTTCCGCGCGAATAATGATAATGAGAAATTATTCTCGCTAGAGAATATAGTTTCGAGTTGCCGTGCACCTCGGCGTCGCTTCGGCGGAAAACAAAGGCGGAGCAGCCGTTCAGGTCGCCCCGCCGCAGGTAAACCGCTTATTTGGTATGTCCGCCGCCCGCCGTCATTTGGGCCGCATGCTCCAGCTGATCGCTCACGGCCTCCCAGCTTTCGCGGGCCGCTTTCGTGGATCCCGGAAAGTTGATGACAAGCGTATGCCCACGCTGCATGCACACGGCGCGCGAGAGCATAGCGCGGCGCGTCTTGGTCATGGAGTACGCGCGGATTGCCTCTGCAATACCCGGCACATCGCGGTCGCAGACGGCACGCGTCGCCTCGGGCGTCACGTCGCGCATCGAAAGTCCCGTGCCGCCACAGGTGAGCACGACATTGGCGTGGCACTCATCGGCAGCTTCCACAATGGCATCACCGATCTCGCTGGCGTCGTCGCGCACGACCACATGTGAGACGACCGTCCAGCCCTGCGCCTCGATAAGTTCCTCGAGTGCGGCTCCAGCCTCGTCCTGAGCAAGATCGCGCGTATCCGAGCACGTCACGATCGAAATCTTCAACTCCATAGTCTTCCTCCTACAACACCGTGCCCTCGGGCAGGTCGACACGCACGACATCCACGACGTCGCCCGCCTTGAGCTCGCACGGTCCTTCGTCAATACGCAGCAGGCAGTTGGACCGCTGCATCGTGCCGAGCAGCGCCGAATTCTGCGTCTTGGCCTCGGTCACCAACAGCTCACTGGTCTCGGGGTCGCGCAAAACCGTGGCGCGATCGAAGAAGCGTCGGTCCTGGCGCTTTTTCACGCCGTGCGTGAGCGTCGCCTGCTGCACGGGACGCACGCCCTCGGCAAAGCCGCGCATCTTGCGAATCGCCGGACGGGCAAGCATCTCAAAGCCCACATACGCCGCGGCCGGATTGCCTGAAAGCCCTAGGTAGGGCTTGCCCCCGAGCAAGCCAAACGTGATGGCCTTGCCCGGACGCATCGAGATGCGATCGAACAGCACCACGCCCTCGCGCCGGACGAGCGCCGTCACGTAGTCGTAATCGCCCGCCGAGGCGCCGCCGCTCGTAATGACAAAATCGCACTCTCGCGTGGCGCGATGCACCAGCTCGCCAATCGCCTGCTCATCGTCGGGCGCAATACCGTAGAACACGGGCTCGGCGCCGGCATCGAGCGCCTCGGCCATCAGCGCCGAGGAGTTGGAATCGCGAATCTGACCGCGCGCCGGCAGCTCACCCGGCGCGACCAGCTCCGTGCCCAGCGAGATAATGCCCACGCGCGGAGCGGCATGCACCTTCACGTTCGCATACCCGGCGCTCGCCAGCAGGCCGGCGCCCGCCGGAGCCACAACCTCGCCGGCGTGCATCACAACATCGCCGGCATGGGCCTCCTCGGCGGCAGAGCGAACATTCTCCCCCACCTTGGCCGGCGCCGAGAACCTCACACGCGAGCCCTCGTTGCCGTCACCGTCGAGCACATCAACGATCTCGTACTTCACCACGGCATCGGCACCTTCGGGTACCGGCGCGCCCGTCATGATGCGGACTGTCTCGCCCGCGCCGATTGTGCCCTCAAACACATGGCCCGCGGCCTCGTGTCCGATAACGTCGAGCGTCACCGGCGCCTCGCCAGATGCCTGCGCCAAGTCCGCCGAGCGCACGGCATATCCGTCCATAGCGCTGTTGGCAAACGGCGAGATGTCGATATCGGCCACCGCGTCCTCGGCCAAGGGAAGACCGGCGGCCTGCCACACGGGAATCTCGATGAGATCCGTCGGAGCAACGTGCGACAGGACAATCGACTGCGCGTCCTCCAGTGGAATGAGTTTCTCTGCCATATGCACCTCTTAATGCCACGGCGCACAACAGGGGCGCCGATTCTTTATGCTTTTCTCAGTATAATCCCCCGATGCACGGCCGCGACTCGGCCTGTACCCGCAAATACACCTGTCGGTTGCAGGCCGCGAAACAGAATGGAAACCAACCCACCGGCTCGTCGCGTTTACCGCGTTTTATAATTGCTTGCGTTGCAACCTAAAAGAGGAACGTATGGCTCATAACGACAAACCCGAAAGCGCAAACAAAGCGCAGGATCATTTCCAGCCGCTCGACGACGGCGGTTTTTTCTCCCTTAATGACGTCATCACGGCAGGCAGGCATCAACTTACCCGCTCCGAGCATCTCTTGGCTGCCGACACGCGCCGCAACGCCCGCAACCTACTAGCGAGCACTAAGTTGCTCGTGCTCGTCGTCACCGTATCGCTCGCCATGGGCGTTGCCGCTTGGGCGTTTTTGGCCTCGTTGAATATCGCGACTGACTATCGCGAGCACCATGCGTGGATTTACGCGCTGCTTCCCGTTGTGGGCGTTGCCACCGCATGGGTGTACAAAAACCACGGTCTTGCCGCCAAACGCGGTAACAACCTGGTCATCGACTCCGCTCTGGGCACACGCCTCATCCATATGCGCATGGCCGTCCTCACCTTCGTCTGCTCCACGCTCACGCACCTCACCGGCGGATCGGCCGGTCGTGAGGGAGCTGCGGTGCAGATTGGCGGCACCATCGCCAGCAACATCTCGAGCCTCGCCCACCTCAAAAAGCATGACCACCACGACCTCATGCTCGCCGGCATCTCGTCGGCCTTTGGCGCCGTATTCGGTTCGCCCCTTGCCGGAGCTTTCTTTGGCATGGAGATGTGCTTTATCGGCAAGATCGACTACACCGCGGGCATCTACTGCCTGGTCGCCTCGTTTACCGGCTACTTTACATCACTCGCCCTGGGTACCGAGTACGAAGCGAATGTCATCGCCAGCGTTCCCAACATGACACCACGGACGGTTGTCATCGTTGTTATCAGCGCCATTATCTTCGGTCTGACGGCACGCCTCTTTGCCTGGTCAGTTCGAACCGTCAAGAGCCTCTACGGTCGCTTTATCACCAATTACCTCGTTCGCGCACTCATAGGCGCACTCGTGGTTTTGGCCGCCTATGCCCTTCTCGACGCCTGGGACTACGCCGGCCTTTCCACGTGGCTTTCCGGCGCCGGATTTGCCGGCAACACCACCCTGGCAGACGCAGCCATCAAGTTGGTCGTCACAGCGCTTACCCTGGGTGCGGGCTTCCAAGGCGGCGAGGTCACGCCCCTGTTTGGCATCGGTGCGGCGCTCGGCGGCTGGATCGGTTGCCTCGTCGGAATCGACCCCAGTTTTCTGGCGGCTCTCGGCATGCTCGGCGTGTTCTGTGCCGGCCTCAACGTGCCCATCACCACCTGCATGATGGCCATCGACCTGTTCCACGGCACGGCAGCCGGGTTCTTTGTCATCGTTGCCTTTATCAGCTACCTAACTGCCGGACACCGCGGCGTGTACCCCGCCCAGCGCATCATCTCGCCCAAGCGCCGTTCGCTTATTGTGGATGAGGGCGGTACGGTAGCGGATGCTATCGAGCGCCACAACGACCTGATAGAGTAGACGTAAGTATTCGACGTGCAGCCACAATCGGGGGCAATTCGACCTGAGCGCGACCGCACCGTCACGTCATACGCCGGGAGTCGCCCCATGCACGCAACTGATTTTGGCCGCACGCTCATCATCGCCAACCCAGCCGCCCAGTCGGGTGCGGCGCACGAAGTTGCCGAGCGCCTGCAACGCTTTTTGGACATGACTGCACGCGCATCCCAGTTTGACTTGGTGCTAACCGAGCGCATGGGACACGCCAAGGAGCTGGCCGCACAGGCCCAGGGCTATCGCACCGTTATCGCCCTTGGCGGCGACGGCGTGATTCACGAGGTCGTCAACGGGCTTATGACGCAAGAGGAGGACACCCGCCCCGCTCTTGCCATCCTACCCGTGGGCTCTGGCAACGATTTTGCCCAAACGCTCGGCATCGACGATTTCTCCGGTAAGGATTTTGGCGCGCTGCTCACCTGCGAGCTGCAGCGTCAGGACATCGGGCGCATTCGCTCGTGGAGCCCTGCGAGCGGCAGCGGAGAGGCTACCGTTGAGTACTACGACCAGACGCTCTCGGTCGGCATCGATGCCGCCATCGGCCTGGGCACCACCGAGCTGCGCAAAAAGACGGGCCTCGCCGGCGCTCCGCTCTACACCCTATCGGGACTTGAGCAGTTTGGCCTGCGCTATCGCAACTACCCCATGACCATCAGCTTTGATGGCGCGCCCGCCGAGCGCGTGCGGGCGATCATCATGGCAATTCAGCTGGGTCCTACCTATGGCTCGGGCTATCGCATCTGCCCCGATGCCGACC
Organism: uncultured Collinsella sp.; assembly: GCA_900543515.1. Taxonomy (GTDB): domain Bacteria; phylum Actinomycetota; class Coriobacteriia; order Coriobacteriales; family Coriobacteriaceae; genus Collinsella. The sequence continues at coordinate 18,177 of UQRW01000033.1, forward strand.
CCTGCGACGGCGTACTCGACGTCTGCTACGCCTGCGGCCCCGTTCCGCGTGCGGTTGCCCTGCCTATGTTTCTTTCGGCCAAGGACGGCCACCATACCAAGTTGCCGCCGGTTCGCATGCGCCGCTGCCGCCATGTCGAGCTCACCTTTGAGGAGCCCGACTACCCCATCCAGGCCGACGGCGAGCCCGTTGTCGCCTCGCGCATCGAGGTCGACATCCTTGCCGGCGTCCTCCACGTCTGGCATCCCACCCGCTAACCCCACCTAAGTTGCGGTGAAATAGGGACTGTTTATGCAGCAAAAGCCGCAAAACAGTCCCTATTTCACCGCAACGTATTGAGAAGATCATTCGTCGCTGCCCAGTTTGCGACGGTTGGCCTTTTTGATAGCGTTGAAGTGCTTGTCGTTGAGCCTGCGCTGGCGCGATCGCTGAGGCACCTTGGTCTTTACGCGTCGGCGCGGTGGACGCCCGCGACGCTCAAGCTCTGCCCTCAGCTTACGCAGACAGCAGCTGCGATTCTGAAACTGGCTGCGGCTCTCGCGCGCCGTCACGGTAATCCCCGAAGGGATATGTTTCATGCGTACCGCCGAGTCCGTCGTGTTCACGCCCTGTCCGCCCGGACCCGTCGCGCGAAACACCTGCACCTCGCAATCGCGCGCCAACTCCTCGACCGACATCTCGGCATAGCGCGCATACTCGCGCCATTCCATCTTGTTCTCATCCATATCAGCACCTCCCCTCATACAAAAAATGTGACAAAGGGACAGTCCCTTTGTCACATCGCATACCAATCGCTTGTGTTGCGCGCTTAGGCGAAGGTGATCTCGCCGTTCTCGCAGTCCATATCGGCGATACGGGCCAAGCTCTCAACGCGGAAGCCGCGCTTACGGAGCTTATCGCCGCCGCCCTGGAAGCCCTTCTCAACGGCGATGCCAATGCCGGCAACTTCGGCGCCCGCAGCCTCGCAGATCTTAATAAGGCCCTCAAGCGCGCAGCCGTTGGCCAGGAAGTCGTCGATAATCAGGACCTTATCGCCCTCGGACAGGAAACGCTTACCCACGATAACCGGGTACTCCTTCTGCTTGGTAAAGGAATAGATGGTCGTGGCATACTGCTCGCCGTCAAGGTTGATGGACTGGGCCTTCTTGGCAAAGACCACCGGCACGCCGCCAAAATGCTGAGCCGCGATGCAGGCCATACCAATGCCCGAAGCCTCGATCGTCAGGATCTTGTTGATCTCGACACCCTCGAACAGACGGGCCCACTCGGCACCCATGTGGTCGAACAGCTCAACGTCGCACTGGTGGTTGAGGAAGGCATCAACCTTAAGGACGTTACCGGCCTTTACGATGCCGTCATGGCGAATACGATCCTCAAGCTCCTGCATGGCGCAACCCCTTCTCGCGGCAACGATACCGCGCGATTAATAAACGTTGTTCGATAGTCTACCACGGACCGACCCCCGCCCGCCCCACAAGCCACATCGCACCATAAAGCTGCAAGACCAGTAGATAGGCCCGATTCGTGGCAGACAGCCTCCCAACACGCTAATGCCGGGTGCGCGTCCTCACCAAACGTACCAATGTGAGCGCAAAGCCCACGGTAGCAACGGCCATCAGCACGTAGAATACCAAACGGAAGCCAAAGAGGAACACGTCCGGACGACCCGCCACATAGCTCGTGACCGTCTTGCCCATCGCCGCGCTCGTCTGTCCATACAGGATGCGCGACGCCGCCGTAATACCCAGCGCTATGCCCGCATAGCGCGCCAAGCTGCTCAAGCTGCCCGCAAAGCCAAGCGCCTCACGCGGAGCCGAACCCATATACAGCGAATTATTGGGACTCTGGAAGATCGACGTGCCGCACGACATAAACGCGACGCAGCACACAATCATCAAGATGGAAGAGTGCTCGTCAAGCGTGCTCACCGCAAAGAGACCGCACACGTACACGCCCAGGCCAACGGCCGTGGGCGCTTCACAACCAACACGGTCGGACACCGAGCCCGAAAGCGGGCCCACAAAGGCATTCACGACCGGCATCGCCAAAAACAACAGGCCGGAGATATCGGAGCTAAAGCCGTGGGCATCCTGAAAGTAGAACGGCAGCACAAACTCGGAGGCACCGATACCCACGAACACGATAAGCATGCAAGCCAGGTTAATCGTGAAAGCCGAGCTCGCAAAGCAGCGACGCGCCGCCTCTGTCAACGGCATAGGGCGTTCGCCAGCCTCCGGCTTGACATGCGGCAGAGTGTAGAGTCCCACGATAAACGAGATGACGCCAATGGGAAGGTTGATGAGGAAGATGCTCTCCCAGGGAAAGCTCGCCACCAGCACGCCGCCGAGCACGGGGCCGCACATCATGCCAAGAGCCACAAAGGTCGCCAGAATGCCCATGGCACGACCGCGCTCACGCGCCGGAAACGACTCGGTGATGATGCCCATATTGTTGGCCATCGCGGCGGCACAGCCAATGCCCTGCACGAAACGCGCCAAGATAAGCACCTCGAGCGAAGCCGAAAGCCCGCAAAGCAGCGAGCCACCCGTAAAGACGATCACACCAAGCTGGAACACATTCACCTTGCCGCGCACATCGCCCAAGCGACCAAACGGCAGCATGGCGACACACGTCGCGAGCAGATACGCCGAGCTCACGAGCTGAATGCGGTCGAGACCCACCCCCAGCTCCTTTTGCATCACTGGGAGCGCCACCGTCACGATGCTCGCATCCAGACACGCCATAAAGGTCATGGCGAGCACGGTGAACAGAATCGCCCATTTATTCTTACCGTGGGTGTCGCCCTCCAGGGCAATGTGTTCGCGGCGCAGCTGCTCGGCAGTTTTCTCCATGTATATCCTTTCTATCGTGCAACGCAAAAACGGGACCCCAATCGCCTACAAACGGTCACGATCGGGGTCCCGCCTACGGAATCGGAACTATGAGGACGTCGTCAGCCGAAAAGCCGCCCCACGCCTCGCACGCACGTTAGCCTAGCACTGCTCGAGCGCCTGCTCAAGGTCGGCAATCAGATCGGCCGTGTCCTCGAGGCCGCACGACAGGCGCACCATGTCGGCGGAGATGCCGCAGGAGATGAGTTCCTCGTCGTTCATCTGGCGATGGGTGGCGTTTGCCGGGTGCAGGCAGCAGGTGCGGGCATCGGCCACGTGCGTGGCAATCTGGGCGAGCTTCAGACTCTTCATAAAGGTCTCGGCCGCCGCACGACCACCGGTAAAGCCAAAGCTCACGACGCCACAGGTGCCGTTGGGCATGTACTTCTGAGCCATGTCGTAGTACTTGTCGCCCTCCAGGCCCGGGTAGCTCACAAAGCGCACCTTGGGGTGACTCTGCAGGAACTTGGCGACCGCCAGGCCGTTCTCGCAGTGGCGCGGCATACGCACGTGCAGGCTCTCGAGCGAGCTGTTCAGGAAGAATGCCGCCTGCGGGTTCTGCATGGGACCAAGATCGCGCATAAGCTGCGCGGTGGCCTTGGTGATAAAGGCGCCCTCGCGGCCGAACTTCTCGGCATAGGTCACGCCGTGATAGCTCTCGTCAGGCGTGGTGAGACCCGGGAACTTGTCCTCATGCGCCATCCAGTCAAACTGGCCGTGATCGACGATCACGCCGCCGAGATAGGCCGCGTGACCATCCATGTATTTGGTGGTGGAATGCGTGACGATGTCGGCGCCCCACTCAAAGGGACGGCACATCACGGGCGTCGGGAAGGTGTTGTCGACCATCAGCGGCACGCCGTGGTCGTGCGCGGCCTTGGCAAAGCGCTCAATATCGAGCACGGCAAGCGCGGGGTTAGCGATGGTCTCGCCAAAGACGAGCTTGGTGTTGGGCTGGAAAGCGGCCTCCAGCTCCTCATCGGTGCAGTCGGGTGCGACGAACGTGCAGGTCAGGCCCATGCGGCCCATAGTGTGAGCCAGCAGGTTGTAGGTGCCGCCGTAGATGGCAGAGCACGCAACCACGTGATCACCGGCACCGGCGACGTTAAAGATGGCGAGGAAGTTCGCAGCCATGCCCGAGCTCGTGAGCATCGCAGCGGTGCCGCCCTCCATCTCGCAGATCTTGGCAGCAACCAGATCGCACGTGGGGTTCTGCAGGCGGCTGTAGAAGTAACCGGACTCCTCCAGGTCAAACAGCTTGCCCATATGCTCGGACGTATCATACTTCCACGTGGTGGACTGGTAGATAGGCACCTGGCGCGGCTCCGCGTCACCCGGGCGGTAGCCGCCCTGAACACATGTGGTACCGATAGTCTGCTCGCTCATATCTTGCTCCCTTGCCTGGGTTTTAGTTTTATTCGGTTCACGATACCGCTACCCTGCACCCCTCTCAACCCATCCCAAAGGTAGGTTATGGGACTAATTAATCAAGGGTTTTATCTCAAGCCTTGGGCATTTGCTCGATAGATAAAAATGAGGCATACATGAAGCTCTCGATGATTACATGCACCGTCACGGGTACCATAGGCGAGTACACCGTAACCAAGGAGACAACGATGAAGCAAATCGATACGGCCCAGCTCGACATCAACGCCTGTCAGGCTCAGGCTGCCGAATACCACGCCCGCGGCTTTAACTGCGCCCAGGCCGTCGCCTGCACCCTCGCGCCTGCCGTCGGACTCGACCCCCAGATCGCCTTTACCCTCACCGAGGGCTTTGGTGCCGGCATGGGCGGCATGACCGAAACCTGCGGCGCCATCTCGGGCGCCGTGGCCATCATGGGCTTCGTGATGAGCGACGGCATGGAAAACCCCAAGACCAAGGGCCAGACCTACAAGCTGTCGCGCGAAATCGCCAAGCGTTTTGGCGAGAAGAACACGACGACCGTCTGCGGCACGCTCAAGGGCATCGGATCGGACAAGGGTCCGCTTCGCAGCTGCCCCGGCTGCATCGACGATGCCGTCGAAATCGCCTGTGATGTACTAAAGCAGCTCGCCGAGTAAACGGCAGCACAGAAAAACGACGGCCGGCGCGCTTGGGATCCATCCA